>CATZEP010000005.1 GCA_958418185.1 uncultured Collinsella sp.
TGTCCGGCCCGAGGGCAACCTACCTTTCCGGCGCGTCCTCGGACATGAAAGAACCTCCGCTGCGCACTACGTGCGGCGGAGGTTCTTTCGTCCTGTGGAATGCGCCGGGAGATAGGCCGGTCCGCCTCGGTCGAGTGCTCTGCATTCCTTGCCAGGAGGTTACTGGGCTGTAGGGGAGATGGTGCGCGGCCTATTGGCCGCGCCTTTTATTCAAGACTTTAGTCTGCTGGCCGCGCAGCGGCCAGCTTTAAACCACCCGCTACGCGGGTGGAGACAAACGGCTTTACAAAGCCGCCCCTCCGACCGATATTGACGATTGTTCAGGCCGCCAAGAATTCGAGTCGAAGGGGTGGTCGCCATGGCCCAGAAGGCCTACAGCCTTTCCCACACGAAGTGGATGTGCAAGTACCGCATCGTGTTCACGCCGAAGTATAGGCGCAAAGTGATCTACAGCCAAATCAGGAGCGACATAGGGGAGATCCTGAGGAAGCTGTGCGAGTACAAGGGGATCGAGATAATCGAGGGGCACCTGATGCCCGACCACGTGCACGTGCTGCTGGCGATCCCGCCGAAGTACAGCGTCGCGAGCGTCATGGGCTACCTGAAGGGGAAGAGCTCGCTGATGATATTCGACAGGCACGCCAACCTCAAGTACAAGTTCGGCAACAGGAAGTTCTGGGCGGAGGGCTACTACGTGTCCACCGTCGGCCTGAACGAGGCGACGATCGCCAAGTACATCAGGGAGCAGGAGTCCCACGACATCGCGCTGGACAAGCTGAGCGTGAAGGAGTACGAGGACCCCTTCAAGAGGGGGTGAGCCCGCCGGTTCGACCGGCGCGCCACGGGTCAAGATGCACTAGGCCTGGACGAAGTCCGGGCCCGCGCCTTTAGACGCGAGCCCGGGGCCCGTGGGTTATACCCTAAGAGCAAACCACCCTTTTTAAGGGTGGTTCTGATTTGGCTGTTAGGGCTTTGCCGTAGTTGCAGCCGAAGAGGGGACGTGCACGTTTTTTCGGTTGCCGCTCGCCTGGGGTGGGGCGGGGCGTGCATTTTTGGGAGTTTTCAGCAGTCGAGGGTGCCTGCATACTGGTTTTTGGACGAAAGTCAGGCGCCATGAGTCGCATCCTGTAAAAAAATGAGCGATCTCTGAGGCGCTGAGGGCTCAGAATCAGGGTTTTCAACGCGGTTCTGTGGGCCCGTTCCTGCCCTGTGGGTTCCGGGATGCTGAAAACTCCAAAATTTGCACGCCGCCCCTGGGGGTACCTTCGGGCAAAAAGCAACCGCCCCGTCGAAGTATGCATTCGACGGGGCGGTTTATGCAAAAACGGTTGTGGATGCGTCAACGGCTCACTAGAACTTGACGGTCGGTGCCTGGCGGGCGGCCTCGGCGGCCTCGAAGCCCTGGCGCTCCTTAAACTGGAAGATGCCGGCAAAGATAACAGCCGGGAACGTCTGGATGGCGTTGTTGTAGCTGAGCACGCAATCGTTGTAGCTCTGGCGCGCGTAGCTCACCTTGTTCTCGGTGTCCTCGAGCGTAGCCTGGAGCTGCGTAAAGTTGGTGTTCGCCTTAAGGTCGGGGTAGGCCTCGGCCACAGCAAAGAGCTGGCGCAGCGCACCGGTCAGCACGTTGTCGGCTTCCATCTTGGCCTCGGGGGTGGTGGCGCTCACGGCGGCGTTGCGCGCGTTGACTACGGCGGCGAGCGTGTCCTGCTCGTGCTTGGCGTAGCCCTTGACGGTCTCGACCAGGTTAGGGATCAGGTCGTTGCGGCGCTGCAGCTGCGTGTCGATGTTCTGCCAAGCATTATCGATGCGATTGCGCTTGGTGACCATGTTGTTGTAGATGCCGGCGATGGCGCTGACGATCACAACGACAACAACGATACCGATGATGACGGGAAGCATGATGTCTCCGTTTCGAATGGCAGCGGCGTTTTGCGCTGGCTGCCGTTGGTGTAACGCTACTAGTATACCCGCAACCTTTGGCGATACCGAACTTTCCGGTAAGCGTTATGTTTCCGCCAAGGAGGGGGCGCCAATAACGAACGGGTGGTACAGGTGTAAGATATGCGACAAATTAAGGAATGCTGTCTACGCCTTGAGGATGGCGATACGGATGGACCTTCGCATCAAGAAAACCTATCGTGCCCTGTTCGATGCCTTTACCGAGCTTTTGGAAGAGCATCGGTTTGAGGATTTGACGGTTGCCATGCTTTGCGACCGGGCCCTGATTCGCCGCACGACGTTCTATAAGCACTTTCGCGATAAAAACGATTACTTCGCCTTTTATATCGATGAGCTCATGTCGGGCTTGCCGCAAAAACAGCCCGATGAGGCCGGCACAGTGTCTGCCGAGGACGTGCGCGCGCTTCGACACGCGATTTTGGACGATGCCATGGATTTGATTCTGGCGCACGAGCAGCTCATGGATAACATTTTGGCAAGCAGCATGTCGGGCGTGTTGACCAACGTTATTTGCGACCGCATTGCCCGCTCCATCCGCGAGCGTGTGATGAACGTGCTTGCCGAAGACGCCCTGGCGCCCGTTTCACTCGAGACGACATCGGAGTTTATCGCCGGTGGCATTATTCGACTGTTCACAAATTGGTGGGAGTCGGGTCACGATCTTGAGCGTCGACCCGAGATAGCCGACGTGGTCGATGCGTTGTTTGAGCGCACCATGACGCCGGTGAATCACTAAGGTGGCGGAGAGAGGGGGATTCGAACCCCCGGAACGCTCTCGCGCTCAACGGTTTTCAAGACCGCCGCATTCAACCGCTCTGCCATCTCTCCGTGAGTCGTAATGATAGCATCGTTTTGGATTTGCAACAGGGAAGGCGAACGATGACGAGCACCGGAATCGATGAGAAGTTCATGCGCGAGGCGCTGGCGGAGGCACGCGCCGCCGCGGCGGTGGGCGAGGTGCCCATCGGAGCCGTGGTGATACGCGCGGGCGAGATTGTCGCGAGGGCGCATAATCGCCGCGAACTCGACCAGGATCCTTCGGCTCATGCCGAGTTTTCGGCCCTGTGTGCCGCCGCTCAGACGCTTGGACGCTGGCGCCTTTCCGATTGCACGGTCTACGTGACGCTCGAGCCCTGCTGCATGTGCGCGGGGCTTATGGTTAACGCGCGCGTGGGGCGTTGCGTGTATGGCGCGACCGATGCCAAGGCGGGTGCGCTGGGCTCGCTATACGACCTCAATGTCGATTCGCGCCTGAACCATCGGTTTAATGTAACCGCCGGCGTGCTGGCAGACGAGTGCCGCGCGGTGCTAAGCAGCTATTTTAGTGGGCTGCGTGGCACCGATGGTGCTGGCTGCGGTTGTGGGGCCGATCTTGAGGCGCATGCCGCTCATGCCGAGGCGCTCGCGTGTGCCGAAGATATTGCCGTTGAGGCGGTCGATTCTGGTGCCGCGTGTCGCCGGCCCCGCCGTGTGCTGTTGGCGATTGATTCCTTTAAGGGCAGCGTTTCGAGCGCGCAGGCGGAGGAGGCAGTTGCCGAGGGCGTGCGCCGCGTGTGGTCTGATGCCCAGGTGACCACGTTGCCGCTGGCGGATGGCGGTGAGGGGACGCTCGATGCCGCTGCCGCGTGCGGCGGTGAGGTCGTGGCATATGAAGTCGCAGGTCCTCTGGACAATCGCGTGTCTGCTCGGATGTTGGTGGATGGTGAGCGCGAGTCCGCGGTCATCGAGATGGCCGAGGCGGCTGGCATCGGGTACTCGCCTTGCACGGAGTCGTCGGCGCTGGCTGCTACAACCTATGGCGTGGGCGAGCTCATGCTTTGCGCGGTCCGTGCTGGGGCAAAGACTATCTATATTGGTTTGGGCGGCAGTGCCACCAACGACGGTGGCGCCGGCATGCTGCAGGCGCTGGGCGCCTGCCTTGTCGATGAGCGTGGCCGCAATATCGCCCCCGGTCTCGCAGGCCTTGAACACGTGGCGAATATCGATTTGGTACCGGCGCTTGGGGCGCTGAATGGCGCGCGTGTCATCGTGCTTTCCGACGTCGAGAATCCGCTCGTGGGGCGTCGAGGCGCACTGGCGGTGTTCGGTGGACAGAAGGGTCTGCCGACGGGGGATGCCGAGGCCCTGGGCAAATACGACGGATGGATGGTCGGCTATGGCCGCCTGCTCGATGCGGCGATTGCTAGGGCGCGGGCTCAGGGGTTGTTGCGCACACCCGAGGGCGCACGGACTTTCGGCTCGGTGCTCGGCGTGCCCGGCGCGGGCGCGGCGGGTGGCTTGGGTGCCGCGCTGCTGGCGCTCGGCGCCGAGTTGCGCTCGGGTGTGGAGACGGTGCTCGATCTGATTGGGTTTGACGAGCGCGTGCGCGATGTCGACCTGGTCATTACAGGCGAGGGCAATATGGACGAGCAATCCGCCGCCGGTAAGGCACCGGTGGGCGTGGCCCGTCGTGCGAAGCGATATGGCAAGCCGGTGGTCGCCGTCGTGGGCGGTCGTGCTGACAACCTGGATGCGGTGTATAGGCAGGGCGTCGACCTGGTTTTACCGGTCTGCCGCAAGCCCATGGGACTTGAGCTGGCGCTCGATCCCCAGGAAGCCATAACCAACCTCATCTGCGCCGGTGAAGCCGCCGCCCAAGCCTTCGACCTTGGCCGCATCTAAAACCCATCCCCCCAATAACTTGCGGTGAAATACGGAGTGTTTTTGCCTTTAAGGTGCCAATTCAGTCCGTATTCCACCGCAACTTCGTGAATGGCCATTCAAGGCTGGCCGACATGGGTCTCGAGTCGGGCCGTTTGCCACGAAACGTGGCCATCTACTACGTTTAACCGGCCACCCTCGACCATCCCGGAATTTGGAAAATTAAAACCGCAGGTAGAGAGCTTGCCGATTTTCGAAAAAGCACGCCATGGTTGACCTCTGTGACCAAAACGTAGTAGATAGGCCCTTTCCGTGGCACAGCACCAGATCAGTCTATTTAGGACGGGGCTTTCTTGATTACTTTCGCTACCCTGATGCCCCATCAGTCAAAAAGTAGTCAAAAAAGCCCCGTCCCAAATTAGCTACCTTGCTCTGGTGGGCGGGAGCAGGTAAGATATACCGAGCGCCTAGCGCGTTCGATGGGTTCGGATGACGACATGTTCCGAATCTGGTCAGGTCCGGAAGGAAGCAGCCATAAGGAGCCTCTGTCGGGCATCCGAATCCATCGAGCGCACGGGCGCTTTTTGGTGCCGCGACATGGCCCGGCCGGCGACGAGGTATTTGGTGTCTCGCTGGTCCTCGGCTGCGCCCGCGGGATCGCTCGACTACCAAATACCTCGTCGCCGGCCGGGCCCCGTCGTCCAAAAATCACCCGTAAAGGCGCGTTTAGCTGAACAATTCAATCCCGTGCTTAGTGATGCTCGCTGGCGTTGCCAAAACATCGGCTGCTACATGCCTTGGGCGCTAGTGACCGTCGCCCTTACATCTGTAACGAGTTGCTTACGCATTTCCAGGGCTCTCCGTACTATCATGAATCAGATTGAAGAGAGATGATGATAGGGAGCGCCTTTTTATGATTGAGCTGCTCAGGCGTTTTGGTGGTAAGTTTCGCCGGTATATGGTGATTGGTCCTGCGTGCAAGTTGATCGAAGTGATCTTTGACCTGCTTACGCCGCTCGTGATTGCCCAGATGATCGATAAAGGTATCGGCGCGCACGATGTCAACGCCGTCGTCCACTACGGTATGCTGCTTGGCGCCATGGCTGTGATTGGCATCTCGTTTACGCTCGTCTGCCAAAAGATGGCGGCGCTGACCTCGCAGGGCATGGGCACCGACATCCGCGGCGCGCTCTACCAGCACATCAATAAGCTGAGCTACGTCGAGCTCGATCGCTTTGGCACACCGTCGCTCATCACGCGCATCACCAACGACGTCAACCAGGTGCAGCTCGCCGTGGCGCTGGGCGTGCGTATGCTCATCCGCTGGCCCTTCCTGGCGGTGGGCTCCATGGTCGCGGCCCTTGCCATCGACCTTAAGCTCGGCATCATCTTTTTGATTTGCACGCCCGCCATCGGCCTGGTGTTTTGGTTTGTCATGGCACGCTGCATCCCGTACTACAAGCAGCTGCAGGCAAAGCTCGACCGCATCGCGCTTATCTGCCGCGAGGGCCTTTCGGGCGCCCGCGTGGTTCGCGCCTTTGTGCGCGAGGACCACGAGCGCGAGCGCTTTGCCCAAGCCGCCGACGACCAGGCCCATACCGCCATCGCGGTGGGTAAGCTCTCGTCGATCCTTAACCCCGTCACGTTTTTGATGATGAACCTGGGCGTGTGCGCCATCCTGTGGGTGGGGGGCATCCAGGTCAACGTGGGCGAGCTCACGCAGGGCCAGGTCATGGCGTTTGTGAACTACATGACGCAGACCCTCACCTCCATCGTGTATGTCGCCAACCTGGTCGTGGTCTTTACCAAGGCGAGCGCGAGCGCTTCGCGTATCAACGAGGTACTCAATTGCGAGCCGAGCATTACCGACGAGGGCAACCGGCCGGTCGCATTGCCCGAGCCGAGCGGACTGGCGGGTGGCGCTGTTCCGGCCCCCGCGCTGAGCTTGAGCCATGCGAGCTTCTCGTTTGGCGCGAGCGCGGCAAATGCCGTGAGCGATGTGACGCTGGAACTCCCGCTGGGCAAGACGCTCGGCATTATCGGCGGCACGGGCAGCGGCAAGTCCACACTCGTCTCGCTTATCCCGCGCCTGTACGATGCGGGCGCCGGCAGTGTGAGCGTGATGGGTACCGACGTGCGCACCTGGCCACTCGATCAGCTGCGCCGTGTGGTCGCGACCGTTCCGCAGCGCGCGTCGCTGGTGAGCGGCACCATCCGCAGCAACCTAACCTGGCGCGATGAAGCCGCGACCGACGAGGAGCTCTGGGCGGCACTCGACATGGCGCAGGCGAGCGAGTTCGTGCGCAACAAGCCCCAGGGGCTCGACGCCCCGGTCGAGGCGGGCGGCAAGAACTTTAGCGGTGGCCAGCGTCAGCGCCTGACCATCGCACGTGCCCTGGTGGGCGCGCCGCAGGTTCTGATTATGGATGACTCCGCCTCGGCGCTCGACTTTAAGACCGATGCGGCGCTTCGCCATGCCATTCGCGAGCGCAGCGTGCGCGGTGCCGCCGAGGGCGGGCTGCCGCTCACGACGGTGATCGTAAGCCAGCGCGTCTCGACCGTGCGCGACGCCGACATGATCTGCGTACTCGATCACGGCTCGGTTGCGGGCCTGGGCACGCATGACGAGCTGTACGCGACCTGCCAGCTCTACCGCGAGATCTGCCAGTCGCAGCTGCGCCGCGAGGAGCTCGAGGGTCAGCAGGGGAGCGCGACGCCCGCGTCTGTCCCGGCTGCCCCGGCATCCACTTGCGCAAAGGAGGGCCGCTAAATGAATCCGTATACTTCTTCCGGTTCGGTCGCCACGATGACGGCCAACGTGTCCGGCAACGATAGCCTCAATGACCTGGGCGACGGCCCGCGTCAGCCCGGCGATCCGGAGCGCTATCCCGTAGGTGCAGTGACCCGTCGCCTGCTGGGCTACGTCCGTCCGCATCGCATTTCATTTACGGCATCGTTTGTGAGCGCCGCCATCTCGGTGATCCTGCAACTCTATACGCCCATCCTCATCGGCGAAGGCATCGACCTCATCGTTGCCGCCGGGCAGGTGGACTTCGATGCGCTGCTGCCGCTCGTTACCAAGCTCGCGATTGTCGTGGTGGGCGCGGCGGCCTTCCAGTGGCTGCAGGGCTACTGCGTCAACCGTCTGTCCTACGAGACGGTGCGCGACATGCGCGTGGAGGCGAGCGACAAGCTCAGCCGCATGCCGCTCAGCTTTATCGACGGCCATGCCCACGGTGACCTCATGAGCCGCGTGGTCAATGACGTCGATCAGGTGGGCGATGGCCTGCTGCAGGGCTTTACCCAGCTATTCACCGGCGTTATCACCATCGTTGGCACGCTCGCGTTTATGCTCTCCATTAACCTGACCATGACGCTCGTGGTGGTACTCGTCACGCCGCTTTCCATTTTTGCAGCCGGTGCTATTGCCAAGCTCTCCAATAAGAGCTTCACTGCTCAACAGCGCATCCAGGGCCAACTCGGCGGTCATATCGAGGAGTATGTGGGTGAGCAAAAGCTGGTGGATGCGTTTGCTTATGGCCCGAACGCCCAAGCGCGCTTCGATGCCCTTAACGCCGAGCTCTATACGGCAGGTGAGCGCGCGCAGTTTATGGGCTCGCTTTCCAACCCCGGTACACGTTTTATCAACAACATCATCTACGCCGTGGTTGCCGTGATCGGCTGCGTGGGCGTGATCACGGGCGTGCCCGCGGCGCTTACGGTGGGCGGCGTGCAGATTTTCCTGTCCTATGCCAACCAGTACACCAAGCCGTTCAACGAGGTCACCAACGTCATCACGCAGATCCAGACCGCGTACGCCTCGGCGCGCCGCATGTTTGCGCTGCTCGATGCGCGCGAGCAGGAGCCCGACGCGTCGGACGCTGTAGAGCTTGCCGCACCGCAGGGCGAGGTGACCTTTGAACACGTGGACTTTAGCTATGTGCCCGACCGAAAGCTGTTGCAGGATATCTGCATCGATGCCAAGCCCGGCATGCGTTTTGCTCTGGTCGGCCCCACGGGCTGCGGAAAGACAACGCTCATCAATCTGCTGCTGCGTTTTTACGATATCGATGCCGGCCGCATCGCGGTCGATGGCAAGGCTTCGCGCGATTACACGCGCGCGAGCCTGCGTCGTGCCTTTGGCATGGTGCTGCAGGACACTTGGCTGTTCGAGGGCACGGTGGCGGAAAACATCGCCTACGGTTGCCCAGGAGCCACGCGCGAGCAGGTTATCGAAGCCGCCAAGCGCGCGCACGCGCACAAGTTTATCGTGCAGCTGCCGAAAGGCTACGACACGGTGATTGGCGAGGACGGCGGCACGTTTAGCCAGGGCCAAAAGCAGCTGCTGTGCATTGCGCGCGTCATGCTCACCGACCCGGCTATCTTGCTGCTGGACGAGGCGACTTCGAGTATCGATACGCGCACCGAGCTGCAGGTGCAGGCGGCATTCGACGAGCTTATGGCCGGCCGCACAAGCTTTGTGGTGGCGCACCGCCTGTCGACGATCCGCAACGCCGACTGCATTCTGGTAATGCGCGACGGCCAGATTATCGAGCGCGGCACGCACGACGAGCTGTTGGCGGCAGGCGGCTTCTACGCCGAACTCTACCGCAGCCAATTCGCCCAGTGAGCAAGCCCGCGGGGCAAATTAATCAATCGACAGACGGTGGTTTACATCTGTCACGTTAGTACTAAGATATTCATCTAATAAATTGCATTAGTGGCTTTAGTTTTGGGGGATACGAGGCAACGTGACTATGACGTGCTCTTTGGTGGTTAACAGCAAGAGCGGTAATACCAGGATGGTTTCGGGTGCGATCAAGCGCACGCTGCAGGCTGCGGGTGTTGAGTTTGTCCATGCCGCGGCGTTGAGCGACGATGCGGATGCAGATCAGGTTGCGCTCGAGGCGCAGGGCGCCTGCGCGGCCGACACGGTGCTCGTCGGTTTTTGGTGCGACAAGGGCGCATGCACGCCTTCGGTGGCGTCGCTGCTTTCCGCCTTACACGGCAAGCGCGTGTTCCTGTTTGGCACCTGCGGTTTTGGTGCCAGCGAGGAGTACTTTAGGCAGATTATCGACCGCGTGAGCTCAAATCTGGCCGAGGATGCCGAGCTTGTAGGCTGGGCTATGTGCCAGGGCAAGATGGGTCCCGCCGTAAAGCAGCGCTACGAGGTGATGCTTGAGCAAGAACCCGAAAACGCGCGCTATAAGATGCTGCTCGACAACTGGGTTGCCGCAAAGGACCATCCCACCAAGGAAGATCTGGACAACATGGCCGCAGCCGCCAAGAAGGCTGTGCTGGGCGAGTAGGCCTACCGCCGTCGTGCGTGCGAAATAATACAGAAGTGAAAGCCTCGAAACCCTCGAGGCTTTTTCTTGACACGCGGTTGCGGCGTGGCAAAATGAACAGTGTTCACATTGGAGGTGAGGACATGAATAACGTAGCGACGTCTAAGGAGGAAATCCTGAAAACGAGCCGTAAACTCATTCAGGAAAACGGCTGGACCGGCGTCAACATTCGCTCGGTTGCCGCGGCGTGCGGCGTGTCGGTCGGATGCATCTACAATTACTTTGATTCTAAAACGGCGTTGGTGGGTGCGACCGTGGCAAGCGTCTGGGGCGATATTTTCCATCATCCGGAAGATGAGTCGGTTTTGGACGACACAGTCTCCTGCATTCGCTGGATGTATCGCCAGATGGATTACGGCTACCAAACGTACCCGGGCTTCTTCACGCATCACTCGCTAGGATTCATGCAGCAGGACACCGCGGATGGCAAGCGCCGCATGCACCATGCCTGGCAGCATATCCTCGATCAGCTCTGTGTGGTGCTCAAGCATGATCCGCTGGTGCGCGAGGGTGCCTTTACGGAGCAGTTTTCGGCCGAGCAATTTGCCGAGGTCCTGTTCTCGCTCATGCTCTCGGCTGCGATCCGGCAAGATTTTGATCCGAGTGCTGCGCTCGAGATTACGCGCCGAACCCTCTACTAACGGTCCCCGCGCAAGGCGGGATTTTTATAGTTAGAAAGTGAACGGCGTTCATGTTAAGGAGGTGAGGCTCAGCACCAAGAACCAAAACCGTTCGTTTGCAACCATTCTTTAAAGGAGATGTATATATGCGTGCTTTATTCGAAACGCTATTCGACATCGTGTATCTGGTGACCGTTATCACCATCGGTATTCGCATGATTCGCGGCAGCAAGGGCAATCGCCAGTTTCAGCTTTTTGGCTGGATGGCAGTGGTTTTGGGTGCCGGCGATTCGTTCCACCTGGTGCCCCGCGCACTGGCACTTTGCACGACGGGCTTTGATGCTTATGCCGTGCAGCTGGGCCTGGGCAAGTGGATCACCTCAATTACCATGACCGTCTTCTACGTGCTGCTCTACTACGTGTGGCGCGAACGCTATCAGGTTAAGAACCACGTTGGGACGACCGCAGCGATCTTTGCGCTAGCCGCCATGCGCGTCGCGCTTTGCATGCTGCCGCAGAACCAGTGGCTCACCAACCAGACCCCACTCGAGTGGGGCATCTTGCGCAACATCCCGTTTGCCATCATGGGCTTGATGGTCATCGTGCTGTTTTACCGCAGTGCGAAGCAAGACAAGGATGAGGCCTTCCGCTGGATGTGGCTCACCATTGTGCTGAGCTTCGGCTTCTACATTCCCGTGGTCCTGTGGGCAGAGGTCATCCCGGCCATCGGCATGCTCATGATCCCGAAGACCTGTGCGTACGTATGGACTGTGCTGATCGGCTACAACGCCATGAAGAAGGAGTGCTAGGTCCATCTTCTAAACGTTTCGCCCGCCCGGCGGCGGAATATAAGGTTTCCTGCTCTACAGTCCTGCTTGCACGGAGAGCACATTAAGTGCTCTCCGGCTCGTGCGGAACTCGCGATAAACCTTATATTCCGCCGCCGGGCGGGCGCCCCTTTATTGATGGAAGGCCTAATAAGCTGATGATTCCATGCCCAAATGTGCCCAGAGCGGGACGGGTTTTCGGAAAGCTTTGGTGTGGAGTGACCTGATCTTGCCAAGATTCTGATACATGGCGAAGCTTGGAATGAAATGAAACATTGAATAGAAATTTTAATTAGGGGGGGGGGTAGCATCATTTGCGTTGTACAACAAAGCATACTTAGCGTGAAAAAATAGCATAGGGGGGTTGGTTGCAGGTATCGAACAAGGCAGGCCGGTACGGGTATTAAAGACTGCTCACGCCAATTTCTGGGCATTTCGGTATCAAGTGTTGCAAAAAATAAAGGTCAACAGTATGGTATATGCCATGAAAGAGATTTCAAATTGGCTTTTTCGAATCCCATTTTCAAGGGCCTTGTAGCGTTTGAGGAAAGTGGCGGGCCCTTGAATTGATCGAATATGGCCTCGATGGGGATGGAATTATCACTTTGGCGGCTCGTGCACTCAAACATTTTATTGCACTTCTTAGTAGCTTGGCGATTGTGCTCGTCATAGCTCTTACCGTCGTTTCTTTTGTCCCTCGTGCATTTGGATACACGCCCTATGCAGTGCTTTCGGGCTCTATGGAGCCCGAGCTGCCCGTTGGCTCCATGGTGTTTGTTCGCCAAGTTGAGCCGACGAATATTGCCGTGGGTGACAATGCAACCTTTTACCGATCCGACGGCGCCGTGGTGACGCACCAGGTGTACGAGGTCGACCCTGTGGCGCAGATGATCAGCACGCAGGGAATCGCAAACAAAAATGCAGATGGAACCACCATGCACGACGCCGAGCAGACGCCTTTTTCACGCGTGATCGGCGTCGTTTCTTTTTGTGTCCCTTACCTGGGCTTCGTTAACGCATATTGCACGACGATGCCCGGTTTGCTTGTTGTGATGGCCGTTCTGGCGCTGCTAGTCGCGGCGTCGATGGTGCTCGATCGGATGGTTCCCGACGAGCCTGCGGGCACGCATGCCCGCGCGCATGCGAGGGAGCGGCGTTCGTAGCGGCAGGGGAGAGGTGTCGGCAACGGCAAGGGCCGTTGCCGGGGAAGTCGATTTTCGAAAGGAAGAGAACGATGGAAAACAAGAAGAAAAAGCGCTACGGCATCATTGCCGCCTTGCTGCTGCTGGTGCTGGCCGCCGGCGCGGGCACCTACGCTTGGCTGACGGCTACGCAGTCGCTGAAGAACGTGTTTACGGTGGGTAGCTTTGGCCCCACGGAGAACAAGCCGGATCCGACCGATCCCGAGAAGCCCGGCACCGATGCGAATGACAACGGTGCCTACCTGTTCGAGACCAAGTGGGTCGCCGACTCCAAGATCGTTCCCGGCGCAGCTGCCGATAAGAACCCCAACGTCGGCATCAAAAAGGGCTCCGATGACGCCTACGTGTTCATCTATGTAAAGAACGCCATGGTCAAGGGCACCACCGCTGCCGCGAACACCCCGTACTTCACCCTCAACAACAACTGGAAGCCGGTTGAAGGTAAGGTGACCACATCCGCCAATGGCAAGTACCTGAGCGGCCTGTTCATGTATGCCAAGGGCTCCACGACAGACGCCCCTGCCGTTCTGAAAGCCAAGGATGCCTCCAAGGATGTCTACACCGGCGAGCTCTTTAGCAAGGTTGTGTTCCCCGACACCCTGGAGGGCACCATGGTCGAAACTGAGCCCAAGATGACGGTTTCCGCCTACATCTTCGGCGACGGCCAGAAGGGTGAAGAGACCAACGCTGCCGACAATGCCCTTAAGCAGGCCAAGGTTTGGGCTGATAAACAGGCTCAGGCTTAACCCCTTCCCACCGAGATCCCGGTCCGCTCCCCACCCCTATATTCGGGCCGGGATCTCGCCCCCTTTTCCGACGATTGGCGAACGCAGTGCTCAACAATCTTTCCGACAATCAGAAACGCACCTTGGCGCTTGCCGCCATGGCGTTGCTTGCCCTGGCGTGCCTGTGCGGCACGCTGGCTTTTACCGTGGACATGGTGCCCGCGAGCAACGTCGTGTCGTTTGGCAGCGTGAAGGTACGAGTCTGCGAGTTCACTCTCAACGATCAGGGCGAGGAGATTCCGTTCGAGCCCAACGCGCACGGGGACTATCCCGACACCAAGGCCGGGGGCTCTGACATCAGCCGCATCGTGCGCGTGCAGAATGCCGGCGCACAGCCCGAGTATGTTCGCGCTCGTCTGCGCATGACGTCGGTGGCGTCTGACGGCACGACCGCGGATGCCTCGGGCAACGTTGCCTTTAACGTGAACGCGGGCGAGGGGTCCCCGTGGATCGATGGCGGCGATGGGTGGTACTACTACCGCGGATTGGCTGGCCGTGGCGGCATGCTCGACCCCGGCGCCATGACGGAGAGTCTCATGGACTCGCTGCGCTTCGTGGGCGACTACAACGATGCCGCGCGCGGTGGCTCATTCAAACTTGATATCGACGTCCAGGCCGTGCAGGCCAAAAATCAGCAGGCAAACGATACCGTCCTCGACGTGCTCGACGTCGTGGGCTGGCCGGAGGCGAACTAGCCTATGAAGATCAAGAACAGAAATCGAGGTGTGCTCAGCAGGCTGATTGCCGTCGCGGCGATTGCCCTTTGCTGCGTTATGGTGCTGCCAGCGGTGGCGCATGCCGAGGGTAAAACCGAATTCCACATCAAAAACGAGGCTGACTTTTTGTCGTGCGTGGCGCTTTCGCGCGAGCGCGACACGCGCGATTGGCACGTCTATCTCGATAACGATATTGAGCTCGATGGTGAGGACATGAAGACCATCGTCTCAAACACGGTCAAGCACCTCTCCTTTGGCAATAAGGAGCATCCCTTTAGGGGCGTTTTCGATGGCCAGAACCACACCGTTAAAGGTCTGGACTACGCCAACAATATGTTGGATCCCGAGCGCGATACGGGCTTTTTTGCCGAGACCGATGGCGCTACCATCAAGAACTTCCTGGTCAAGGATGCCAACATTTGGGCTGACTTTCGCGGCGGCATTATCGTGGGCAAGGCCGTCAACACTCGCTTCGAAAACGTTATGGTCATGGAGAGCACCCTGCACGTTACGTGCGCCAACAACATGCTCAACGTGATTACCAATGCGGGCTTTGAGGGGGGCCTGATTGCCGGCGAACTCGACGGCTGCACGCTCTACAACTGCGAGGTCCGTGGTGGTCGCGCCGTTAACAACACGACTTCGGGCGTACAGGCAATCGGTGGCGAGGGCCTGTATATGGCGGCGTTTGCCGGCTACGTTAAGAACTCGACCATCGAGTATTGCCGCGTGACGCCTACGCGCAAAAAGGATGGCTCGATTGCCGAGAAGGGCATGACCGACGTCACCAATAAATACGATGTGGCCATTGGCGCCCTGGGCGGCAACAACGTGTACGCCTCGGGTTTTGTGGGCTGTATGGCGGGTAACGCCAAGATTATCGACTGCTTCTCGACGGCGCAGTGCTACAGCTATGCCGCGTCGTACGTGGGCGTCATTTCCGTGACGCGCGCGTGGACAGGCGGACTGGCGGGCCGTATTTTAACCGAAGAAGGCAATGAGCTTGTCCGAAGCCACTTTGCGGGCGATCTGAGCTCGCGTCAGTACAACCCCATCGCCGTGATCCCCATTATTCAAAACGATGTGAACCTGGGCGGTATTGCTGCACGCGCCAACAAGGGCGACGCCACGGTCACCGAGTGCTACTTTAAGCCGAGCGTGAGCCTTTCTGGCAATAGCCAGGGCAATCCTGCCAAAAAGAAGATCCCTTCGTTTGGCGGCGACGGTACCACCAAGGGCGACAGCTATGGTCCGTGGGATGACGAGCGCTACATCACGCGTGAGCTATGGGAAGAGCACGACTACGACTTCTGTGCCGGTACCATGCGCTCGACCGCTAACGACGATGCCCTGGGTGGCCAGCACACCAATGAGTGGGCGATGGATTACAAGCTGAATATCCCCGTGCATGGCCAGAGCGTTAAGGCGACGATTGATTTTCCCGGCGCGGGCACCGCGACAATCGAGGCGACCAAACTCGGTATTGATCAGAAGACCACGGATCCGTACACCTTTGCCGTGAGCGCCGTGCTGGCGGGAACGGCTCAGGGCTTGGCCCAGGGCGATACGTCGGTGACGTTTAAGCAGGAGACCTCTGCAAGGCCTGAGGGGCTGAGCGAGGCGAACGGCGGCTACCGCTTTATGGGCTGGTTCCGCGAGCCCGACGTGCGTGTGAACCGAATTGGACAAGACAACAGCTGGTTTGACGGCAAAACCGATGACGCTGCGGTGAAGGATGGCAAGCGCGTTCAGGACAACACGAAGCACGAGACGACGTCTATCTACACTGCCGACAACGGCAAGGATCATGCCGAGAGTGAGGGCTTCAAGGGCAATGACCTCTTTATCGCTTCATACGAGGCGCAGGTGCTGTTCTATAACGTTAAGGGCGAGATGCTCAATTGGAAAGACGGCAAGGCGCACGATCAGTCTACGGACTGGTACCGCTATGGCGTCGGTTTGACGCCCGCTGCCCCCGCGGATCGCGGCGGCTTGCCGCCTACCGCGACGTTTATTGGATGGACCACGCAGCCGAATGCCGATAAGAGCATGAATGGCGCCTATGCTGCCATTACCTCAGATCAGCTGGCTGATCTGAAAAACAAGGGAGCATTCTATCCCGTGGGCAGCGAGATTGCCGTGGTCGGCCCCACCGATTTCTATCCCGTGTACAGCGACTACGTGTCGAACATCATGACGGTGTTCGAGGGCAATGAGCAGGACAAAATCGACAATGAGACCCTACGTGACGGCGTTGGCAAAACCAAAGTCGACGTCCAGACTGCCGGGGACGGCACCAGCGTCTACACGGTACAGGTGCGCGACACGGACGGTACGCCCCTGTCCGAGGGCGGCAAGCTGCCCGATGGGTATCGCTTCCTGGGCTGGTACGAAAACAAGCAGGTCGCCGATGGGTCCACGGTTGAGGTCCGCGTAAGCCGAGACCCCAGCTATACACTCCCTGCCGATGTCGATCTAACCGTGCTGCACACCTATACGGCGCGCTTTGAGTACCGCGTGGATTATTACGTTCGGGCTTATACCAACCATGGGTTTACGGACAGCAAGCTACTTTGTTCCGTTTGGAATCGCTATCAAACGCCCTTTGAGGAAAACCTCGGTAGTACCTTCGTGCGTGAAAACGTCGTCCACTGGGGTCCGGAGCATGTTGACCACGGTATAAAGGATAGGTATGACGAAACGTGTGACACGCGCTTCACGAAGGAAACCCTTGTCGTGAGTCCCCTTAATGCGTACTCGCACAACGTTAAAAACGATAAGGGAGCCGATACTCTAAAAGACCTCTATGCCGATACCGATTTTCCAGGCGCTGCAACGCTAAGCGATACCTGGACTTCGGCTTCGCTGAACGTAACGGTCAAACTGGTGAATGATCGCTATCGCCTGAATTTCTGGACGCTTGAGCGCGGCAATGGCTGCTGGACGTATGTGAAAAATCCCATCGAAAGCACGATGCTGGATCTCGATACGAAGTATTACGTTCGCGCGATGATTACTACAGACGTTAACTTCTACAACAAGGACAACACAATCCTGAAGGCCGCTACGCGTCGTTACGAAAGCAACCTGCTGCAAAATAAGGTGAATGGATCAGACCCTACGTACACGTATTACTACCCGCACGTGAACACTTCGGTTGAGGCAACAGGGGACCCGCAGGATGAGCCAACTGGTTCTTATGAAAGCCCCTTGACCCTTGAGTCTTCGCCGACTGATGCCGAGATGGCGGTGCCGGGTTATAAGTTCCTGGGCTGGATTTCGACCGCCGAGGTCAAGAAGGATTCTGCCGTCTGGAAATATATCTATGATGTCGCCAACGACCCCTATGTGACGAGCAATCCGGAAAAGGCGGCGCCATACTTGGCGACACCTGACTCCAAGGTCACCAAGTGTCAGGATGCTTATCCCGTCTACGCAAAGTACGACGTCAACTACACCACCAACCTGCATCGCGCCGGTTTTGAGGGCACTTCCGAGGTAAATGTTCCTAGGTATGACATCACCCCCGCTCTCAATGCGGACACCGATCCCGCCACGGCAACGGTGACTCCTGATACCGAAACGACGGTATACAAGTCCGGCAGCGAGCGATACAAGCTGGACAGGGTCGAAATCGAGCTTCCGAATGGCGAAGTTAAAAAGCTCGAACCTAACGGCGATAACTCGTATTCCTATCAGGTGGAACCCGGCGGGGCCTATACATTTGTGGCGTACTATTCGCCGTTGGCGGTCGTGTACCATCTCAATGCCAAAGATGTGGATGGCAAAGTTGCTCAGAAAGGCGATATGCTCGGCAACCTTGATGGCGGCATCCCGAAGCCCACTTATGACGTCAGCACTATCGATGCGGATACAGGAGGTGCGTTCAACGTCTTCGTGGGCTGGACGGAAGCCCAGCCGGCACCTGGCAAGGGCTATGTCGCTTGGTCTGAGGGTATCCGTATGGTGAGTGCTTCTACCGTGGTCAAGGCCCCCATGGAGCTGTACCCGGTCTACCGTCCCAGCCTGGTTACCGTTCAATCGAACATCGACTCAAATCTCGCGAATCCTGCTCTTGTCCGCGGTCTCGGCCGTACTGATTCCGGCGACCAGATTTCTCTTGAGGTCAAGGCTGTCAAGGAGGTTGTCGGCAAAGACGGCACCAAGTACGACTTTGTCGGCTGGTCACGCGACTATGAATCCGATAGCCAATACACCCTGATGACCGATGACGAGAAGTATCCCCTCGAGGGCGGTGAGCCCTTTAAGAGCGTGATCTACACTGCGGTGTACAAGATCGCGCCGTATAAGGTGCGCTATCACGGTGCCGACGGGTTGCCCATCTTTACGGCGACGGTCGACTCGGGCGATGAGCGTGCGACGGGTGCGGGTTTCGTTCATGACGTCGATGTTCCCAAGATGGATGAGGGTGGCAACCCGGTCTATGATGACAAGGGCGATCCCGTGATGGAGCAAAAGTCCGTCGCGTATGACCCGGACGCTTATTCCAAGATCGTTGCGCAGCTCGATGAGCGGGCGGCGGCTAACGGTGACGTGCGCGAACTCTTCCTGGAGTGGCGATATGTGCCTGCCGATGGCGCTGCAAAGTCTTGGAATGAGTTTAAGGGCGAGCCGGTCAAGGGAGACATGGATCTGTATCCCGTAACGTATCGCGTGACTGCCAACGACACATCCGATTCCACGAACCCTAAAACAATGACCGCGCGGCTTAAGTGGTTACTCGATCCCAATGCCGCCAACACAGTCAACAATAGCGCCGACAAAGCACCCTTTAAGGTCTGCTTTGCTGAGCCGTTTATGGGGACGCAGCTGACTGTTACCGTTAAGCGGGCGAGCTACGGTCCTGATGCGTCCATGACGGAGGAACCCGTTAACGACCAGTATGTCTCGCTCTACAGCTTGGGCTCGGGTAACGGTTCGTTCGACTTGGCCAACCGCCTGGAGTCCAAGAAGACGGGCGGAAGGGAGCAAGGCGACGGCAATGCCGTGTTCAACTTTGACCAGACTCATGCGCTGACGATCGTTAAAAAGATCACCGATGCAAGTGCTATGGGGCAGACGTTCCGCTTTAAGGTGACGAAGACGGCAGAGGGAACCTCTCCCGAGACGCGCATGGTCGAGGTGAAAGTCGATAAAACGCAGCAGGAAAACGGTGAAACCTGGTATGTCGGCAGCGTGCAGCTTGCCGCTCCGGCGGGTTTCTATACCGTCGAGGAAGATACGGCTTGGGCATGGCGCTACGAGGGTGAACTGAGCACGCCGGGCAAGGCACCCGGTAAATCTGCCGAGCTGACCATCTCGTCCGCCTCGAGCGCGGGCGACACCGTGGTGACGTGCGTTAACACGCGCGCGAAGGACAAATGGGTCGACGGCGGCTCGCATGCCAAGAATGTTTGGAAAAACGGGCAGCTGAAGAGGGAGGACTAGGATGACAAAGCGCAAGCAGATCGTTGCCCTCCTTGTCGGCGTTCTCCTTTTGGCCGGCGCTGTCGGCACGTTTGCGTGGCTTTCGGTTACGGGCGTGCTGGTCAACGAGTTTGGTTTTGGCTCGGTGGCGCCTTCGGTGGACGAGACGCGCGAGGACAACGTGAAGAGGGATGTCTCGGTTAAAAACACGGGCTCGGCTCCGGCATACCTGCGTGTTGCGGTGGATATCTACTGGCAGGACAAGGATGGCGCACGCCTGTGGGATGAGCCGGTCGAGGGTACCGACTACGCTATTGTGTGGGGCGACGTGTCCAATGCCTCAACTCCTAGCAGCGCCTCGTCTTGGGTTCGCTCGGCCGACGGATTCTACTACTGGACGTCTCCCGTTGCACCGCTCGGCAAGACGGGCGTGCTCATCAAGAGCGTGTCCGAGAAGAAGGTAGATGGTAAAAACCTAGTCGTTGACATTTCGACCCAAGCGATTCAGTCTACGCCCGACGATGCGGTCACCGAGGCATGGAACTGTATGGTCAATGATGGCGTGCTGGTGCCGCCGCACGGAGGTGCGTAAGTATGGCGTTCTCGATTCGCAAAGGTGTTGCGCGCTCCTTGCGTTGCGTGGTCGCGGCTATTTTCTGCATTGCCGCACTCGCCGCTCCTGCTCGTGCGCTTGCCGACACTCCCGCGATTGCCTATGACGGAAATGCGCGCCAGCTGACGGTCTCGGGGGCGACGGGCTCCTCGGGGGAGCCCGATCTGTTTCCCGCCTTTAAAGATCTAGTGCCCGGCGATGTGCGCGAGCAGCAGATTGAGGTTCGTGCCACGGGCGTAAAGTCCCAGGTGCGCGTGTTTGTGCGGGCCGTTGTCGATCACGAGACGGCACACCTGCTGTCGCCCATTACCTTAACGGCGTCGGCGGGCGATGCGTCTGCAGGTTGGCTCCAGACGGGAACTCCGGGTAGTGTGTTCGCACATCCCACGCAAGTCGCAACGTTTACGAACGATGGTAGCACGGTGCTCAACTTGCAACTAAGTGTCCCGACGTCGGTCGGCAACGAGCTTGCCGACGCAGGCAAGACCATTCGCTGGGAGATTACCGCCGAGGATGATGGCGAGAAGATTCCCGTACGCCCAGCTGGCAGTAAGAGCCCCGGCCTGTTTGGCCTGGCGGCAACCGGCGACAGCACGCTCACATTGCTCTTGGTGTTGCTGACGCTTGCGATCATCGCTTTTATGGCTGCGCTGCTTTTGTCCCGGCGGGATAAGCGCTAGGTCCGTCTTCTAAATGCAACGCCCTCCCAGGCGGCGGGCACGAAGTTCCCTGCTCTACAGTCCTGCGCAAGACGGAAGCCACATTAAGTGGCTTCCTTTGCGTGCGGAACTCGCGATGAACTTCGTGCCCACCGCCCGGGAGGGCGCACCTTTATTGCTGGAAGGCCTAATAAGCGGATATTCCATGTCCGGACGTATTCAGAGCGGGACGGGCTTTCCGGATGGGCGGGGTCTCGAAAACCGTGTCCCGGAATTCGCCTTTGGAATGGGATGCGGTTTCCGGTTGAGGGCTCTGGTGGATAATGCGACCCGGAATTTGCGATCGGAGTGGGATGCAGTTTCCCAACGGGGCCGTAAGCGGAAGCCACATCCCACTCCGGACGTGAATTCTGGGACACGGCTTCCGGATACAAAGAAGGCCACAAGATGTGGTCTTCGACTTATATATGCTGCGGTTACCACCCCATGACAAGCCGCGCTCCAACAACAAGGCGTCTGTCCGGGCGGAGGCATATAAGGTTCATCGCGAGTTCCGCACGCAAAGGAGGCCACTTAATGTGGCCTCCGTCTTGCGCAGGACTGTCCGAGCAGGGAACCTTATATGCCTCCGCCTGGACAGACGTTTCAGTTATGAATTCGCAGCTAGTCGCTATTTGATCTTGGTCGTGCCCGGCGCCAGGTTGGGGTCGGTCTCGTTGGCCTCGGTCTGGAAGTGCTCGGTGTACACGTTCTTGCCGTCGCGGAACATCTCGTAGTATTGCATCTTGGCGTAATCCTCGCGCGCCTTGGTGGCAGCCGCGGCCTCGGCGTCGTCGCCGGTGACGTTGGAGGAGAGCGCCCAACGCAGGCTAGCGTCCTCGTAGCCGACCGAGTTAATGGCGGGCAGCGACTCGCGAAGCGTCATGTGCGCCTTCTGGTAGTCGGTCAGCGGCGCGCCGATCAGCTGCATAAGCTGGGTGGACAGGTAGTTGGTGGACAGGTCGTCGACCTCGCTCGTCTGGTCGCAACCGGCAACGTCGTAGTTAGCCCAGATGATGTAGTCGGTCTGCCACAGGCGCTCTTGATGCGTAGCGTCGTCCTCGCCGGTAAACCACTTGTCATTGAACTTGGACGGGAAGAACGGCTGGTGATCGCCCCAGAACACCACGACTACCTTGCGGTCGAGCTTGCTCAAGGCGTTGAGGAAGTAGCGCAGCGCCTGATCGGACTGCTCGATGCACGAGACATACTCGTCGACATCGGACAGCGTGCCGTCCTCGACGGTCTTGGCGTCCAGGTCGGTCGTGTCGATATTCAGATGCATCTGCTTATCGACCGGCAGCAGGCCCGTATCGTAGCCCGAGTGGTTCTGCATGGTCACGTCGAAGATAAACTGAGGATCGGCGTTCTGGTCGAGCAGCTCAAGAATCTTGTCGTAGGTAGCCTGGTCGGTCACCATGCCGCGCAGGGTGTCGGCCCCCTGGAAGTCGTTGATGGACAGGAATTGGTCAAAGCCAAAGTCCTTGTAGACGTTCTCGCGGTTCCAGTTGGTCGCGTGGTTGGGGTGCATGGCCGTGGTGGAATATCCGAGCGACTTGAACTGCTCTGCCAGGTTCCCGGTCGTTTCCATGTTGTAGATGGTGTAGGGGTACACGCCCGAGCCCAGGTTGGCCATGGAGTTGCCGGTCATAAACTCAAACTCGGTATTGGCGGTACCGCCGCCGTAGGCGCTCACATAGAGCTTGCCGCGGCTGAGGCAGTTGGACAGGTTCTTAAAGTACTGCGGGCCCTCGTAGCCGGCGCGCATGTTCTGGTAGATCGAAAGGTCTGAGAAGGTCTCGTTCATGATGGCGATGACCGTGGGCTTCTCGCTGTCGAACTGCTCCTTTGCGGCGGCGCGCTCGTCGCTCTTGGCGGCATCGGACTTGTCGTAGGCCTTGGCGTACTTTTTGAGCGTAGCCTTGGCATCGTCGACGGAGTAGTCGGCGGGTTTGGGCGGCTTGATGGACTGCGCCGCGCTAATGAAAGCGGGCAGGTAGCCCTCGCGCCAGTAGCTCTCGAGCGGGCGCCAGGTGTAGACGGTGATGCCGAGGGTGTTGTAGTAGTCGATAAGCGTGACGTGCGCGGTCACGCCGCCCAGGCACAGCACGGCGACGAGCAGGTTGGTGAGCAGCATGCGCTTGGCGTTGGCGGCGCCCTTCTGACGGTGCGGTGCCACCAGGCCGGCGTACTCGCATAGCAGCATGGCGATGGCGGTAAAGCCCATGGACAGCACGCAGAACAGCGAGATCGAGAAGGTGTAGCCGGTGCCGGCGACCGCAGCGGCGGTGGAGATGGCCGAAAGGTCGCCCGGCTGGATGGGCATGGATTTAAACGTGATGACGAAGAACTCGGCAATGCCCAGGACAAAGAGGGCAAAGGCCAGGACCGCGGGAGCTGCGCCGTGGCGCTGGAATAGGAAGAACAAGCCAGTCATGAGCGTGGCGATGATGGCCCACTCGAGCAGGATGCACAGGGGGTAGACCCAGGTAAAGTCGTGGTTGGACGAGACCTCCATGCCAAGCAGCGCAAAGACGCCGGCGAGCAGCAGGCACAAGACGGCGGCGACGAGCGGTTTGCCCACAAAGGCGCCGCGCAGGCGGGCGAGCTTGCCGGTGGGGGCGGGGGCGTCGGGCGCGGCGAACGCAAAGACGCGCGGGGCGATGCGGTCGCGTGCGATGCTGGCCCAAGCGCATCCGGTGAGAATGGCGTTGGTCAGGATGAGCATCACAAAGGCGAGCGGCTCGTTTTGGGCGACGAGGCCCACGGCGCCCCAAATGGTCAAAAAGACCTGGAACAGACCGAAGGCGACGCTCCAGGCGATGGCGCTCTTGGCAATGGTGCCCGACTGCGCCTTGACGGTCTTGGTCTCACGTAACACAAAGTGGACGGTCGCCGCAAGACCGACGAGCGAGATGGCGGCAGCGAACATGCTGAGACTCCTCACAAACTAAAACCTACGAAAGCGGGGGTTTACCCGATTGTTACCAAAATATGCGCTGCAATTGGTGGCTGCGCACAACAACCAGCCATATTAACGCGCACGTGTGGCGGTATGGCGCAATGTAGTGGCGACCTGCGCGATAATGGATGGGAATTACACGGAAACGTAAAGGCTTCTTAAAGAAATGGCGAGGGTAGGGCGATGAACGAGCAGGTTTGCAAGGCGGACATGGGCGGCGGCGAAGCTGCGGGCGTGGATACGAACGGCTACCCGGTCGAGACTACGGGCAACACGGTGCTGGACATCTTGGAGCATCGCTCGTCTACGCGTGCCTTCGCGCGTGATGACGACGACCGCCCCGTGGCGGTGACCGACGAGCAGCGGGCGGCGATCCTGCATGCGGCGAGTCGCGCGCCGTCGGCGGGTGCCATGATGATGTATTCCATCGTAAGCATTCGCGAGCAGGCTACGCTCGACCGCCTGGCCGACCTGTGCGACCATCAGCCTATGATTGCCAAGGCGCCCTGGGCACTTATATTTGTCGTCGACTACGCCAAGTGGATCGATCTGTTTGAGCATGTGGGCTGCTTTGAGCCCGAGTTTGTCGAGCGCACGGGCAAGGCACCCCGCCGCGCGCCGGGTTTGGGCGACTTTGCCATCGCGGCGCAGGATGCCGTGATTGCTGCCCAAAACGCCGTGGTTGCCGCCGAGGCCCTGGGGCTGGGGAGCTGCTACATCGGTGATATCGTCGAGAATGCCGAGGAAGTTGCCGAGCTGCTCGATCTGCCGCCCTATACCATGCCGCTATCGATGCTCATCATCGGCACGCCCCGTAAGGAGCGTCCGGCGATCGCGCACCCCGTGGTGAACCTGGTGCACGAGGAGCGCTACTGCCGTGCGGACGACGCGACCATGGACGCGCAGGTGGCCGAGATGGATGCGATGTTTCGCCCACACGCCCGCGAGGTGGGCGAGCGCGTGGTGGATATCTACACCCGCAAACACACCAGTCCCTTTATGGCCGAGATGAGCCGCTCCATGGAGTGGTGGTTCAAAAACTGGCTCGGAAAATGACGAATGTGACAAGGGGACAGTCCCTTTGTCACATTCCATATCGCCGCGGTAGTCTAAAGACTGTATAAATCTTTATCTAGCTGGGAAAACAGTGCATTAAAACATGGGCCGATTACCTATAATCCCCTCGAACGTTAAAGTTGGGAGGAAACCGGCTTATGGAACAAAAGGCCAAGGAGGCAGCCTCGCACGCTGCGATTCCTGTGAGCATCTCGGCGATGCTCGTCACGCTGGGCGTGGTGTATGGCGATATCGGCACCAGCCCCATGTATGTAACCAAGGCACTCGTTGCCGGCAACGGCGGCATCGGAAGCGTCACGGAGGAGTTCGTACTCGGCGCGCTCTCGCTCGTCGTGTGGACGGTCACGCTGCTGACGACCGTCAAGTACGTGCTCATCTCGCTGCGCGCTGACAACCACGGCGAGGGTGGCATCTTTGCTCTGTACAGCTTGGTTAAGCGCTGCGGCAAATGGCTCATCATCCCCGCCATGCTGGGCGGCGCGGCACTGCTCGCCGATGGTATCCTCACGCCTGCCGTTACCGTGACTACGGCTATCGAGGGTCTGCGCACCATTCCGGCAGTCCACGCCGTGCTCGGTGACGATCAGGCCCGCGTTGTCGCCATCACGCTTGCCATCATCATCGTGCTCTTCTTGGTGCAGCGCATCGGCACGGCCAAGATCGGCCGCGCCTTTGGCCCCATCATGACGCTGTGGTTTTTGTTCCTGGGTGGTACGGGCCTGTTCTTTGTCTTTCAGCATCCCACGGTGCTGCTGTGCCTCAACCCGCTGCGCGGCATCGCCTTTTTGCTGAGCCCCAACAACCATGCGGGCATCATGATTCTGGGCAGCTGCTTCCTCGCCACCACCGGTGCCGAGGCGCTCTACTCCGACATGGGCCACGTTGGCCGCGGCAACATTTATGCCACCTGGCCGTTCGTTAAGTGCTGCCTGCTGCTTTCCTATATGGGCCAGGGCGCTTGGCTTATGAACAACGCTGCCAACCCCGAGCTCATGGGCATTGCCGACCTCAACCCCTTCTACCAGATGCTCACCCCGGGCCTGCGTCCCTTTGCCGTCGGCCTTTCCACCGTCGCGGCCATCATTGCCTCGCAGGCGCTCATCACCGGCGCATTCTCGCTGGTGTCCGAGGCCAGCCGCCTGGACCTCATGCCGCACATGCAGGTTTTCTATCCTGCCGAGACCAAGGGCCAGCTCTATATTCCCATGGTCAACAACGTCATGCTTGTGGGCTGCGTCATCGTGGTGCTGCTGTTCCAGAGCTCGGCGCACATGGAGGCCGCTTACGGCTTGGCGATCACCCTGACCATGATGTGCACGACGCTGCTGCTCTTCTTCTACTTGCATGTCGATCGCGGCCTTAAGGTCGCCCCGTATATCTTCGTTGCGTTCTTCCTTATGCTCGAGGGCTTCTTCTTTGTGAGTTCGCTCACCAAGTTCTTCCACGGCGGCTACTTCACCATCCTCATGGCTGCACTCATCATGGGCATTATGGTGTGCTGGTACAACGGCACGGCGGTCGAGCAGCGCCAGTTTACGCTGCTGCCGCTGCGCAGCTACCTGCCGCAGCTCAAGCGCCTGCGCGACGACGACCGTTACGAGCGCATGAGCGACAACGTCGTGTACCTGACCAAGGACACCCATACCGACTACATCGACCGCGATATCGTCTATTCGATCTTGGACAAGCATCCCAAGCGCGCCCGCGCCTGGTGGTTTGTGAATGTCGAGACCATGGACGAACCGCACACCTTTGCCTATTCGGTCGAGACGTTCGGCACCGACTACGTGTTCCGCGTGCATCTGTACCTGGGCTACAAGATCAACCAGCGCGTCAATGCCTACCTGCGTCAGGTTGTTCAGGACCTGGCTGCCACCGGCGAGCTGCCGCCGCAGACGCATGACTACTCGGTCTACAAGGATCCGGGTAACATCGGCACGTTCAAGTTCGTCCTGATCCGTAAGCTTCTGGCGCCCGAAAGCGATGTGGAGCCCAGCGAGCGTACGGCCATCACGCTCAAGTACATCATCCGCCGTGCCGCCGGCACGCCTGCACGCTGGTACGGCCTGGAGAACTCCAACGTGAGCTTTGAGTACGTGCCGCTGTTCACCAAGTTCAAGGCTGTGAATAAGATGCAGCGCCTGGCCCCCAACGAGCGGCCGTAGACGTCGGCGGCTACACGGAGTTAGTTTTTGATGGATAAGCATGAGGCCGGGGAGGCAAACATGGATACAAAGGCGCTCGATGGCCGTGAGGCGGTGGTCGAAATGGTGCGTGAGGCGCGTGTCGACGCCGCCGAAGATCGGTTCTTTACGAATCGGGCCAACATGGACATGGCCGACCGCGTGATCTCGATCGTGGCACTGGTATTTGGAGCGGTGTGCGTATGTGCCCTGCTCGCGCACGTACTGTTTGTCTAGCGACCGCCGGTCGTAGAAGGCTTTACACTTGGAACCACCACAAGGGAAACCACCACAAAGGTGCCTGTCCCTTTGTGGTGGTTTTTGTTTTTGAGAGAGGGGCGGGGCGCTGATGGACGTCCGTACGGACGGCGATATTGCCGATAGCTTTTGGTGGCGGCGCACAACGCTGACGCGCCGCACTCCTCTGTATGACGCCTGCGTATCGGCGGGGCTGCTGGTCGCGGCGACGATTGTGGGCGCGCTGCTCGACCATCCGGGTCTCGCGCCGAGCATCATGATCGTCTATGTGTTCGCCGTTCAGCTGTGCGCATTCTTTACCTGGAGTCGCCTGTATTGCTTGCTGAGCTCGGCTGCTGCCGTGGCGCTCTACAACTTCTTGTTTGTCGACCCGCGCTACTCGCTGTCGCTTATCGACCGCGGCTATCCCGGCATGTTCTTCATCATGTTTGTGGTCTCGCTTGTGTCGAGCTCGATTGCGTTGGCCCTGCGCCGCGCCTTGGCACAGGCTGCCGCCAGCGACCGTCGCACGCATATGGTGCTCGAGACCAACCGCATGCTGCAGCGGTGCGCCGATCAGCAGCAGATTGTCCATGCCATGGCAACGCAGCTGGCGCGTCTTTCGGGCTGTCCGGTCGTGTGGTACAGCGCCGACACCGACGATGATGACCTGCTGCCGCGTGCGACGTACACAGCTGTGGGCGATGCGGCACCGGTGCACGAGCTGGCGCCGCAGATGCCGCCGCGGCTCTCGGCGTCCGCCTATGTGGGAACGCCACTCGATGCCACCTATGGCGGCTCGGCGTTCTACGGCATATACCTGACGGTGCGTTCGGGCGACACTATGGTGCGCACGGGCGATCCCGTCTCGGTGGTGGGGGTACTCGCCATCGTTGCCGAGCCCGACGTGCTGACGCACGAGGAGCGGACACTTGCCGATGCCATCGTGAGCGAAGGCGAGCTGGCGCTCGATCGCGCCCGCGCCATGGAGGCCCGCGAGGAGGCGGCGGTGCTCGCCAAAAACGAGCAGCTGCGCGCCAACCTGCTGCGCTCCATCTCGCACGACCTGCGCACGCCGCTCACCAGTATTTCGGGCAATGCCGACGTGCTGCTCGACCAGGGCTCGACCGGCACGGCCGTGCTCGATAGCCAGACGCGCCGCGGCATGCTCCTGTCCATTCGCTCGGATGCGCAATGGCTCAACGCCACCGTCGAGAACCTGCTCGCCATCACCAAGCTCGAGGGCGGCGGTATGCGCCTGTCGACCACGCTCGAGCTCATGGACGATATCGTCGAGGAGGCGCTGCGCCACGTAAGTCCGGCCGTGCGCGAGCACGACCTTAAGGTGGTGGCGTGCGATGAGCTGGCACTCGTCAACGTCGATGCGCGCCTGATGGTGCAGCTGGTGGTCAATCTGGTGAACAACGCCATCACCTATACGCCCGCAGGCTCGCATATCGTGATTTCGATTGGCGCTGATGGCGGACGCGTGAGGTGTTCGGTCGCTGACGACGGGCCGGGCATCGCACCCGAGGACCGCGAGCGGATCTTTGAGTCGTTCTATACCGCCAACCATGGTCTGGCCGACAGCCACCGCAGCGTGGGCCTGGGTCTTTCGCTCTGTCGCTCCATTGCGCTGGCACATGGCGGTAGCATAGAGGTTGCCGCGGCGGACCCGCACGGCTCGGTCTTTACGATTGAGCTTCCCGCCGCCGACGTTTCGTTTGATAAGGAGTAACGCTGTGCCGAACTCTGCCGTAAAACCGCTTATCTTGGTCGTTGAGGACGACCCCGCCGTTCGCAACTTAATCGTTGCCGCGCTCGAGGCGCATGGCTTGCGCCATATGGCTGTGGAGACCGCCCATGCCGCCATCGCCGCCGCCTCATCGCAGGCACCGAGCATTGTGCTGCTCGATCTGGGCCTGCCCGATATGGACGGCGTCAAGGTGGTGGAGTCGGTGCGCGCATGGTCGGGCATGCCGATCATTGTGGTCTCGGCGCGCAGCGAGGATGCGGACAAGATTCGCGCACTCGATGCCGGCGCCGACGACTACCTGACCAAGCCGTTTTCGGTCGAGGAGCTGCTCGCGCGCATTCGTACGACGCTCAGGCGCCTTTCGTATGCGCAAACGGGCGGCGTTGCCTCCGAGGGCTCGTTCGATACCGGCGAGCTGCATATCGATTTTGATGCCGGCATCGCCACGATGGATGGCGAGGAGCTGCATCTGACGCCGATCGAGTACAAGCTCCTGTGCCTGCTGGCGCATAACGCCGACAAGGTGCTGACGCACCAGTTTATCCTGCACGAGATTTGGGGCACGGCAACCAAGAGTGACCTGGCGAGCCTGCGTGTCTTTATGGGCACGCTGCGCAAGAAGATTGAGTCCGACCCCGCGCATCCGCGCTATATCCAGACGCATGTGGGTATCGGTTACCGATTGGTCACCCAAGGCTAGATCGCCAACCACCATCCCAATATGAGTTGCGGTGAAATACGGTCTAAATTTGCCTAATTCCAGGCAAAACAGTCCGTATTCCACCGCAACTTTGTTATTTGCCCTTGGGCTTGCTGGCGTAGAACTTCTTCTTTTTGGGCTTACCTGAGCAGGCGGGCTTGCCGTCGCCGCGCGGCCCTCGGTCGCCGGCTTGCGCGTGCGCGGGCGCTGCTGCACGAGGCTTGCGCGCCTCGGGGTTGCGCAGCTCCTCGGTTCGCTCGGCAATCTCCTCGGCGCTAAAACCGACCTCGGCCATGGCGTCCTCGATGGGCAGTCGGCGCACGATATAGCAATGGTGCACCTTCTGGTTGCGTGCGAAATCCTCGGGGATGGTCTGCGCCGTAATGTCCTCCAGCACGACGCCCGCGCGTGCGAGCTTGCGCGTCTCGGGGCGAAAGCCGCGCAGGTTGCAGCTAAAGATGGCATGTCCGCCCTGTGCGAGCAGGCGAGATACGCCGGCCAAAAGCTCAACATGGTCGCGCTGGACATCCCAGGTGCGGCGGCCCATCTTGGACGAGTTCGAAAACGTGGGCGGGTCGACAAAAATCAGGTCCCAGCGGTTGCGCGTCTGGCGCTGGTCACGAATCCAGGCGAGCACGTCATCGCGCACAAAGTGATGCTGCGGGCCAACAAAGCCGTTCTGGCGCATGTTGCGCTCGGCCCAGTCCAGGTAGGTGTTGGAAAGATCGACCGTCACGGTCTCCTCGACGCCGCCGTCTGCCGCATAGCAGGTGGCGGTGCCGGTGTAGGCGAACAGGTTGAGGAAGCGGCGTGCCTGTTTGGCGTGCTCGCGCACCAGGTTGCGGGTGACGCGGTGGTCCAGGAAGATGCCCACATCCAGATAGTCGTCAAAGTTGACGGCAAAGGTAAGGCCGCCCTCTTCGATGAGCGGCAGGCGACGGCGCGCGATGTTGGCACGCTCGCCCGATCCGCCCTTGCCGGCTCCCTGCTTGCCGTACTGCGAACCGCCGCGCGAACGCATGCGGGCCTTGGCGTGCACATGCTCGGCCGGGACATCTAGGATGCGCGGCGCGATGGCCAAGATGTCGAGCATGCGGGCCTGGGCCAGCGCGGGGTCGATGGTCTTGGGCGCGGCGTATTCGGCGATGACGAGCCAGCGGCCCGGCGTCTGCGGGCAGCCCTCGTACAGGTCGATGGCGGCGGAGTAGTCGGGTAGGTCGGCGTCGTAGACGCGGTAGCAGCTCACGCCCTCGCGCTTCGCCCACTTGCGACGCAGGCGTGCGTTCTTGCGCAGGCGGTTAGCGAACTGCTCGGACTCGGGGATGAGCACGGGCAGCGGCTTGCCGTCGCCCAGGTCGAGCGTGGCGGCAGGTTCGGGCATGGGGGAAGCGGCGGCTTTGTCGTTGACTTCGTTGGCATTCGCAATTTCGGCCTCGGCATCTGCGCTGGTCGCAGCTTCGAATGCCGCAGCGGCGTGGTCGAGCGAGGGCCAAACCTCAATAGCCGCCTCCTCGTTATTGGGCATGACGGCGATCGAGCGCTCGGGCTCGGCGTGGAGCGCGCGGGCCAGCAATCCGTCGCGGGTGAGCGCGGCGACCGGCGCCGAAGCGAGCTCGGGCGCGCGGCGCAGGTCGCCGACGAGCGTCATAGTGTCATGCATGAGCGAAAGCGGTGTCTCGGTGGTGTCTGCGACCACGGCGGCACCGGCGACGGCGCCCGCGTGGTCCAGTACGGTGGCGGACTTGTCGGCGCAAAAATCGACAAAGCGCTTGTAGCCAGCGCACTTGACCATGCGCTCGGCAGTCTTGCGGGCGGCGGGGTCAACATCCACGGCAACGATGCGCGCCTGGCGCTCGCGTGCCGCCGTCTCGCGCTCGCGCGCCTCGGCAAGCAGCTGCTCCCACAGGGTGGCATCATGCAGCTGCCAGCCCTCAAAGCCCCAGCGCTCGCGTGTGGCGCCCGGGGCTCGGTCGGTCAGAATATTCACGGCCTCCAGCAGCAGACCGCCGCCGGCGCACGAGGCGTCGACCAGCGTGGGAAGGGCTTCGTTCTCGTAATCGTCGGCCGTCAGCTCGCGCTCGCACAGTGCGGTCCAGCCGACCTGCGCCAGCACCAGGGCGGCGTAGTCGGGGCGCAGCACGTGTGAGCCCTCGCCGGCGCGGGTCGCTGCGGGCGGCAGGCGTTTGAACAGCGGGTCGCCCGAAAGGTCCAGGCTAATGCTCGCGCGACGCTGGCGCAGCGAAAGCAACAGGTGAACGTCGGGGTCGGCGGCATCGACGTCGGCACGACGGCCCGTGGTCTCGGCCAGACGGTCGCACAGCGCGTCCTTGGCGCGCAGGGCCGAGAAACGCGTGTTGCGCAGATGCTCGGTCACGCCGCGGGCGGTAATGGCGATGGTGGCGCCGGGGCGGACGATGCTCTCCCAGGCGATGTTGTAAACGCTATCGTACAGCTCGTCGGCATCGTGCGCCTCAAAGCGCCCGAGTACCACGAACACACGGCTCGCCAGGCGCGACCACAGGCACGCGCGATAGCCTTGCTCAAGCTCGCCCTCAAACGTAGCGCGGCCCTTCAGGCGGCGGACATGCGAAAGCCCGAGGCGTTTAAGCTCGTCGGCGAGTGCGGACTCAAAGCCCTCGGGGCAGCTTGCGTAAAATTCCATGGGTGACCTCTCTGGTTGCGTCGCTCCATTATATGATGGATACTTCGTTTGCTCTCGCCCCCGAAAGGAACCCATATGATTGATGCGTGCCCCGAATCCGCTGTGCTCTTTTTTGACGTGGACGGCACGCTGACGTCGTTCGATCCCGACAACATGACCGACAAGGACTTTTCGGCGGTTCGCCCCTCGCAGACGGTGGTTGAGGCGTTCCGTGCACTGCGCGATGCAGGGCACAAGGCGTTTATCTGCACGGGTCGTCCCCTGTGGCTCATCGCGGACAGCTTGCGTGCGCTCGACCCCGCGGGCATCGTTGCCATGGCGGGAGCCACGCTCGAGGTCGAGGGCCGCGTGGTGCATGAGGACTGCTTTGACGAAGACATTGTTGCGGAGCTCGCTCGCCGTATGGCCGCGGCAGGGATTGAAGCCTTTTTCGAGACCAACGTGGCTACTTTTGCCCTGGAACCCGCGGGCGTTGAGCAGTCGTCTCTGATCGGCACTTCTGTGGTGCACAGCACCGAGGAAATGCGCGTCGACGGCCGTCTGCGCGTGGGCAAGGTAGGCATCGTCGCGAGCGACCTGGCTCGCGTAGCCAATGATGATGGCTTTATCGATCGCGAGTTTGAGCTGTGCAACACCGGTGGTCAGAATCGCGAGCTGAGCCCCAAGGGCATCGACAAGGGCGTGGGCGTGGCGCGAGCGCTGGAATACCTGGGTCGCACCGGCAACGCGCGCACCTTTGGCTTCGGCGATTCGGGTAACGACCTGGGCATGCTCGCTGCGGTCGAGACGGCTGTCGCCATGGGCAACGCCATGCCCGAGGTCAAGGCGGTCGCCGACTACGTGACCGACGATGTCGCACACGACGGCACCGTCACAGCGATGCGGCATTTCGGCCTCATCTAATGAATCCCGCGTTCTGACGTTTGCTCAAACTGCGACTCTTTGCTTTTGCATGCTCAATCGATTTATCAATCCAAACACTGAGGTGTTTATACCGTTCGCCGAGAAGATAAAAACCCGCAGCTCACGCCTTGATAAACGTAGGTAAAGTGTTTAGCAGCTCAACGCCCATGTGCAAGCGAAAGGAATCAGGCAGATGGCAATCAAGGTGTTCGCTGACGGTGCAAACCTCGAGGGCATGCTCGACATGTACGAGAACGGCAACGTTCAGGGTTTCACGACCAACCCGTCCCTTATGAAGAAGGGCGGTGTGACGGATTACCGCGCGTTTGCCAAGGAGGTCCTGGCCCACATCACCGACGTTTCCGTCTCGTTTGAGGTCTTTGCCGACGACGTCGAGACCATGGAGGTTGAGGCTCGCGAGATCGCTACCTGGGCCGAGAACGTCTACGTCAAGATCCCGTGCGTGACCACCAAGGGCGAGTCCACCGCCGAGCTGGTCCGCAAGCTTTCGGCCGATGGCATCAAGGTTAACGTCACCACCATCTTTACGCCCGAGCAAGTCGACGAGATGGTCGAGGCCGTTGACGCCGAGACGCCGTCCATCATCTCGCTCTTTGCCGGCCGCATCGCCGATACCGGCGTCGATCCCATTCCGTTTATGACGGAGTCGGTTAAGAAGGCCGCTGCCAAGCCCAACTGCGAGGTCCTGTGGGCGTCCACGCGCGAGCTCATCAACATTTACCAGGCCGAGGCCTGCGGTTGCCAGATCATCACGGTGCCCAACAGCATCCTGGCCAAGCGCAAGAACATCGGCCGCGACCCGTACGAGGTCTCGCTCGACACCGTGCGCGGCTTTGCCAAGGATATCGCCGCTTTGGGCTTCCATATTCTGCCGTAACGCGAACACTGGCTGCGCCACGGGTTGTTCGCCCCGGCCTTTCCTTTCCCTATCGCTCACGCGCTTCGCGAGGGTCGCGCTAGGCAAAGGAAAGGCCGGGGCTGCCGACACGAGCTTGCCGGTAGGTTGGTAATCGGCTTCCATATCCTGCCGTGGGCAAAGGTACCCCCTGCAGCGACGTGCAAAATCGAGAGTATTCAGCAAGGTAAAGGCTTTTACCAGCTAGATAAAGCACGGAACAGCCCCCGTTTTGGCTCTGATGATGCTAAAACGGGGGCTGTTTTTGACTTTATTGCCTCTGAGGGGCGTTCAGAGCGGCAGAAATTGCAGAATACTCGCGATTTTGCACATCGCGAGAGGGGGGGGGCTTGCTTTAGGTGGTTTACTTCCCCTGCACCATGGTGAGCGAGATCTTCTTGCGGTCGCGATCGACCTTTTCCACCCACACCTTTACCGTGTCGCCGACGCGTACCACGTCGCTCGGGTGCTTGACGAAGCGGTTGGCCAGCTTGGAGATGTGCACGAGGCCGTCCTGGTGCACGCCCACGTCGACGAAGGCGCCAAAGTCCACAACGTTGCGCACCGTGCCCTTGAGCTCCATGCCGGGTTCCAGGTCGTCGATGGAAAGCGCTGAGCGGCTAAAGACCACCTCGGGCGCGTCGTCGCGCGGGTCGCGACCGGGCTTCTTGAGCTCGTTGACAATGTCGATGAGCGTGAGGGTGCCGCAGTCCAGGTCGCTTGCCAGCGCCGAGATGCTGCCCAGACGGCGCTCGATGTCGGGCACGCCGCCGCGGCTGAGCTCGCTGGCTTTAACTCCTGCGCGCTCCAGGACGGTTGTGGCCACCTCGTAGCTCTCAGGGTGGACGCTTGTCGCGTCGAGCGGGTTCTTACCGCCGCTGATGCGCAAAAAGCCCGCGGCGTTGAGGTATGCCTTGGGCCCCAACTTGGGGACCTTCTTGAGCTGGCGGCGATCGGTAAAGGCGCCGTTTTCCTCGCGGTAGGCCACGATATTCTTGGCCACGCTCGGCGTGATACCCGACACGTAGCCCAGCAGGCTCGCACTCGCGGTGTTGACGTCGACGCCCACGCGGTTGACGACGTCCTCCACCACGTGGCCCAGGGTGCGTGAAAGCTCGGCCTGGTCAAGGTCGTGCTGGTACTGGCCAACGCCGATGGACTGGGGCGGAATCTTGACGAGCTCTGCCAGCGGGTCTTGCAGGCGACGGCCCAGGCTCATGGCGCCACGCACGGTGACGTCCAGGTCGGGGTATTCCTGGCTGGCGAGCTCGGAGGCGGAGTACACCGACGCGCCGGCCTCGTTGACGATGGTGTATCGCAGCCCAGGCGCCTGCTCGGCGATGAACTCCGAGACGACTTCCTCGGTCTCACGGCTGGCGGTGCCGTTGCCGATGACGATGGTGTTGACGTCGTCCTTCTTGACGAGGCGGGCGAGCTCGCGCTTAGTGCCGGCGACGTCGTGGCGCGGTTTGGTGGGGTAGACCACGCCGTGGTCGAGCAGCTTGCCGGTCTCGTCCATGACGGCGACCTTGCAGCCAGTGCGGTAGCCCGGGTCGAGCGCGAGCACGCGGGCGCCTCGCACGGGGCGTGCCGAGAGCAGGCCCTCGAGATTCTTGGCAAAGACGTTGATGGCCTCGGTCTGGGCGCGAACGGTGAGTTTGGCGCGGGCCTCGCGCTCCAGCGAGGGGGCCATGAGGCGCTTGTAACCGTCAGCGATGGCGGCGTCAAAGACGGGTGCAAAGACGCCCTGGCGGCGAGGCCAGCGGCTGCCAAGACGCGCCGTGGCGGCAGCGCCGTCGACGTTCACGCGCACGCGGAGCTTGCCCTCGCGCTCGCCGCGGTCGATAGCCAGCACGCGGTGGTTGGGGATGCGGCGCAGCGGCTCGTCAAAGTTGTAGTAGGGCTCGTAGGGAGTCTTCTCGGCGGGGTCGGTGGCCTCGACGACGATATCGGCGGTGTTTTGCGTAAAGGCGCGCAGGTCGGCGACGTTCTCGGGGTCCTCGGCCACCGTCTCGGCCACGATGTCGGCGGCGCCGGCGAGTGCCTTCTCGGGCGTGTCGAAGCCGGCGTCCTCGTTGACGTAGGCCGCGGCGGCGTCGAGCGCGCTGCCCTTGGCGGATGCCTGCATGATGATCATGTTGGCGAGCGGCTCCAGGCCGGCCTCGCGGGCCTTCTGCGCGCGGGTCATGCGCTTTTTGCGGTAGGGCTTGTAGAGGTCCTCGACGCGCTGGAGCTGCGTGGCCTCGCGAATCTGCTGCTCGAGCTCGGGCGTGAGTTTGCCCTGGGCGTCGATGAGCAGGATGACGTCCTCTTTGCGCTGCTCGAGATTGCGCAGGTAGGACAGGCGCTCGTCGAGCGCGCGCAGGGCGACGTCGTCCATGCCGCCCGTTGCTTCCTTGCGGTAGCGCGAGATAAAGGGGATGGTGTTGCCCTCGTCGATGAGCTTGACGGCCGCCTCGACGTTGGCGGCCTTAAGGTTGAGCTCGCGGGCGAGCTGGGCGATAAGATCCATGGGACTCCTTGCGTTTAAGGTGCGTTTGCAGCACAGGGCTACCAAGGATACCACCCGTCCCAAAAGACTGTTTTGGGGTTGCGCCACGAAAGGGGCCTATCTACTACGTTTGAACCGTATGGGTCGACCATCCCCCGGTTTTCCGAAAATCGGCAAGCCGTCTACCTGCGGTTTTAATTTCGCGAAATTCGGCATGGTTGAGGGTAATCGGTTAAACGTAGTAGATAGGCCCATTTGGTGGCGAACGAATCAAGCCGAGGTACAAAATAGCCCCCGCCCTAGAAAAATCGTCGGCAAGGTAGCAAAAAGCCCCGCGGGCAGGAGGCTGCTCGCGGGGCAAAGAAGAGGGGCTTGTTGGTGGCGGACCGAGGGGTTCGGCATGGGGTATCTGCCGCGGCCGCTCTTAAGGCATTACAGCTCGACGAGCTGGCCGGTCTCGGCGGCCTCCTTGATGGCGTTGAGAAGCGTGAGCGTCTTAACGTTGTCGGCGGGGGTCACGACGGGCTCGACCTCGCGGCGAACGACCTTCACAAAGTGCTTGAGCTGCATCTTGTGCGGCAGCGCCGGGTCCACGGCCGGGATCTCCATCTGCAGCGGCTTGTGCCAGTTGGAGGCGCCGTCGTAGGAGAACCGGTGCAGGCGGGGCAGCGAAAGGGCGCCCTTAGTGCCGCCGATAAAGTAGGCGTCGGCGTCGAAGGGGCGGTACTGCGGATCCTCGCGAGCGGTGGCCTCCCAGTTCCAGGGGCTGGCGGTGGCGTCAGAGATGGTCATGCTTGCGAGCGCGCCATCGGCAAAACGGACGTTGACCACGGCGGAGTCCTCGGTCTCAAAACCGCGGGCGGCGCTGGACTGCATGCCCTGGACGGCAACGGGCTCGCCCAGCAGGTAGCGGAGCAGGTCGACGTCGTGCACCAGGTTGACCAGGATCGGGCCGGCACCCTTCTTGCGGCGCCACTCGACATCGAAGTACTCGTCATTCTTATAGATCATGTAGTGGAAGCTCGACACGGTGAGCTTGCCCAGCTCGCCGGACTCGATGATCTCCTTAGCCTTGTTAACGAAGGGGTTGTGGCGACGGTGCTGACCCACGAGCACGGGCACGCCGGCGGTCTCGGCCTCGGCGGCGAAGGCCTGGGCATCCTCAAGGTCGTTGGAGATCGGCTTTTCGACCAGCGGCACGATGTTGCGCTTGATGGCCTCGCGAGCAACGCCCAGGTGCAGGTCGTTGGGGGTGGCGATAATGACGGCCTCGGGCTTGACCTCGTCCATCATCTGGGCGGGATCGGTATAGAACGGCACGCCGGCGGCCTCGGCCGTGGCGCGGGCGCCCTCAAAGGCGTCGGCGATGGCGACGAGCTCGGCCTCGGGCTCCTCGGTGACAAAGCGGATGTGGTTGCGGCCCATGGCGCCGGCGCCGATAACGGCAATGCGGACGGGGTTGAGCTCAGGCATTTCGACTCCTTAATACTGGTGACCGGTGGAATGCGACAAAGGGGCTGTCCCTTTGTCGCATCGGTAAAACTAGGCGGACTTCTTCTTGCTGTCGGAGACCATCATGTAGACGGTGAGCACGACGGCGATGGCGGCGATCACAATGGCACCGTAGAAGGACTGCTGGTAGGCGGCGCTGCCGGCCTCGGCGTGATACAGCACGGCGGTGATGGGCTGGCTGATCCAGGTGGAAGCGGCGTAACCCAAAAACATGATGCCGTAGTTGACGCCGATGTTGCTGGTGCCAAAGGCGCCACCGGTGAGCGGCGGGTAGATGACGAGCAGGGCGCCAAAGCTAAAGCCGAGCAGGGCGAGCGCCACAAAGAACATGCTCTGCGTAAAGCTCATCGACATGATGACGAGCGCGACGATGGTGACGACAAGGCTGATGAGCAGCGACTTATAGGCGCCGAGCTTGTCGATGATCTGGCCAAAGGACAGACGGCCAACCAGGTTGGCGCAGGTGTTGACGGAGACCACCACACCGCCGAGGGCGACGGCCGCGGCGCTCGTGGGGTCGGCGAAGAGCTGGACGGCGGCGATGGAGGCAACCTTGCCCACGAGCAGGGTGCCCGCGGTGGCGGCAAAGGCGAAGGTGACGATGAGGACCCAGAAGCGCGGGGTCTTGACCATCTCGCCCGGGGTGAGGTCGCCGAAGGTGCCGGCATGTGCACCGCCCTTGGGGGCCTCGAAGCCCTCGGGCAGCCAACCGGCCTCGGGGGCCTTCAGGAACAGGGCGGAGGCGGCGATCGTCACAAAGAAGATGACGCCGAGTGCCTTGAGGGCGCCAAAGATGCCCAGGCTCGGGATGAGCAGCGAGGCGAGCACCGGGGACAGCACGGCGGGGCCGGCGGTCGAAGCGGCCAGGGTGATGCCGGAGGCAAGGCCCTTCTTGTCGATGAACCACTTTTGGCCGGTGGTGAGCGCCGGGTTGTAGCCCAGGCCGTTGCCGATGGCGGCGACGAGCGAGAACCACAGGTAGAACTGCCACGGCTCGGTGACGGTGCCGGACATGAACCAGCCCAGGCCGTAGCACACGGCGGCGGCGATCACGACGTTGCGCGGGCCGATCTTATCGGAGATGCGGCCGGCGAAGATGCCCGTTACGGCCATGATGGTCTGAAAGACGGGGAAAGCCCAGGTAAGGGCACTCGACCACTCGGGGTAGACGGCGAGCAGATTCTTGCTCACGACGGAATACAGCGCGATGGAGCTAATGAAGAACATGGTGACGCACGCGGCGGAAAGCACGACGGCGCGACCCTTGTTGGAGTTGGTGGAAGCCATTGGACTCTTTCTAATCGATACGGGGGAGGAGCGGGCGTGTCCGCGGGGCCTCCCTGTCAGGTTGGTTTACTGGTCAGTCGGCTTGGCGACGCCGGACTCATCGGACCAGAGCTCGACACCCTTGTTCTTAAGGTAGTTGTCGGCATAGGCGCGACGGCCGCCGGGCTTGGCGGTGAGGTCGCCCATCATGTTGGAGAAGCCGCCGTCGACCTTGATGGCGTCGCCGGTGGTAAAGTCCGAGCGCGTGGACGCCAGGAACATGACGGCGTTGGCGATATCGCTAACCTCGCCGATGCGGCGCGTGGCGATCAGACGGCTGCGGCTCTTTTCGACCTCGGGGTCGGCGTAGAAGTTGGCCGACATCGGGGTCTTAACGAAGCAGGGCTCGACGCAGTTGGAGCGCACGCCGTAGGGGCCCCATTCGGCGGCGAGCATCTTGGACATCATGTTGACGCCGGCCTTGGTGGAGCTGTACACGCCCGAGAACGTCTCGGGAGAGTGGCTGGCGACGGTCGAGATGTGCACCAGGCGACCCTGGCCGGCCTTGATCATTTCGCGACCAAAGCGCTGCGAGGTGATGAAGTAGCCGGTGAGGTTGACGTTGATGACCTCGTTCCAGTCGGAGAGCGGCAGGTCCTCCATGGCGGCGAAGCGCAGGATACCGGCGGTGTTGACGAGGACGTCGACACGGCCGAAGTCGGCGATGGTGGCATCGACGGCGGCCTGAACCTCGGCCTCGTCGGTGGCGTTCATCTTGTAGCCCTCGGCGTGGATTCCAAACTCGGCGGCGAGGTCGGCGGCTGCGGCCTTGACCTTTTCCTCGTCCAGGTCGAGCAGGACGACGTTGGCGCCGTTGCGGGCGAACTCGCGGCAAATCTCGACGCCCATACCGCCGAGCGCGCCAGTCACGGCGCAGACATCGCCCTCGAGCTTAAGCCAGTTGCTCATAGGAACTTCCCTTCTTGTGCCTCCCTGTGGGTCGTTCCCATTAATCGACCCACGTGGTTTTCGCAGGTTATCGTATGCTTTGCATTTGCGCAGGTGAATTGCATATTTGTTAGAATGGCGTTAACCGTAGGTTTACACTGTGCGATGCAGCTCATTCTCAATTGAGCGTGTGACCTGCGAAAACAACCCCCTGTGGCACCATGCGGTCACGGGCGCGAAAACGGGAGATTGACGTGTACGATCGACGACTTGAGGCCATATCGGCCGCCGCGGAGCTGGGGAGCTTCTCGCGTGCGGCGGCAAGATTGCGCGTGTCGACCCCGGCCCTCGTCAAGCAGGTGTCGGGCTTCGAGGCCGAGTTCGGCATCACGTTGTTCGAGCGCTCGCACTCGGGCGTCAAGGTGACGCCGGCCGGCGCACTGCTGGTGGACGACGCGCGCTCGATCATGCGGCAGTCCGAGGACGCGCTGCGCCGTGCCCGACGCGCGGCGGGCGATGGTGGTGCCGTGCGCCTGGGCGTGTCAATGATGTGCCCAGGACGCCAGACGCTGTCGATGTGGTCGGGCATCCACGATCTGGAACCGTCGCTACGATTTGAGATCGTGCCGGTAAGTGACCTCTACGACGAGCGCGAGACCGTCATGCGCAGCTTGGGCCGCGAGGTCGATGTGGTGCAGTCGAGTTTTTCTACCCCACGCTGGGGCGACGCTTGCCAAAAGCTCCACATCGTTAACGTACCGTTTTATATCGACCTGCCGCGCGCGAGCCCGCTGGCGCGCAAGAATCGCATTACGGTTGCCGACCTAGAGGGCATGCGCCTGCGCGTGCTCCGTCACGGCAACGATGCGATGGACAGCCTACGCATCGACCTTTTGGCCGACGGCGGCGTGGACGTGATCGATGTGGATAGCTTTGACTTTGCGCTCTTTAACGAGGCGGAGGAAAAGGGCGATGCGGTACTCACCTGTGGCGCATGGTCAGGGGTGCACCCGGCCTTTGTGGGCGTGCCCTTCCTGTGCGGGCGAGAGGTGCCGGTCTTTTTGCACTATCCGCTCGAGCCAACCCTCCAAGTCCAAAAATTCGTCAACGCCATGGCCCAACTCCTCAACTAGTTCATCCTTACAAAACGAGGCCCTGGCCAAACGGCCAGGGCCTCGCAAACTTTTATTCCGTTTTAAATGACGGCTGATCGCGCGCAGGAGGGCGCCCCGGGGGCGGGCGGGGTATTTCCTCCGCGCGCAGTTTCGCAGCGAAGCGAGAATGTTTGAGCACGGAGGAATTACCCCGCCCGCCCCCGGGGCGCCCTCCGTCAGTAACCGGTCCTACTCCAGCTCAAACGCTCCGGTGTAGAGCTGGTAGTAATACCCGCGCTTGGCGATCAGCTCGTCGTGGTTGCCGCGCTCGATGATGCGGCCGTGGTCCAGACAGATGATTGCGTCGGAGTTGCGCACGGTGGAGAGACGGTGCGCGATGACAAACGTCGTGCGGCCTTCCATGAGCTTGTCCATGCCGGCCTGCACGATAGCCTCGGTGCGGGTATCGATGCTCGACGTGGCCTCGTCCAGAATCATTGCCGGCGGATCGGCGACGGCGGCGCGTGCGATCGAAATCAGCTGACGCTGGCCCTGCGACAGCTGCGCGCCGTTGCCGGTGAGCATGGTGTCGTAGCCGTCGGGCAGGCGGGTGATAAAGTCATCCGCGCCCGCGAGCTTGGCCGCCGCGATGCACTCCTCGTCGGTAGCGTCCAGGTTGCCGTAGCGGATGTTATCCATCACAGTGCCGGTGAACAGGTTCACGTCCTGTAGCACGACGCCCAGCGAGCGGCGCAGGTCGGCCTTGCGGATCTTGTTGACGTTGATGCCGTCGTAGCGGATCTTGCCGTCGGCGATGTCGTAGAAGCGGTTGATGAGGTTGGTGATGGTCGTCTTGCCGGCACCGGTGGCGCCGACAAACGCGACCTTCTGGCCCGGCTTGGCAAACACGGACACGCCGTGCAACACCTCGTGGTCGGGCGTGTAGCCAAAGTCGACGTTGTCCATGACCAGATCGCCACGCAGCGGCACGTACTCAATTTCGCCGGTCGCGCGGTGCGGATGCTTCCACGCCCACATGCCGGTGTGGTGGTCGGCCTCCTCGAGCTGCCAAGTGTCGGGGTTGACCTGCGCGTTGACAAGCGTTACGTAGCCCTCGTCGGCCTCGGGCTCCTCGTCGAGCAGCTCAAAGATGCGCTCGGCGCCGGCAAGGCCCATGACCACGGCGTTGATCTGCTGCGAGATCTGGCCGATCTGGCCGCAGAACTGCTTGGTCATGTTGAGGAACGGTACCACGACGGCGATGGAAAGCGCCATGCCCGAGATGCTCAGGTTAGGCACGCCCAGCGCCAGGAAGATGCCGCCGGCCAGCGCGACCAGCACGTAGAGCAGGTTGCCCAGGTTCATAAGGACGGGCATGAGGATGTTGGCGTACATGTTGGCCTTCTGCGAGACCTCGAAGAGCTTCTCGTTGCGCTCATCGAAATCGGCCTCGGCGGCGGACTCGTGGCAAAACGCCTTGACGACCTTCTGACCGTTCATGACCTCCTCGATATGACCTTCGACCACGCCGAGCTCGGTCTGCTGTGCAATGAAGAAGCGCGCGGAGTTGGAGCCGAGCAGCTTGGTCATAAAGGTCATAAAGGCGACGCCGGCAATGATGACCAGGCACATCCAAACGCTGTAGTACAGCATGATGAAGAACACCGTGACGATGACGATGATCGTCATGAGCAGGTTGGGCAGCGACTGGCTGATCATTTGGCGCAGCGTGTCGATATCGTTGGTGTAGTGGCTCATGATGTCGCCGCGCTGATGCGTGTCGAAGTAGCGGATCGGCAGGTCCTGCATGCGGTTGAACATCTTTTCGCGCAGCTTCTCGAGCGAGCCCTGCGTGATGACGGCCATGGCGCGGTTCCAGAAGAGCGAAGACGCGACGCCCACGGCGTAGATGCAGCCGAGGGTAGTCACAAGCTTCAGAATTTTGGGCTGCGCGGCCGTCCAGTCGCCCGACTGCCATGATTCGCTGATGACCTGCAGCGCGCTCTGGAGAAACGTCGCGCCGATGGAGTTGATGACGGCGCAGAGCACCACGCCGGCGACGACGAGGGGCAAAAGCACCGGGTAGAAGCCAAAGAGCATTCTGATGAGGCGCGTCATGGTGCCGCCCTTGCGGTTGCGTACGCGCTCGGCGGTAGTGGCCTTACTCATGTGCCTCGCCTCCTTCCTGGGTCTGGGCTTGCGATGCAGATGCCTCGGTGCCGGCTGCAGCGGTCTCGCCCGCGTCCTCGCCCTCGGCGCTCATCTTGTTCTGCGAGGTAAAGGTCTCGCGGTAGATTTCGCTCGTCTTGAGCAGCTCGTCGTGGTTGCCGATGTCCTTGATGCGGCCGCCCTCCATGACGATGATGCGATCGGCATCCTGCACGGAGCTAATGCGCTGGGCGATGATGAGCTTGGTCGTGTTGGGCAGATAACTCGCCAGGCCCTCGCGGATCTTGGCGTCGGTCTTGGTGTCGACGGCGCTCGTGGAGTCGTCCAGGATCAAGATCTTGGGGCGACGCAGCAGGGCACGTGCAATGCACAGGCGCTGCTTCTGACCGCCGGAAACATTGGAGCCGCCCTGCTCGATCCAGGTGTCGTAGCCCTTGGGGAAGCCGTCGACAAACTCATCGGCGCAGGCCAGATGTGCCGCTTCGCGGACTTCCTCGTCGGTGGCGTTCGGGTCGCCCCAGCGCAGGTTCTCGGCGATGGTGCCGCTAAACAGCACGTTTTTCTGCAGCACCATGGCGACTTGGTGGCGCAGAGCGTCCAAGTCGTAGTCGCGCACGTCCACGCCGCCCACGCGCACGGTGCCTTCGGTGGCGTCGTACAGGCGGGCGATGAGGTTTACAAGCGTGGACTTGGCCGAGCCGGTGCCGCCGATGATGCCGATGGTCTCGCCGCTCGTAATGTGCAGGTCGATATCGTCGAGCGCCTGGCGCTTCGCATGCGCGGAATACTTAAAGCTCACGTGGTCAAAGTCGATGGAGCCATTGGCGACCTCGAGCACGGGCTCGGCGGGATCGGCGATCGTGGGCTCGGCGGTCAGCACTTCGGTGATGCGGTGCGCCGATTCGTCGGCCATGGTCACCATGACAAAGATCATCGACAGCTGCATCAGGCTCATGAGGATCTGGAAGCCGTAGGTAAAGATCGAGGAGAGCTGGCCCACGTCGAACAGCGTGCCCCGGCTCGTGATGATGAGCTTGGAGCCCAGGTAGATGATGACGACAAATGCGCCGTTGACGCAGATGTTCATCATGGGGTTGTTAAAGGCGAGCAGCTTCTCGGCGCGGGTGAAGTCCATCTGGACGTCGCGTGCGGCGGTCGCGAACTTCTCCTTCTCAAAGTCTTCGCGCACGTAGCTCTTGACCACGCGCATGCCGGTGACGTTTTCCTCGACGGACTCGTTAAGGGCGTCGTACTTGTGGAACACGCGCGAGAAGATGGGGCGTACCTTAAAGATGATAAAGAACAGTCCAAAGCCCAGCAGCGGAATGATGACCAGGTAGACCATGGCGACGCTGCCGCCCATGATAAATGCCATGGTAAAGGCGAAGATCAAGACCAGCGGCGCGCGCACGGCGATACGGATGATCATCATAAAGGCCTGCTGCACGTTGTTGATGTCAGTGGTCAGACGCGTGACGAGCGAGGAGCTCGAGAACTCATCGATGTTGGCAAAGCTGAACGTCTGGATCTTGTAGAACAGGTCGTGACGCAGGTTCTTGGCGAAGCCGCAACTCGCATGGCTGCAGGTGACGCCGGCAGCGGCACCGAAAGCAAGCGACGTCAGCGCGATGAGCACCAAAAAGCCTGCGGTGGGAAGCATCTCGGCTACGGTGGCGCCGTCTTTGATGGCGTCGATCAGGTTGGCGGTGATAAATGGAATCAGCATCTCGCAGAGCACCTCGCCAAGCACGAGCAACGGCGTGGCAACGGTGTCTTTCATATAGTCGCGGATGCTGCCCATGAGGGTTTTAATCATCCAGTTCCTCCCAGGTTTTGCGGATTTTCTCGAGCATTTCGGCGAGCTGCTCGCGCTCGTCGTGGGTGAGGGCACTAAAAGCCTGCTCTCTGAAGCGAATGCGGGCGGCCTGCTCAACGCGGGCTTTTTCCCATCCCGCATCGGTTAGGCGTATGGTGAGCTGCCGACGGTCTTTGGGATTGCGGTTGCGTTCGATAAGACCGCCCAGTTCGAGCTTGGACAGGATCTCGGAAAGGGACCCCGGCTTGAGGTCGAAGTGCATGCCGAGCTCCTGTTGGGACAGCTCGCCGGTCGGCTGCTTGGCGAGCAGGCAGACGATGGGCGCCTTGCCAGATATGCCGCCGCCGTGAAAATGCATGTAATGGCCGCAAAATCCCAAGCCGCTCAGGATGCGCTTGGCGAGTTTGTCCTCGGCGCTGACCGCTTCGGGTATGTCTACCGGTTGCGACGGGTCACCGCCGGGCTCATGCGGAAGGACGAGTGCTTCAACACACATATCTAAGCTTCGCTCCTTTCTTTAGTTAGGTAGAGGAATTGTTTTGTGCCTAACTAATTTAGGAGCGTGAGAAATGAATGTCAAGGTACCAAAGTAGTTGTTGCGCGGTTTTGCCAAACCGCGCAACGGCTCGACGCTGCAAACCCGCCAGAGCGGCAATCTGCCTTTCAACTTCGGCGGCATGACCAGAAGGTCAATGCCGCCTTGTTTCAAGGCACCTTGCTCGCTCTGACGGGTTTTCGCTGACTTCGCCAAAACATCGGCGTTGCCCGACTAGTCGTTTTGGCACTTGGGCGTTCCTATAGTTTTGTCGATCCGTGGGAGACGGAGGAAAAGGGATCATTTTGGGCTGCGGTGACACCCGGGACTGCGGACAAAAAGTTGGACCATCAGGTCCGGTTTGGAGTCCGCATGACAT
>CATZEP010000006.1 GCA_958418185.1 uncultured Collinsella sp.
TGAAAGAGGAGGGCATAGGCCTTCTGGCCATGCCCGACGATTGAAAGGCAGATTGCCGTCCAGACGGGTTCGCAGCGTCGACCGGTCCGCCGTTCGTTAGAACGGCGGAACCCTAGTGTTCGATCCAACGGCGGAGCGTCTCACCCGCTTGCAGATGACGCAAGTTCTCCGCGGCAATGTCGACCACATTGTTGAGCGTAGCCTCCAAGTGGAACCAGCCCGAGATATGCGGCGTAATGAGCATGTTAGGCGCATCCCACAGGGGGCTTGTCTCAGGCAGCGGCTCGGGGTCGGTGACGTCGACCGCGGCGCCGGCGAGATGTCCCGACTCCAGAGCGGCAACTAAATCGTCGGCAACCGCAAGATCGCCGCGGCCGCCGTTGGCAAAGAAGGCACCCGGCCTCATCGCGGCGAAGAACTCGGCGTTCGCCAGGCCGCGGGTCTCGGGCGTGCTGGGCATAAAGGATGCGACGACGTCCGCCTCGGCCAGGCGCTCAGGCAGGGCATCCATGCCGTCCATGTCCTCAAACACAATGGGGTAGACGAGCGGATGGCGCTTGATGCCGCGGACGTGCGCACCCATACTGCGGCAGAGCGTGGCAAAGTGGCCGCCGATATCGCCCGCGCCCAGCACCAGCACGTTGGCGTTATTGAGCGAGGTAACCGGGCCCAAATCCTCCCAGCGATGCTCGCGCTGCAAGTCCTGGTAGCCGGGCAGGCGCTTCATCATGGAAAGGACCATGGCAAACATGTGCTCGCTTACGGCCTGGCCGTAGGCGCCCACCGAGCAAGACAATTTGGCGTCGACCGGCACGGTGCCGGCGGCCAAGTAATCGTCATAGCCAGCGGTCTGCAATTGCAACAGCTGGAGATGTTCGCATGCCGTGAGCATGTCAGGGTCGATGTTGCCCAAGATCACGTCGGCATCGGCGACCTGCTCGCGCGTGGCGGCGTCGGAGCTCGTGTAGATAAAGTCCTCGCCCGGAGCGCTCGACTCAAGAATTGCGCGATGGCGGTCATTGACGGGCAGCAAAACCAGGATGTTCACAAGCAGTCCTCTCCGCTCGACCTGCCAAAAGGGGACAGGTTTATTTTGGCAGGTTTTATCAGGCAAAACGTTCAAATAAAAACGCCGGATGCAAGACGAGCGTGCCCGTCAGCATCCGGCGCATCCACGGCTACCAGCTCAGCAGCTCGTAGCCGTCCTCGGTCACCACGAGCTGTACCTCGCACTGGGCCGAATCGCTGCCGTCCTTGGTGCGCACGCACCAGCCGTCACCCTTGCTAATCTTGATGTCGGGCGATCCGGCATTGACCATGGGCTCGATGGTAAAGACCATGCCCGGAGCCATGATGGTGTCCACATCGGGTGCCTCGGTGGTAAAGCCCACAAACGGGTCCTCGTGGAACTCCTTACCGATGCCGTGTCCGCCGTACTCGCGCACCACGCTAAAGCCGGCGCCCTCGACCGTCTTTTGCACGGCCTCGGCCATAACGGACAGCGGCAGCCACGGCTTGACGGCCGCCAGACCCGCCTCCACGCTGGCGCGGGTGACGTCGACCAGGCGCTGGCGCTCGGCAGAGACCTCGCCGATGCAGAACATGCGGCTCGAGTCGCTAAAGTAGCCGTCAAGAATCGTGGAGCAGTCGACGTTGATGATGTCGCCCTCGTGCAGCACGTCCGTATCGCAGGGGATACCGTGACAGACCACGTCGTTGATCGAGGTGCACACACTCTTGGGGTAGCCCTCGTAGTTGAGGTCGGCCGGCGTGCCACCGTGCTCGACGGTGTAGTCGTAGATCATCTGGTCGATCTGGTTGGTGGTCATGCCCGCGGCGATGTGCTCACCTACGTAGTCGAGTACGCCCACGTTGATGGCTGCCGAGCGTTTGATGCCCTCGATATCGGCGGGCGTCTTGTAGAGCGTACGGGGCAGAACCTCCCAGCCCTCCTCCCACAGGCGCTCGAGGCGCTCGTCGAAGGCGCTGTGGCATTTCTTGTACTTCTTGCCGCTGCCGCACCAGCAAGCGTCGTTGCGGCCAGGCACGGGTCCTTTGTCATACATGGCTAACTTCCTTTCATCCGCAGCTAGTATAGCCCACCCACGCGTCCATAAAAGTTGCGGTGATATAGTTCCGATTTAAGCGGTTTAACAGCATAAATAGGAACTATATCACCGCAACTGATGGAGCGGGATGGCTGACACTAGCTGCTGCGTGGTTTTGCTAGTAGCTCACCTGGCAGGGAATGCCGAGGGCGCGCACGCGTGCGGCAATGGCGTCGAGTACCTCAGGTGCTGCTTTGGCAAGGCCAGCGACCGGCGTCTCGCGTGCGACGGTGTAGATGGTCGCCTCCTGCGGGCGAATGCGCTCGAGCGCCGCGAGCCAAGGACCAACGTACTCCTCACCGGTGTTGTCGATGAGCCTGCCCTGATACTCGCCGGTCAAAAAGATCGTCTGGATAATGACATGACCGTCAAAGCTTGCGAACGTCTCGATCTGGTGCTCCACATCGTAGGGGCCAACAGGCTGATCGAGCAGCTGGATAAACGCCGGGTCGACGGTATCGAGCTTGAGGATATTGTCGTCGACCATCATGAGCGCATCGTGCACCTGGGGACGGTCGGCGCGTGTGCCGTTGGAGAGCACGGCAATCTTGGTGTTTGGGGCCAGCTGATCGCGAAGCGCGACGGCACCGGCGATGGTCTGCGGAAACTCCGGCGCGGCGGTGGGCTCGCCATTGCCGGCAAACGTGATTACATCGGGCAGCTCACCCTCGATTACCATCTCGTGCAGCTTGGCCTCGAGTGCGTCGAGCACCACGGCAGCCGTGTTATACGGCTCGTGGCAGGGGCGCTCGGCGTTGAGGCCGTTCTCGCAGTAGATGCAGTCGAACGTGCAGATTTTGCCGCTCGCCGGCATCATGTTGACGCCGAGCGAAAGGCCCAGGCGACGGCTGCGGACGGGCCCAAAGATGGGGCTGGCATTTAAAAACGTAGACATAGGCATATGCTCCTTGGGACAGTTGAGCTTAAGCATAGCATCGGCCTTCATGTGGGTCGCGGGTTTGGGTGCTGTTGTTTAGGCAGAAACCTTGCAATCGAGTGAGTTTCCGAAACCCTGTCATGAAAGAGTGCGAGTCGGGTACAGTAAGCGCATTCATGTACGCACAAAATGACGCCATCTGGCCAAGCCGCACCCCGGCACGGTCTGGTGGTGTTGACGATGGGACCACAGTATGGATTTTACGGTCGAGAATGCAGGCACTACGATCGCCTGCCGCGAGTATGCTGGCGTGGATGTATCGTCCGATGCACCCGCCTTGGTGTGCGTGCACGGTGCGTGTGTCGATGGTGTCTTTTTTGACGGCATCGCCCGCGAGCTCGCCTGCGACTATCGCGTCATTGCCTACGACCGCCGCGGTTGCGGCGAGAGCGGCGACGCTGCAGACGGACGCTACGACCTCGCCGCCCAGGCCGCCGACCTGCAGGCCGTTATCGAGCATATTGGCGCTCCGGCAAACGTGCTCGCGCACAGTGCCGGTACGCTGGTGGCCCTGGAGCTTCTCCGTGCAAACCCCGCCATAATCTCGCGTGCGATTCTGCATGAACCCGCCGTGACGGATGAGGGTGCCGGTCTGGGCGCGGCCCCGGTTTTGCTCGAGATGATCGCCGCGGGGAAGGTCTCCAGGGCATTACGGGCCTTTCTGGGTGCCATCGGCGATCCGGACCCCGAAGCTCCCAGAACAACCGAGGCAGAAGCCAAGCATGCCCTGCGCAACGGCCGTAGTTTCATGGCAAACGAATACGGGATCACTATGACCTGCGTTCCCGATTGGGATAGCGTTCGTGCGTCAAAAACGGTGGCCGCCGTGCTCCTGGGCGAGCTCTCGATTGGCACGCCTCGCGAGGCGGGCACGAGGATAGCGGCTGAGCTTTTGGACTGTCCACTCGTAATGGTTCCCGGCGCGCACAACGGCCTGCGCGATCGCCCGGCAGCGGCTGCCCGGGCTGTCCGCGGCATCCTGGGGCTCTAACAGCTGTAAAAAACAAAACAGGCTTCACTCGCAAACGTTTCGGCTGCGTTAACAAATGTGCTCAAAACCTCACGTCTGCGGCTTCAATCGCGCCGTCTGCCAACTCATAAAAATGTAACAGCATTCACGTGCCTACCTGCATCGACAAGGTGTTACCCTTGTAACATTTGGAACCCACCGCTCCATGCGAAACTATCGAAAGGGCCCCATATGCTCAATAGTCACGAGGTCAATCTAACCGACGAGGAGGCTGCCGCCGAGGTCGCCCGTGTCGCGAAGACCTACCCCGTGGTACGTTTGCTGTCGGCCGATCAGATTAAGAGCGAGCCCAACTGCCTGCTCGCCGGCGATCGCTGCCCTTGTCTGCGTCAGTCGAGTCTTGAGGTCTTGACAGATTCCGATGAGGTGTCGGAGCAACTGCTCAACGATGGCGTTGAGTACCGCGCCCATCTGCGCCCTCTGAAGGTCGAGGGCAAGCCTCACGTCCTGCTGATGGTGCGTCCGATCGATGAGCAAGAGGCCGCAGAAGAGGACCTTGTCTACACCGACGTGCTGACGAGCGTGCACAATCGCCGATATTACGAGGAAAAGCTCCGAAGCGCCCGCATGAATGCCGGCGTTGCGATGATCGACCTTGATGATTTTAGGGTCTTCAACGACACGTGTGGCCGTCATGCCGGCGACCTTGCGCTCGGTGCTGTGGCGACAGCCATACGCAGCGGAATTCGTTCGACTGACGAGCTTGTGCGCTATGGCTGCGACAAGTTTGTGGTCGTCATGCCCAATATTCCCTCCGATGACTTCACCCGTCGCCTGCATCAGGTATCCGATGCCGTTCATTCCACGATTATTCCGGGCCATGAGTACGTGAGCTTGACGGCATGTGTTGGTGGCGTTCGCATTCATGGCGAGACGGTCGATGGGGGCGTTGGCCGCGCTGTCCAGTTACTGAGCCGCGCTAAGGCAAAAGCCGGTACGGTCGTGACCGATGCCGATTCCATCGAGGCCTTCCAAAGCGAAAAGCCATTGGTGCTTATCGCCGATGACTCCGAGATGAACCGAGCCATTCTCAACGAGATGCTCAAGGACGAGTATTGCATCCTCGAGGCCGACAACGGTCGTACGGCGCTCGACATGGTCGACCGCTATGGCGATGAGTTGTCGCTCGTGCTGCTGGACATTGTCATGCCGGGCATAAGTGGCTTTGAGGTGCTGGCCGATCTGTCGCGCCGATCGGGTATCGATAATCTGCCTGTCATCATGATTTCGAGCGAAGATTCCGATGATGCGGTTTTGCGCGCGTACGAGCTGGGCGCCTCGGACTATATCAACCGCCCGTTTGACTCCCGTGTCGTGCGCCGCCGTGTAAGCAACACCATCCGCCTATACGCCAAACAGCGCCGCCTGACGAACCTGCTGTCCCAGCAGTACAACGAGCGCGTCAAGAACAGTCGCATGCTCATCGACATCATGGCCGGCGTCATGGAGCTTCGCAACGGCGAGAGCGGCAGGCACGTTACGAACATCGAAAAGCTGACCGAGCTGCTGCTTGGCTGTCTGGTCCAGCGTAGCGGCGCGATCTCCCTCGACAATGAGGAGCGCTCCACGATCGCCCTGGCTTCGGCGCTGCACGATATCGGCAAGATGTCGATTGACGATGCGATTCTCAACAAACCCGGACGCCTTACGCCCGAGGAATTCGAGATTATGAAGACGCATACCACGATCGGCGCCGACATGTTGCTTGAGCTGGGTAGCCATCACGCCGGCAATGCGCTTATGGAATATGCGTGCCAGATTGCGCGTTGGCATCACGAGCGCTGGGACGGCAAGGGGTATCCCGATGGCCTTAAGGGCGACGAAATTCCCATTGCCGCACAGGTGGTTTCGGTGGCCGACGTGTACGATGCGCTGACGAGCGTGCGCGTGTACAAGGATGCCATCCCGCACGAGGAGGCTATCCAGATGATCCTGGACGGTAAGTGCGGTACCTTTAACCCGCTGCTTCTCGATTGCCTGCTCGAGGTGCAGGACCAAATTGCCGAGACGTTGGCACGCCCCGCTGACGTCGTCGCGTTTCCCACGATTTAGTTTGACCAAAGGAGTTTTAACCCATGATTTCCATGCGTGAGGCGTATGAGAAGATCGGCGCTAATTATGATGACGCGTGTGCTCGGCTGATGGGCGGGGAAATGCTTGCCCGCTTTGCCCTCAAGTTTTTAGATGACGAGAGCATGGACAGGTTGGAGGCTGCCATGGCGGCAGGAGACGCTGAGGAAGCGTTTATGGCAGCGCACACGCTCAAGGGCGTGAGCCAGAACCTGGGATTCGATAATCTGTACGAGCCGGCGGTCGTGGTGACCGAAGCGCTGCGCGGCGCCGATGCCGTTGACGGCGCTCGCGAGGGAATGCATGCGTTGCAGCAGCAATATGCGGCTACGATGTCGGCCCTGCGCGAGGCGGCCGAATAAGAGCTTGCGAGCCTTGATGACTATGAGAGTGGATAATCTCCCGTTTTAGGCCCGGTGGTGGCCTCGAAGTGGGAGATTATCCACTCTCGTTCGATACGTGTCCAAAAATCCACTCTCACCCCTTCTGATTAGTGAATGGGCTATGCGCACTGGCGGGGCTTTCCGCATGCAATCAATATCGTTGTTCGATAAACTGTTCGAATAACGATAGAGTCGATGAGGGTGAGTGTATGTCTAACAGCGTTCAGCGTATGGCCAAAGCGGGCGAAAATATCAGGAAGCTTGGCTTTTGCATGGCAGCCGTTTTTGCAGGGATGCTCGTCGCTTTTGCCGCGTTGGTTGTTTACGTGATCTGGTATGCGGTTGCAAACGTTGCTTCTGTCGATTCTTTCGGCGTCGTGACGCTTCTCGATGGCGGGTGCATCGTTATCCCAAGCGGACTGTGCCTGGCACTCGTCGTGGGTATTTCGCTTGTCGTTCTGTGTGGGATCAGCCGTAACATCTCGCGAGGCGTCTCGCCCTTTACCAAGACGCATGTGCGGCTTATCCGTGTTCTTGCGCTTGCCTTTGCTGTTAACGCCGCGGTTTCGCTTATTGGTGCCTGCGGATCGGTCAATCTTACCATTGGTGGGCTGGAGCTTTACGTCGTGCCTCATTCCTTCGTTATTGAGATTTGCCAAGGCGTTGCCTTTGATGCGGGGTCGCTTATCGGCGCGGCTGTCTGTCTGTGTATCTCGGTGATCTGGAGTTATGCCTCGCTGCTCCAAGAGCAGTCTGACGAGCTTGTGTAGGAGGAAGCATGAGCTATCTCATCATCGAGCTTGAGACGCAGCTGCTTAAGACCGGAAAGACCAGTGCTGATCTGATTCGTGCCACGGGGCATACTCCGGCTAATATTTCTAAGCTAAGAAACGGAAAAATTAAAGCTATTCGCCTTAAGACGCTTCTCGATATTTGCGATGAACTTGACTGTCAACCGGGAGATATTATTCGGCGGGTGAGTGAGAAAGAGCTTGAGGAGCTTATTGTTGAGCGTGCAAAAAATGTCGTGAGACAGATGCGGAATGGTGGAGGCAATGAGTCGTCGCTTCCGACATCAGTCTTTGCTGTAGATTTGAGCGACGAGTAGCATATAGCGAGCAGCTAAAACGAGATATTGGTGTGATGGGGCCCGTGTCTAGCGCGGGCCCCATCTCTTTAAATTATCTTGACAAATATAAGTTATCGATAAACAATAACACAAAGTAAAAGCGATAATAGAAAGGAGGAACGATATGAGCTGGATTGTCAAACCGAGTTATGTGGACCCCGGTGGTGGGTGCAACGGTTACTGCAAGACATTCTGTGGAGCACGCACTTGCGTCAATAACTGCAGCAAAAACTTCTGTTTAGTTAATCTCTAGCAGTTGCGGCTGCTGCCAGGCGACAGTCTGGCAGCAGCGGTTTTGCTATCAAGCAGAACGGGAGGCCAATGAGTGCATCAGCGATAAAGCTATCAAAGGTGTCAAAGCGCTACGGGAAACGGTGCGTTTTGCATGACGTTTCCTTCGAGGTGCATCAGTCTGAGCTCTGTGCCCTTGTCGGTGCAAACGGTGCGGGCAAAAGCACGCTTATTAAAATCGTCTTGGGCCTCTGCGAGCCATCGTCGGGGAGCGTGGAGCTCTTTGGAGGCAAATCAAAAAGAGAGCTTGGCTTGATGCGGACGCGTGTCGGCTATGTGCCAGATTCCAGCGGAGCATACCAATCCCTCAGTGCGGTTGAGAATCTCCAAATCCGATGTTTGGAATGGGGGCTTGATGCGAATCGTGAGATTCCTCGCGTTTTGAGCCTAGTCGGGCTGGACGTCGAAGAGAAAAAGAGCGTGAGCAGTTTTTCTCTGGGAATGAAACGGCGGCTGGATATAGCTACGGCTTTGTTGGGTGACACTGATCTGCTTATTTTTGATGAGCCAGCAAACGGGTTGGACCCGCTGGGCATCGAGAGTATATGGGCCCTTATCGGTCGATTGAATCGAGAACAGGGTAAGACCATGCTCATCTCTAGCCATGATTTGGATGAGTTGGCATCGGTTGCAACAAGCTGCCTGTTTCTTCATGACGGCGAACTGCTGAAAAAGGAATCGATGGACGTCATAAGGGATGAGGCGTCGTCCCTAAAAGAGTATTACAGGCGCTTGATGAAGGCGGTCTCGCTATGAAGCGGGCGATCCATCCCATAAAGGCAGATATGATGCGTTTGCACAGGATGTTTCCGGCGAAGTTTGGTCTTGCGCTTATGCTGGCGTTCGGCCTTCTCTTCGGCATCTTTCTAAAAAACGGAACAACGTTGCTCGCCTTTGGCAATAGCGTTTTTGGGGAGGATATTGGCTTCTGCTGGAATGTAATCGATCCTTCTGCACCCGATGAGTCCCTTGTGCGCAGTGCTTTTGCCGGCACCTCTCTGTTCGTTCCGCTCATCGTTTGCCTGGCGATTTTACAGGAGCGCGGCTATGAAGAGGGATACCGAATTTCTTCAGCAAGAGGTCTTGCCTGCTTTAACGGGGCTCTGGCACATGTACTTTCGTCTGCTTTAATAATTGGCGCAGCATATAGTGCGCTTTGCCTTCTTCTGTTTGCAATAGCGATAACACGTGGAGGGCAAAACTATGCGTATAGCATGCTGGCTGCATTTTTGCCCGCGATGATGATTAACGCCGTATTGGTGATATCGGTTGCGTTGGAGACGGTGACCATCTATCGGATTACAGGCAGCGCCGTATTGAGCGGGGCTGTGGTAATAATCGGATTTGTCATGAGCTTGACGCTCTACGGAACTTACCTTCAGACACCCATACCGTCCTTGCGATGGATCTTCTTTCTTCCGGGGCCGTACCTTGGAGTCGGATGTGCCCTTGGGTATAGCGATATGGGGCAGCTGACGCTTCTGGGATATGGCGTGGCAGCCAGCTGTCTATCGGTATTGATTTACGCTCTCTTGAGCTTTCGCGCTGGGGGTGTGCTCAATGGCTCGTCAGATTAAAAGACTTCTCCAGTCAGAATTGAAGCATGTGAGCAAATGGATGTACGCTTTAATCCTGGTAATTTATGCGTGCATAGTGGTATTGCAGCTTAATTCTTTCCCGATGTGGTTCTGTAGCCTCCGTGAGAACAGTTTCTTGGGCTTTTTCCCAGACCCGACGCTTCTGCTGTCGGCAGAGGATGTCCTTCTATTTGGTAATGCAGAGGTTTTTCGCGGTCTGCTGTTCAACGTAGCCCCGTTGGCTCATGCATTGTTCTTTCCGTTCATCGCGGCTTGCATTGTGCCGCGCTTTGTCAGTTCGGGCTTTATTGAGGAACCGTGGGGGTTGTCGGAGGCTCGGGGAGGGAAGCGTGTGTGCGCTATCGTTGCGCGAGTGGTGCTGTCTTCTTTTGCCCTTTTGGGCGCGTTTATCCTGTCGAGTGTCGTTTTGTACTGTCTTAACTGCGCGATCGTTTTGTATGCTCAGCAGTATTTCAACCTGCATGTATTTTGCTATCGACTTGTTCTTGCTGCCGCTGCCTGCCTTGCATACGTGGTTTCTTGCGTAATTGTTGTTTCCTATTTTGGGTCCGGCTTCGGTCCGATTGGCATGCTGTTGCTTGTCAACGTCGTGGCGATCTACATACAGCTCGGGGCCAATTCCATGCTTCCGCTTCCAGCCTCGATGCTCATGTGGATTTGTGGCGTGACCCCGTTGGGGAATAGTCAATGCATTTCGATTCTAATTGACTGCCTAATAAACGTAGCAAGCGTTTTTGCCATCTGCTTTACCGTCGACCGATTGTGGTCGAGATTTCTTTGATTGTTTGTGAGGGATAAACATATGAGACCGTCTCAATACAACCTGATTGAAACCCGTGGCGAAAGGACGCTGGTGATGAATGCGAAGACCGGTGCGATCCTTTCGTTAGATAAGCAGCATGCAGAAAGAATGTGCCGCATGGTATCGGGAAGCGAATGGGAGCCAGATGAATTGCGCGAAGCGTTGCTTCAAGGAGGAATGCTGTTAGAAGATGATCGTGACGAAAAGGAGGAAATGAAGGCGATAGGCCGTCTTGTTCGGTTTTCTGATCGCTCTCTCGGCATGACGATAGCCCCGACATTGGAGTGCAACTTCTGTTGCCCATACTGTTATGAAAAAGGGCAACGCAAAACGACAATGACTCCGGAGGTCGAAGACCGACTTGTTTCATTTGTGAAAGAGCGTTCACGGGGACTGAGCGAGTTTGACATCAGTTGGTATGGTGGAGAGCCGCTGCTACAAGTCGATAGAATTCAGCGACTCACAGAGCGTATAAAGGGGGTCCTTAATCCGGAGTGTTCCTATGCAGCATCCATTGTCACAAATGGGTATCTTCTGACGCCAGAAGTGGCTGCGGCTCTCGCGGCTTGTGACGTCAAGATGGCTCAGGTGACTTTGGACGGTTCTCGACAAGATCATGATTCCCGGCGAATCTTGCGGAACGGACAGCCGACATACGATGCGATTCTAGACAACGTTTCTAAAGTCACCCATCTGTTAGATATTTCTATCAGGTGCAATGTCGATGCCCATAACATTGTCGGTGCTGGCGATTTGCTGGATGCGCTCGAGGAAAAGGGCCTTAAAAACAAGGTGGGATTCTACCTAGCGCCTGTCGACAATATCAATGATACGTGCCCAAGCGACAGTAGTTGTTTTTCGATGGAGGCATTTTCTGAGGAAGAGCTGGACTTTTATAGCCATGCCGTTGATAGGGGGTTCTACGTTGACCTGACGGTGCGCTTTAATCCGGCTATATGTGGCGCTGTTTGTGCAGGGTCATTTGTAGTGGATCCGGAGGGCTACCTTTATAAATGTTGGGATGAAATCGGGATGCGTGAACGCTCCGTCGGCACACTTGCCGAAGGGCCGAGGATGAATGCTCAGCTGGTCCAATGGCTAAACTATGAGCCGAGCGATCATGAGTGTGAAGAGTGTTTTGCCTATCCCTCATGCATGGGAGGCTGCCCTAATCACGCTCTTCATGGAGGGTCAAAACAGTGCGTATCTCAAAGGTATCAGGTGCGCCAACGAATGATTTTGACCGAGAAGGCTCAGCGATTGCTTTCGGAACTGGATTCAGCTCATGTTTAATCTCTGCGCAAGAACAATAATCAAGAATCCAAAGTATATAACCTATCTTCTAATGTGCCTGCTCTCGCTTGTGGTTGGTCTCGCAATTCCTTTTCTGACGGGGCAACTGGTCAACAACTTTGTCGGTGTCGCGCGAGATGGGGAAAGCGCAATCGCCATCGGCGCTGAGATAGCAGCGCTGGGTATTATGCGAGCCGGTTTGAATTGCGTCAGTGAGCTGGTCTATGTCGATCTGCAAACACATGTGGGATTTGCATTGAATGAAGAGGTGATAAGTCACGTTCAAAGGCTACCACGGGCCTTCTTTTCTAATTTTGATGCCTCCTATTACAACCAACAGATTAATCATGACGCTAACGATTTGGTGATATTTGTTATAAACGCAAGTGTCCAAAGCGTGAGCAATATAGTGACGTTGCTTGTGGTGTTTGTTGTCCTGGCGACCATAAACGGTCACCTGGCAATGCTGTGTATGGCTCTGGGCATAATAGGTGGCGCGGTCTATTCGCTTTTCAAAAAGTGTTTGTTCGCAAGAAGTTTCGAGGCTCAAGAGCAGGAGGCTCGATTCTTTTCCGATCTGGAGAAGCAGCTTAGCAACGCACAATTTATCCGCAGACATGTTCTATTCGAGCTTTTCAAGCAAAGGCTTGAGCACTCTTTTGCAGAGCTATATCGTTTCGTTTATCAGAACCAGCAAATTAATGCGACCTTTACGTTTGCCAACACTGCCGTCACATCTTTGGCACAGGGTGGAATCTTGATCCTGGGCGCAAAGGAAGTTCTCGACGGCAATTTGCTGCCCGGCTATCTTATGACGGCGCTAAGCTATTACTCCTATTATTCTTCGGCTATTGAATTCTTCCTTGCGCTGGGCAAGGACTATCAAACGTCAAAGGTATCCTACGAGCGTTTGCGGCGCTTGCTGGACATGCCCGAGGACTCAAACGGGGACATTATCCTCGATGATGTTTACGAGGTGAACTGTTCCGAGCTGGCATATAGCTATCCGGGGTCTGTAAAGACCGCGTTCGGAGACATTCGGGCTTCTTTAGAAAAAGGAAAGGTATACGCAATCGTTGGGTCGAACGGTTCCGGTAAGAGCACGCTGCTGGATGTGATAAGCGGTTGCGATCCAGAAAACTGCAAGGGTGATATTTGGATTAACAGCAAGCCCCTGAGCTCTCTGGACCGTTATGCGCTGCGAAAGCGCAATATCGGGATTACGGAGCAGGAGCCGCCCCTGACCGAAGGGTCGATACGGGACAATTTAACTCTTTGCTGCAGAAGCGCTGAAGAGCGTGACCTTGAGAGCCTCATTGAGAGAATGGGGCTTAAAAAGATGGTCGATTCAAGTGGTGGACTTGATGTCGAGCTGGACGATAGGCAGAACAATATTTCAGGAGGGGAAAAACAGAAAATAGCGATTATTCGCCAGCTGCTGAAAAACCCGGACGTGATGATGTTTGATGAGCCGACATCTGCACTTGACAGCCAAAGCAAGCAGGCGTTTATCGAAATCCTTAAGGAAAGAAAGGGGCGACATATCACGGTCATCGCTACGCACGACCCTGTGCTTATTTCGGCATGCGATGAAGTGATTGAAATTGCCTGACGGGCTAGTGGACCGCGCATATCAAATTCAGGGGGGCGGGCACCGTAGCTGGTGTCCGCCCCCCCCTGGCTTAGGAGGCTTTAACCTGAGTGGTTCGCGAGCTAGCGGGCCTGCTTTACCTTGGCCGCTGCCTCGACAAACGACTTCCACAGGTTAAAGTCGGTCTCGAGCGTCATCCACGTGTACTCGGGATGCCATTGCACGCCCAAGCAGAAAGGCTGGCCTTCGACTTCGATGCACTCGGGAACGCCGTCGGTTGCCTTGGCGACCAAGCGCGTGCTTTTACCCAGACGGTCGACGCAGCAGTGATGTGCCGAGTTGGTCTGGATCAGCCTGTGCCCGCCAACCGCGCGCTCCAGCAGCGAGCCCGGCACGACCTCGACGGGGTGCACGGGATCGTTGAGCACGTGGGTATGGCGCCACTGCGTGCGGCCCTCGCGCGCGCCCAGGCTCGGCACGTCCATGCACAGGGTGCCGCCGGTGGCGACATTGAGCAGCTGCGTGCCTCGGCAGGTGGTAAAGAGCGGCTTCTTGGCGCGAAGCACCTCGTTAACCAGCTTAAACTCAAAACGGTCGCGAATCTCACAGCACAGCGTGGGGTCGTAAGGACGCTCGTCGCCCCAGCGTTTGGGGTTGACGTCCGGGCCGCCGGGAATAGCGATACCGTCAGCGATTTCCACGTAATGACGGATAACATCGACGTCTTCGGTAATAGACATCTGCAGTGGCAGGCCGCCGGCGGCAAGGATGGCATCGACAAAGACACTTGCGATTTCCTCGTTGGGGGAGAGCGTCTCGCTCAAAAAAGGCTTTGCCTCTTCCCAACGCGGCGCGACGAGGATGAGCGGACGGTCGGCGGGGGCGACGTCGACATGCGGGGTGTATGACGATGAAGTACGAGTTCCGATCATAGGTGTTGCTTTCGATCTGAAGGTGACAGGGCGCATGGGAGATGTGGGACAACACTTCCGATGAATTTGTCCCACGGGGTGGCTGGTTAGTGGCCCTTGATGGAGTTGAGGAAGTCCTGGGCGCGCTTGGTCTGGGGATGGTCGAAGAACTCGTCGGGCGTGCCGGTTTCCACGATCTGGCCGTCGGCCATAAAGACGACGCGGTCGGCTACGCGGCGGGCAAAGTTCATCTCGTGCGTGATGACGATCATCGTCATGCCCTGCTGCGCCAAGCGCACCATGACCTCGAGCACCTCATTGATCATCTCGGGGTCAAGGGCGCTTGTGGGCTCGTCAAAGAGCATGGCCTTGGGCTGCATGGCGAGTGAACGGGCGATGGCCACGCGCTGCTGCTGGCCGCCCGAAAGCTGTGCGGGCACCTTGTCGGCCTGCTCGGCCACGCCCACGCGGCTCAGCAGGTCCATGGCACGCTCGCGAGCCTCCTCCTTGGACACGCCCAGCACGTCGACCGGCCCCAGCATGACGTTCTGCAGCACCGTCATATGTGCAAACAGGTTGAACTGTTGGAACACCATGCCCAGCTCGGCACGCATGCGGGCAAGATCCTTGCCTTCCTGCGGCAGGGGCTCGCCCTCGATGAGGATCTCGCCTGAGTCGATGGTTTCCAGGCGGTTGATGGTGCGGCACATGGTCGACTTGCCCGAGCCCGAGGGGCCAATCACCACGACGACCTCGCCGCGGTCGACCGAGAGATTGATGTCGTTGAGAACGTGCAGGTCGCCATAGTGCTTATCGACGTGCTTGAGCTCGATCAGCGGCTGATTGCCGGTGGTAGAGGTGCTCTGTGCCATGGTGCTCGGCTCCTTATGACTCGAAATGGTAAAGCGTTAGCGGATGATGGTCGCGCCGGTCTTGTGCGAAACGTAGACAGCAGCCTTGTTGATTGCGACGTTGATGAGGATATAGATGACCGCGATTACCAAGTAGACCGACACGAGAGCGTCGTAGTTGGTAATGAGCACGCGGGCGTTTTGCATGAGGTCGGGGTAGCTCACCACGTAGGCGACGGTGGTGTCTTTGACTACGACCACGAGCTGCGAAATCAACGACGGAATGATAAATCGAATAGCCTGCGGCAGCACGATTTTAAAGGTGATTTTAGCCTTGGAGAGACCGAGCGCCTGGGCCGCCTCGACCTGGCCGCGCGGTACGGCGTTGACGCCGGCGCGGAAAATCTCAGCTAGCACGCCGGCTGCAGCGAGCGCGACGGGAAGCGTGAGCATCCAAAACGACGGCAGCGCGATCTTGTACTGGGGCAGCACCAAAAAGAAGAAGTAGATGAACAACAGGCTTGGTACGCCGCGGAAGAAATCGGTGAGCACACGGCAGGCCAGCTGCAACGGCTTAATGTCGCTCGTGCGGCCGAGCATAAGGGCTAAGCCTAGCACCAGCGCGATGGCGCCAGCGGTGAGTGCGACTTTAACGGTGCCCTCAAAGCCGGCAAGCAAGAACTTCCAGGTAGTGAGGTGCGTAAAGAAATACCAATAGTGGACCGAAAGCTGACCGGTCACATAAAAGCGCTGCAACACGAGGACGACGAGCGCGGCGACGGCAACAAGCGAGATGGCGGTGCCGATGCGAATCTTGGCGCGCATCTTGGGGCCGGGAGCCTCGTAGAGCGCATCGCGCATGGTAAGTGCAGGGGAGGAATGCTTGCTCATCGGAGGATCCTCACCTTCTTATCGATGTAGTTGCCAATGTGGCTCACCACAAAGGCCGTGCCCAGGTAGCCGAGCGCCGAGATAAAGAACGCGGCGACGCCGCCGAGCGAGCGCGTGTTGATGTAGCTCACCACGCCGGTGAGCTCCTGCGGCTTAAGCGGCACCTGGCTGCCCAAGGCGGTAGTGAGCATGACGGCGATAAAGAGGTTGGTCATGGGTAGCACGCTCGAGCGCAGCGCCTGCGGAATCACGATCTTGGCGAGGATGCGGCTGAAGCTCATGCCCAGCGAGCGGGCGGCTTCCACCTGGCCGACGCCGACGGTGTTGATGCCGCTCATAAAGTTCTCGGAGCCAAAGGCCGAGCCCAAGAGGACCGTGGCGACGATAACGCAGGTGCGGTAGGGCAGGACGACCTTGAGCGGCGGCAGCGCGTAGACGACGATGATGAGCAGCGCGATGCCGGGGATGTTACGGAAGACCTGGACATACAGGTCGCCAAAGACGCGCAGCGGCTTGAGCGGCGACACGCGCATCACGGTGACGGCGACGGCCAGCACCATGGCGATGGCAAACGACTCAAGCGTCATGCCCCAGGTTGCGAGCAGCGCGTCGATATAGTTCTGGCCATAGAGCGACCAGAGTTCGGAGAGACTCATGCGGACCTCCCGCCGATAAGGAAAGGGGCTCCCGTGTGTACGGAAGCCCCGACAACTCAGTGAGGAAACAGTTTACCGCAATAAAGCGCATCATGCGTTTCCGTATGGTTTCGTTGCGGCCGTTACCAGGCTCGCTACCTAGGCGCCGATCTCGGGCAGCTCGGGAACATTGGTGTCGCCCGTACGGTCGCCGATGCAGATCTGCCACAGCTCGGTCCAGGTGCCATCGTCCTCGATCTTCTTAAGGAAGTCGTTGACAAAGGCGACACCGTCGGAATCGAGCGGCAGGCCGATGCCATAGGGCTCCTTGCTGCCGAAGGGCTTGCCGGCGATCTTGTACTTACCGGGCTCGCGGACCAGGGCGCTCTGCTGCATGTTGTTATCGATGACGTAGGCGTCAACGCGGCCCTGCTGGAGTGCCTGACGAGCCTCCTCGTCGGTCTTGAACTCCTGCTGGCTGGCCTTGGGAGCGAACTCCTCCAGGATGGCGGGGCCGTTGGAGCCGGACTGGACGGCGACGTTCTTGTCGGCCAGGTCGTCGACGCTCTTGATGTCGTCGTTATCGGCGAGTACCAGGATGGCCTGCTGGGTGTAGTAGTAGGGACCGGCAAAGGAGACGAGCTTCTTGCGCTCATCGGTAATGGTGTAGGTGGCGAAGACGGCGTCGACCTGGCCGTTCTGCAGGACGGACTCACGCGTGTCCGAGGTTACCTGGGTGATCTCGACCTTGTTCTCGCCCAGAATGTAGTTGGACAGGAGCTGTGCGATACCGGCGTCGAAGCCGCGGGTCTGACCGTCTTTCTCGTTGAGGAGGGAGAAGAGCGTGGAGGTCTGAACGCCACCGATCTTAAAGACGCCGGCGTCCTTAACGGCCGTGGCCCAGGTGCTGGCGGCGATGGCGTCGTCATCGGCCTTGGGGCCGTTGTCGACGAGCTTGTCGAATGCCTTAGCGTCGAGCGTGGTGGAAGCCTCGGTATCATTGGAGCTCTTGGAAGAGCCGGCGGCGGAACCCTTGTCGGCCTCGGTGCTGGTGTCGGAGCAGCCGGCAAGACCAAGGCCGGCGACGGTTGCGAAGGTGGCGGCAACGAAGCCGCGGCGGTCGAGAACGACCTGCTGGGAGAGGTTCTTGCTCATGGTAGAACACCTTTCTCAATAAAATCCCTAGCGGTTGAGTAGAGTTATACCCTATCGCGCTCAAATGGGTCAACACGAAATGACTCAGAAACATACTTAACTTATGGGTAATTCTACCTACCAAAAAGGGACAGGTTTATTTTGGCAGGTTTTATCTGGGCAAACGTCAGTTATTGCAGCTGAAATAGTGTTTCGCGGACGACATGATCGCTCACAGCGGTCGCTATAATGGCGGCAGCGAAAACCACCACAAAGGGGACAGGCACCTTTGTGGTGGTTCTGGCCGATGCGGCGGCATGCCTTACTGTTCTGTCTCAATCTGTAACATCTGCAGCCTTTTTTGCCGAGTAGCTGTTACAGATTGAGATTTTCTCTTCAGGAGAATTCGAATGTCTCAATCTGTAACAGTTAGACGGGAATTCGGGCCCTAGATGTTACAGATTGAGATAATCGCGTCGCGAAAATAAAAACCTCCGCAGGGATGCTTCCCTTGCGGAGGTTTTCTTACTCGTTGAGTAGTCTCACGGCTTCGGCGGCCATGTTCTCGACCGTCATGCCATTCTGCGCGAGCAGTTCGTTGGGGTCGTAGCGGTCGGGGAAGCCCTTGGCGATGCCGAAGGTGCGCGTGCGCAACTGCGTGCATGCCAGATAACATGCCACGCGCTCGCCCCAGCCGCCGTCCAAGATGCCGTCCTCGAGGGTGACGACGACGCGATGCTCGGCGGCAAGGCTGTCGAGGAACTCGCGGTCAAGCTCGGCTGCGAAGCGCGGATTGACGAGCGTGGCCTCGATACCGTACTCGGCAGCCAAGCGGTTTGCCACGCGCTCGCCCAGCTCAAAGAAATCGCCGAGCGCGAGCACGGCAACGTCGTGACCCTGACGCACCACGTTGTAGCGAACGGCGCTGTAGTCGGTGTCCTCAGCGGGCGCCAAATCGGGGCGGCTTACCAGGCCGATGCCCGGTACACGGATCGCCACGGGATGCTCGCGATGGTCGAGCGACCAGCTCAGCATGGACAGGTATTCCTCCATGCAGGCCGGCGCTAGGTAGTGCATGTTGGGAAGACCGCCCAGCATGGAAATATCAAAGAACGAGAGGTGCGTCTCGGACGTGGTGCCAAAGATTGACGCACCAAACACCAGGATGGTTGCAGGGGCGTCGTTGAGGCACAGGTCGTGCCACAGCTCGTCGTAGGCGCGCTGCAAAAACGTGCCGTACACACCAAAGACTGGTTTGGCGCCCGAGCGCGCAAGCGCGGTGGCAAAGGTCACGGCGTGCTCCTCGGCAATGCCCACGTCGACAAACTGCTTGCCGGCGGCAGCGCGAAGCTCGGGTGTAAAGCCCATGATGTAGGGCGTGGCGGCCGTGATGCCCACGACCTGCGGATCGCGCTCGATGGCGGCGCTGAGCGCCTCGCCCGTAATGTCGGCATAGGTGCGCGGCGCAGGCTCGCTCGGATGGCCCGGGCAGAGCTTGCGGCCGGTCGCCATGTCAAAGGGGCCTACGTGATGCCAGCGCTCGGGGTCGTTTTGGGCTGGCTCAAAGCCCTTGCCCTTGGCAGTGGAGACGTGCAGCACGATGGGGTGGTCGATGTCGCGCAGCTCCTGCAGCGCGTCGACGAGGGCCAACACATCGTTACCGGCGTCCAGATAGCGGTAATCGAGCCCCATCGCGCGGAAAATGTTGCGCTCACAGGCGCCGTTGCTGGCGCGCAGCTCGGCCAGATTGCGATACAGGCCACCGTGGTTCTCGGCAATGGACTGGTCGTTATCGTTGACGATGATGATCAGGTTGCTATCGAGTTCGGCGGCATTGTTAAAGCCCTCAAACGCCAGGCCGCCCGAAAGCGAGCCGTCGCCAATGATGGTGATGACGTTATACGTGTCGCCCGCCAGGTCACGCGCGTGGGCAAGGCCGCAGCCCAGGCTCACCGACGTGGAGGTATGGCCCATGGCGAACAGGTCGTGCTCGGACTCGTTGGGATTGGCAAAGCCAGAAGCCTCACCATAACGCTCCGGATTGATATAGGTGTACGCGCGCCCGGTCAGCGCCTTGTGGGCGTAGGTCTGGTGCGACACGTCAAAGACAATTTTGTCGGTGGGGGAGTTAAACACGCGATGGAGCGCGACCGTGAGCTCAACGACGCCCAAGTTGGGGGCAACGTGCCCGCCGACGGCGGCGGAGCTTTCGAGGATGGCGTGGCGAATCTCGCCGCAGAGCAGCGGAAGCTCGGCGCGGTCGAGAGCCTTGGCGTCCTCGGGCGTTGTCGTTTGCGTAAGCAGCATCGTTGTGGGTTACTCCATGCGAATCGTGCGCCGGCGCTCCCTCGGCCGGCACAATTGCACAAAACAGTCTCGCACATTTTGGCGTTTGATATGTGACGGCGGCGCGGTAATTCGCCAACTGGCGGGGCAAAACGTTTTGTCCGATGCCATACTGATGTGTTCCATGATGTTTTTATCGATTGCGCACAGGCCGTGGCTTGTCGTCGTGAGTCGCTGAAAGGAGGCAGCATGTCCGATGTCGTTCGTGCCGAGAAAATCGCGCGCGAGGTTGACTATGCCGCCCGTCAGCTCGCCCAGGCGGGCCGCTTGGACCTGACGCACGGGCTTATCCAGCATGGTGATGTGACGGTCTATGCACATGTGACCTCGGTGGCGCGGGCAAGTCTGTCCTTTGCCGAGCGCCTGGGCCGTGTCGGTGTCTCGGTCGACCGCGCCTCGTTGCTGCGCGGGGCCCTGCTGCACGATTACTTTCTCTATGACTGGCACGATCCCGACCCAAGCCATCGGCTGCATGGCTTTCGCCACCCGTTTTTTGCCCTGGCGCGAGCCGAAGAGGATTTTGAGCTGACGTCTCGTGAGCGGAATATTATCGTGCGCCATATGTTTCCGCTGGTGCCGGTGCCGCCGACGTGTCGTGAGGCATGGATTGTATGCCTGGCGGATAAATGGTGTGCTCTGCGCGAGACGATCGCCGGCCGTCTGCCGCGCAAGGACGACGCGAACGATTTGAGCGAGGGCTCGAGCGACGGCTCGAGCAAAGATTCGAGTGAAAAGAGGAGAGGGTAGACGGTGGGGACCGCGATCGACATGGCATTTGACGGCGCGACGCTTGCCGCCTGTCCGCTTTCGGCACTGGTGCTCTCGTTCGCCTTCTACGGGTTTTGCGGCTGGGCATGGGAATCGACGGTCTGCGCCATGCTCAACCACGGACGCTTTGCCAACAGCGGCTTTTTGCTGGGACCGTGTTGCCCCATCTATGGCGCGGGCGGCATTGCCTGCTGGCTGCTGTTGCGCGGAATTCCTGACGCGTCGAGCCAGTTTGTCGCTGCAGCGCTCGTATGCAGCGTGATTGAGTACAGCGTGGGCGTGCTGCTGGAAAAAACAACAGGCGCTCGCTTTTGGGACTATTCGCACCTGCCGTTTAACCTGCACGGACGCATCTGTCTGTACTGGGCATGCGCGTTTGGCCTGGGTGCGTTGTGCATTTGTCGCGTGGTGGAGCCGGCGGTGTTGGGCCTGCTTGCCCATCTGCCGGTGCTGATTGTGCGGCTGTCCGCCTTTATCGTCGCGGTCGCGATGATGGTCGACGCGGTGTGCTCGTTGGCGAGCTGGCGGCGTCTGTCCGATCAGTTGGAGCGCGTCCGGGCCGACCTTGCCGACCGCATCAATGAGTCGCTTGCCGATGCGTCAGACTCCATGCTCGAACGTATTCCCGATTCGGCGATCGACTCGGTGGCACAGACGCACATCCGCAGCCGTGCCGTTAACGCGTGGCTGGCGGAGCTGGGCGACGCGACGCTCGATGCCCTGCGCGAGAAGGCTTCGATGCCGACGTTTATCTCGGATGGTGCTCGCGGCCTGGCGCTCGCTGCCCGCCGCGTGGCCGATGCCGCGCCGAGCATGCCGCGTCCGTCGCTCAGCCGTCGCCTTGCCGGTAAGCGCATGAGCCGTCCGGTACCGAGCGTGTCACTCAGTCGTCGTGACCTGCGCTTTTTCAATGCCTTCCCGCGTCTGCGCATCAATCGCTACGAAGGTGTCATTCGAGCAACTAATCTCCGCGACCGCGCCCACGAGCTGTTTCGGCGCTAGCCGGGATGGGCGCGCTCACGGCTCCCTTGCTCGCGTATTTCCCGTTCGTTTCGCGTCCGTTGCCGCGCCGTTTCCAAGATTGCGGCGCCGTTGGAGACGGCAAGATCTGGGTCGAGCCGGTCGAGGAAGTTATCCGCATCCGTACCGGCGAACACGGCCCTTCTGCGGTGTAGGGCAATCTTTCGCCTGACGGGCGCGCCTCTCTCGGGGCGCGCCCGTTCTCGTCTACAATATCGTGCAGACGAAGGAGAGGCATGCCCATGATCAAGATGTTTGCGAGTGACTTAGACGGAACGCTGTTGAATGCCCTGCACGAGGCAGACGGGACCATTCGCCGTGCCATTCGCGAGCTGACCGAGGCCGGCCTGCATGTGGTTCCCGCGACCGGACGCTCGACGCTGCCGATCGGCGAGCATGGCTTCACAGGTCTGGCACTCGACGCCTGCTGCTCCAACGGATCCATCGTGCGTGACAGCCATGGTGAGGTGCTCAAGACCTGGACCATCGACCCGCAGGTTACCGAGGAGCTGCTCAAGGCGTTCCCGGACATTTGCTTCGACTGCTCCACGCCCGACGGCATGTTCTCGAGCGGCTCGTTCGAGATGCACCAGGCGGGTTTTAAGAAGGACAGCCCCATCAAGCGCATCGTGATGCGTGGCATGCGTGCACGTGGCGGGTATCACGAGGAACAGTATTTCGACCAGTCGATCGGTGACATCCTGCGCCACGATGTGTGCAAGATCAACTGCCGCGTGACCTCGCCCGAGCTGGAGCGCGACCTTAAAGCGTATCTTGCCGAGCGCTCGGACCGCGTGGTCAACGCGCCGTTTGATCCGGTGATGTTCGAGATCACGGACGTGGAGTGCAACAAGGGCGAGAGTGTGGCCTGGCTGGCGGGTTACTACGGTATTGCCGAGGACGAGGTCGCGGTTTACGGCGACGGCGGTAACGACATTGCCATGCTCAAGCGTTTCCGCCACAGCTACGCCACCAAAAACGCAAGCGATGCAGCTAAGGCCGCCGCGAGCGCGACTATCGGCAGTTGCATGGTCCACGCCGTCCCCAAACACATGCTCGCCACCATGCGCAAGCAAAACTCCCGCACCGTCATCGAATAATGTGACAAAGGGACTGTCTCTTCGTCACATCCAAAATATTGCCTTTACGTGTTGATGCACACGGTGTGCAATAATACTCGCACTGTGCAATAGCGCACAGGCTGAGTAACAAGGAGGACGCTTGTCCCAGCTCGAGAAATGCGATCGCCGGTCCCTTCGCTCGCAGCGTGCCCTTCGCCAGGCACTTGCCAGCGAGCTTGCCGAAAGCGGCGACCTTTCGCGCATTAACGTCGCGTCGCTCACCGAGCGCGCCGGCCTTACGCGCCGCACGTTCTATTCGCACTACCGCGATATTCCCGACTTTATCAATCAAATCGAGGATGGCTTGCTGGCCGAGATCCGTGAGCGCATTGAGCTCATCACCGCAGCTCAGCTGCCCGACCTCTATCACAACATCGATGAGCTCGAGCCGGCGCCCGGTTCGGTTGAGCTGCTGCGTTATCTTGCGGCCAACCGCGACTTAATCGGTGCGCTGCTGGGTCCGGGCGGCGACCAGGCCTTCATTAAAAGGATCATCGACACCGCTCGTGAGGCCGTGGTGCCGCGTGCGCAGACGGGCATTTTGGGCCTGGCGCTGGGCACGTTCTTTGACTACTACGTCACCTACGTCGTGAGTGCCGAGGTCGGCATGATTCAGCGCTGGTTTGAGCGTGGGCTCACCGAATCGCCCGAGGCCATGGCGCGCATTATGACGGTGCTCGCTTTTGTGCGCCCTGGTGACCTGTATGGCCAACCCATCGATATCAACGTGCCGGAATACGGCATGAAGCTATTGAACCTGCAGCTCGAGGACGCGGCCGACACCGCCGCAACCGTCGAGTCCAACAACTAAGAGGAGAGACAATGAGCAAACTCGTCGAGGGCATCAAAGACCGCATGGTCGCTGCTGCACGCGAGGCCGCGCCCGCCGTGGTGGACGCCGCGCAGAAGGCCGCGACCGCGGCTGCCGAGAAAGTTGCCGAGGCAGTTGCCGATGCCAAGAACGCGGCAGGGGAGACGTCCGTCGCTAGCGAGCCCGCCACCGCCACCGAGCCCGTAGCCGCCGGCCAGGCCCCCGAAGGCGCGATCTTCAACCCCGAGAACGCCCGCGGCAACCTGCACCTGGGCATCGACGTGGGCTCCACCACCGTTAAACTTGCCGTCCTCAACGACGACAACCAGATCGTCTACGCCAAGTACCAGCGCCACCACACCGACGTCCGCGCCTGCGCCCGCGACCTGTTCGAGGGCGCTGCGACCGTGCTGCCGACGGCCCAGATGACCTGCGCCATTACCGGCTCGGGCGGCCTGCTGCTGTCCCAGTGGCTCGACCTGGAGTTTGTCCAGGAGGTCATCGCCAGCAAGCGCGCTGTCGAGACCCTCATCCCGGCCACCGATGTCGCCATCGAGCTGGGCGGCGAGGACGCCAAGATCATCTACTTCGACAACGGCATCGAGCAGCGCATGAACGGCACCTGTGCCGGCGGTACGGGCGCGTTCATCGACCAGATGGCAACCCTGCTGCACACCGACGCCAGCGGCCTTAACGAACTCGCGGCCAACGCCACCACCATCTATCCCATCGCCAGCCGCTGCGGCGTTTTTGCCAAGACCGACGTCCAGCCGCTGCTCAACGAGGGCGCCCGCCCCGAGGACGTGGCGGCCTCCATCTTCCAAGCCGTCGTGACCCAGACCATCTCGGGCCTGGCGTGCGGCCGTCCCATTCGCGGCAACGTCGCCTTCCTGGGCGGCCCGCTGCAGTATCTCTCTGAGCTGCGCCACCGCTTCTACCTCACGCTCAACCTGGACGAAGAGCACCGCATTGTGCCCCAAAACGCTCACCTATTTGTGGCGAGCGGCGCCGCCATGGCGCACGAGTCCAACAAGCTCAGCACGTTCCCGCAGCTCATCGAGGCCATCGACAGCTTGGGTGACACGCAGGGTGCCGAGGTCGAGCGCCTGGATCCGCTCTTTGCCACCGACGAGGATTTTGCCGAGTTCAAGACTCGCCACGACACCGAGGTCGTCCCCAAGGGTAAGCTCGACGGCTACACCGGCCGCGTGTTCATCGGTATCGACGCCGGTTCCACCACCATGAAGGCCGCGCTCGTGGGCGAGGACGGCCAGCTGTTGCACACCTGGTACGGCAACAACAACGGTGACATCCTGGGCACGGCCAAGGTCATCATGGCCGATTTCTACAACCACATCCCCGCCGGCTGCACCATCGGCCACGTGACCACCACGGGCTACGGCGAGGCACTGCTCATCGAGGCCCTCAAGGCCGATTCCGGCGAGATCGAGACCGTCGCGCACCTGCGCGGCGCCAAGGCATTCCTGCCCGGCGTCGAGTTTATCCTGGACATTGGCGGCCAGGACATGAAGTGTCTGCGCGTCAAGGACGGCGTCATCGAGCACATCATGCTCAACGAGGCTTGCTCGTCGGGCTGCGGCAGCTTTATCGAGAGTTTCGCCGTGTCTATGAACATGGACGTGCGCGCGTTCGCCGATGCCGCCATCCATGCTAAGGCTCCCGTCGACCTGGGCAGCCGCTGCACGGTCTTTATGAACTCGCGCGTCAAGCAGGCGCAAAAGGAAGGCGCCACGGTGGGCGACATCGCGGCCGGCCTGTCCTATTCCGTCATCAAGAACGCCCTGTTCAAGGTCATTAAGCTGCGCGACCCCAAGGAGATCGGCAGCCAGGTGATCGTCCAGGGCGGCACCTTTATGTCCGATGCTACGCTGCGTGCGTTTGAGCAGCTCACCGGCGTTCATGCCGTACGTCCCGACATCGCCGGCTGCATGGGCGCCTACGGTGCGGCCCTGCTCGCCCGCGATCGCGCCGGCGCCGACGGCACTTCGACCATCCTCTCGGCCGAGGACATCGCGCACCTTACCGTGACGCAAAAGCATGTCCGTTGCGGCCGTTGCTCTAACAACTGCCAGCTTACCGTCAACGATTTTGGCGGCGGCAGGCGCTTCATTACCGGCAACCGCTGCGAGAAGGGCGCCGGCCACAAAAAGCAGAAGACTGAGGCCCCCAACCTTTTCAAAAAGAAAAACGAGCTGCTCTTTAACCGCGAGATCCTGAGTCCCGACGAGGCCCCGCGCGGCACCGTGGGTATCCCGCGCGCACTCAACATGTACGAGAACTACCCCTTCTGGCACGCGTTCTTTACGCGCCTGGGCTTTAGCGTGCAGCTGTCCGACCAGTCGAGCAAAAAGACCTACCAGGCGGGCATCGAGTCCATGCCGTCCGAGAGCGTGTGCTACCCGGCAAAGATGAGCCACGGCCATGTGATGAACCTCATCGACCGCGATGTCGACTTTATTTGGATGCCGTGCGTGCGCTGGGAGCGCAAGGAGGATCCGACGGCTGGCAACTGCTATAACTGCCCCATCGTCATGAGCTACCCCACGGCGCTGGCGCTCAATATCGACGAGATCCGCGAGCAGAACATCGAGTTCCTGTACCCGTTTGTGCCCTATCACGACAAGACCGAGCTCAAGCGCCGTCTGTACCAGGTGCTCGCCGTCGACCGTGTGGCCGATGCGCAAGCCGGTCGCGGTCGCGTGCGTGGACCCAAGATCACGCGCTCCGAGGTCGATGCCGCCGTCAACGCTGCTTTTGAGGCCGATGCGCGCTTCCACGAGGATATCCAGACCATGGGCGAGGAGGCTCTTAAGTGGGTCGAGGACCATGGCGGTCACGGCATCGTGCTCGCCGGTCGTCCCTACCATAACGACCCCGAGATCAACCACGCCCTGCCCGAACTTATCTCGAGCTTTGGCTTTGCGGTCTTTACCGAGGATTCGCTTGCGCATCTGGTAAAGCCCGAGCGTCCGATTCGCGTCGTCGACCAGTGGATGTACCACAGCCGCCTGTACGCCGTCGCCCGTTTTGTGACGATGCGCAACGACCTGGACCTGATCCAGCTCAATTCCTTCGGCTGCGGCCTGGACGCTCTGACCACCGATCAGGTGCAGGAGATTCTGGAAGCCAGCGGCAAGATCTACACCGTGCTTAAGATCGACGAGGTGTCTAACCTGGGTGCCGCGCGCATCCGCATCCGCTCGCTCATGGCAGCGCTCAGGGACCAGGAGGCCGAGCGCCTGGCCGATGCCACGGCCGCGGGCGAGGCCTACGAGCAAGGCGATGCCGCGCCGGTGGCGCCCTCCACGGATGCCCCCGCGTTCGCGAGCCGCAAGTACACGTTTGAGGCGCAGCGTGAGAGTGCTTCGACCGCGTGGCCCAAGGTGCCCTTTACCGAGCAGATGCGCGAGGAGGGCTACACCATCCTGTGCCCGCAGATGGCGCCGATTCACTTTGACCTGGTCAAAGAGGTGTTCCGCGGTGCCGGCTACAACTTGGAGCTGCTGCCCTCGACCGACCACGATGCCGTCGAGGCTGGCCTGCGCTACGTGAACAATGACATTTGCTATCCGTCGATCCTGGTAACGGGTCAGATTATGGAGGCCATCGAGAGCGGTCGGTACGATCTGTCCGAGACGGCCGTGGTTATCAGCCAAACCGGCGGCGGCTGCCGTGCCACCAACTACATCGCACTCATCCGCAAGGCCCTGCGCGAGAGCGGCCACCCCGAGATTCCGGTGATCTCGCTTTCGGCCGTGGCGCTGGGCGAGGACAACCCCGGCTTTAAGATTACGCCGGCGTTGCTTAAGCAGGCAGTCTACGCGGTGCTCTTTGGCGACGTGATGATGCAGATGCTCTATCGCTGCCGTCCGTACGAGGCCACGCCCGGTGCTGCCAACGCACTCTACGAGGAGTACATGGCGCGCGCCCGCAAGCTGGCGCCTAAGTTCAACCGTCACAACTACACCAAGCTGTGCCGCGAGGCCATCCACGCGTTCGACACCATGCCGCTTGTGGGCGAGGGCACCAAGCCGCGCGTGGGCGTGGTCGGCGAGATCTTGGTCAAGTTCCACCCCACGGCTAACAACCATGTGGTCGATGTGATCGAGCGCGAGGGCTGCGAGGCCGTGGTGCCGGGCCTGCTCGACTTCTTCCTGTACTCCATGAGCAACGCCGAGCTTCAAAAAGACGAGCTGGGAAGCTCTGCCACGGCGCGCGCTAGCATGCAGGCGCTCATTAAGCTGGTGGACTGGATGCGCACGCCGGTGGAGGAGATGCTCGAAAAGTCCCGCCGCTTCGAGGTGCCCGAGCGCATTGGCACCATGGCGGACAAGGCTCGTACGGTGCTTTCGGTGTGCAACAACATGGGCGAAGGCTGGCTGCTCACGGCCGAGATGCTCGACCTGATCGACCACGGTGCGCCCAACATCATCTGCACGCAGCCCTTCGCGTGCCTGCCCAACCACGTAGTGGGTAAGGCCGTGATCAAGGAGCTGCGCCGCCAGCATCCCGAGAGCAACATCGTCGCGGTGGACTACGACCCCGGCGCGTCCGAGGTCAACCAGCTCAACCGCATTAAGCTCATGATCAGCGTGGCCAAGGAAAACATGCGCGCCGGCAAGGGCTTTAAGCTCGAGAAGGTGGCGCCGCTCGCGATGGACGAGGTCACCGGCCAGATGCGTGCCCACGATGGCTGCGTGAGCTGCGGCTCGGTCGACGAGAGTGCCGTGGCGTCGGTCGCTGAGCGCCTGGGACGCGGCATTAAGAAGTAACTGGCCTGCTTTGGGCTAGATATGAGACAAACGGGTGGTAGCCGTACCGGCTACCACCCGTTTTTGCTGGACATATGTTGCGTAAATCGTTTTGTCGCAGCCTTCTGTGCACTCGAATTTCGGAAGTGCGGGAAAAAACGCGAACCTCCTGAGCACACCGCCTTTTTAGACTCTCACGACCTGCGGTTTTGTTGTAAAAAAGGCCGGTCTGGTCGGCGAACCCCGATTTTTCCCCGCACTTCCGAAAACAGCGGTTCAGTAGCGTCAAAAAATGCCCTCAAAATCGAGAGTTAATGAACAGATGTAGCCGTTCGCCGCAAATTACCGTCCGTTTATAGAACCCACCCCCAGCGTGCAGTCCCCTTACGGTTGAATAAATACACATCTATGGAATTACGTAAGAGAGGACTGTTCCTATGAGCTACAAGACCGTTTGTGTTGCCGGCGGCGGCGTGTTAGGAAGCCAGATTGCCTTTCAGGCTGCCTACTGCGGCTTTGATGTAACGATTTGGCTGCGCAGTGAGGGCAGCATCGGCCGCACCCAGCCCAAGATCGATCATGTGCGCGAGGAGTACATCGCGGCAATCGAGGGTATGGCGGACGGTACGGGCGAGTGGTGTGCCGGTATCGCCGATAGCGACCAGACCTTCGACAGGGAGGCGGCGCTCGCCGCCGTTGAGCGTGCCTACTCCACACTCAAGCTGGAGCTCGACCTCGCCAAGGCCGTTGCCGACGCCGACTTGGTCATCGAGTCTATGGCCGAGGACACACAGGCAAAGATCGACTTCTACAAGAAGCTCGCCCCGGTTCTGCCGCAAAAGACCGTCATCGTCACAAACTCTTCCACGCTGCTGCCGAGCACCTTTGCCAAGTACACTGGTCGCCCCGAGAAGTACCTGTCGCTGCACTTTGCCAACTCCATCTGGAAGAACAACATGACCGAGGTCATGGCCCAGGACCAAACCGACAAGCGCTATTTCGACGAGCTCGTCGACTTCGCCAACGACATTCGCATGCTGGCACTTCCCGTCAACAAGGAAAAGAACGGTTACCTGCTCAACTCTATGCTGGTGCCGTGGCTACTCTCGGGCCTTGACCTGTATGTCTCGGGCGTCAGCGACCCCAAGAGTATCGACCTCGCATGGACGCGCGGCACCGGCGCTCCCAAGGGCCCATTCCGCGTATTCGACACCGTGGGTATCCAGACGGCCTACAACATCGTTATGCAGTATCAGAAGGTCCCGGGCCTGGTGAGCCCGTTGCTCAAAAAGATGATGATGCCCTACAACTTTAAGGCTATGGCGTCCGTCCTCAAGAAGATGCTCGACGAAGGCAAGCTGGGCGAAAGCTCGGGCGAGGGCTTCTTCAAGTACTAAAAAATGACCTCTCGGGGACGGAGGAAAACGGATCATTTTCGTCCGCCAACAGTGAGAAGATGGATCCAGAAATAGAAAGGAGTGGCAATGGGCCGGCTCGGGCTTTGAGGACAAGTTGCTGCAGGCCCAGGGCGATTTTTCGCTCAACGCGGGCCAGCACAGCGTGACGTATCTGCCGAGTTCTGACACGGCAACGACCGGTCGCTATCAGGTGCTGCTATACGACAACAACTTTGGTGCGGCCGAAAGCTATCCCAAGTTCGACTGGGGCCAGCTGGGCTCCGCGGTGGTGACCGACTACAACAAGGGCACGCATTCGTTTGGGCGCATCTTTACAGTGGACGAGACGGCGCGCACCTACGAACTTGAGGACCAGATCGCCGTGCCGTTTTCGGGCTATGTGAGCAGTGCGCAGCGCGTTGGCGATTCAAATAGCATGCTCGTGGCATCGGGCCAGGCCAAGACCTTTACCGAGTACGATCGGTATGGTCTACCCATCGCTACCTTTGAGATGGAAGCCGAAAAGTACATCTATCGCGTGTACAAGTACGATCTGTAGGGCCGCGCTTAGGTTTGACCAATGGAGTATGAAAACACGCCGTTCGCCGATGCCCCCTCCGCGAGTGGCAGCCATATGGTTTGATGTCAGAAGCATATAGTTGTCGCCAGCCTGCTGTCGACGTTCCCCCTGATATCGGAGGTTCCAGGTATGTTTCGCGCTCAGTTAAACAACTATCGGTTGGGCTAACATGGGTCGCCGTGCTATTTCGATAACCCTTGCAGTGGTCTGCCTGGCTGTGCTCCTGGGCGCTACAGGGCTGTTTGCTATAAGCCGGGAAACGTCCTATATGCAGGAATGCGCTTCCGAAGGGTTTGCCATCGACGGTTACTATCGGGACGACAAGACGAGTCTGGAAACCCTGGCCTTTCTTGAAGAGGATAACCATCGGTGGCAACTGGTCGACAAAGACGGCAGCTGCGTTGACGGGCAGTTTAAGCGTACGGATGACCCCAACATCCTGATATTAAAGAAGGAAAACGGCGAAGAATTCGGCACGGTTCACGTTGCGTATATATCGCGCCGACGCAATCAGGGGCAGCTCTATCTATTTAGAGATAGCAAAGTGACCCGATTTTATCAGGTGAGCACCAAACCTGCGTTTATGGTGGAGTCTGGCGATGTCGATCCGGCCAGTTGATTCACGGCAATAAAACGGCGAGCGGGGCGCGGGTGTGAACTGAACCCCTCTATTTGCTCGTGTCCGTATCGCGTCTGCGCCTCGTCATAACTTGCGTCCGTGCGAGCGCTCATCCCGCGCCGGCATCACTTCACGTCAAATTCCACGCGATCGAGCTCGGGCACATTGAGGTCGATGAGCTTGCGGGCGATGTGACGGTCGTGTGCCCCGAGCGCCTCGCTTGTCGTCACATGGGCGACAATCTCGCGCTCGACGATGCCCTCCTCCTCGCCTTCGGTAGACGAGGTCTCGACGGCGACGGTGTAGTCCTTAAAGCCTGGCAGCACCGCCGCAAGCTCGCGCGTGGTTTCGGTGACGCCGTAGCCGTCCTGCACGCCGGCCTGCGCCGAGCCAATGGAACCCGCCGTCATAACGATGCAGGGGATGGCAAAGATCACCGTGCCCACGATGATGCGGCGGCGCACCTTGCGCGATAGCTCGTCGACCTCGGCATTTTCCTCGGCAGTCACAATACCGTCGCCGTTCAGGTCGCGCTTGAGCGGCACGCGCAAAAGAAGCAGAACGGCTTCGGCCGCGAGTGCGATAAAGACCACGTTGATGCCAAACTCGTAGAGCGCCGAGAGAAACAATGACCCGCTTGCGATGGCGATGCCATAGCCCGCCGCGCACAGGGGCGGCATGAGTGCGGTCGCCACAGCCACCCCGGCGATGAGCGTGGCGGGTTCCTGGTCGCGCGAGTTGCCCAGGCCGCCCGCAAAGCCGCCCGCGAGCGCGACGGCAAGGTCCCACACGGTCGGTGTCGAATTGTCGATGATGGCGGCCGTGGTGGTGCCAAGGGGCGAGAGCTTAAAGTACAACGTGGACGTGACCAGGCAAAAGACCATCTGCAGCGCGAGGCCGGCGACGGCCTCAAGGGTGATCTCGCGGTCGAGCGTGGCGATGCCGTATGCCATGGCAAGGACCGAGCCCATGAGCGGGCAGATGAGCATGGCGCCTACAATGGCGATATCCGAGTCGATATCGAGGCCGACGCTCGCGATGAGCATAGCGATGATGAGGATGCACAGGTGAGAGCCGGTCAGGCGCGCCCCGTTTACAAAGCGCTTGCGAATCACGTGATAGGGCGCGCGTCCCTCGCGAATGTTGAATGCCTGCTTTAGAAAGCGGCTTGCGTTCTTCATGGCCTCGCTGTGGGCGGGGCGGATGCCATGGCGCCGATGATGGCGCTCGCGCAGTCGCTTGAGCTGTTGTTTATCGAGTTCCATGCTTACCTCGTTCTGGCACGGGCTGCGTATCCCGCCCGTCGTCTTTACTCTACACCGCGCTGAGCAAGGTGTCAGAAAAGGTTTGTTGACCTGGAAGTCAGGCTAATCGGCTTGACTAAAAACGCCGTGAGGATCATAAGAGTCGAATAGACAAAAAAGCGCGGGGCCGGTTTGATTCCGACCCCGCGCTCTGCGCTGGTGCGTTGTTGGTCGGCCTACCCCAGCAGGCTTAAGCCCACGGAGATGAACGCCAGGATAACGCCGACGATGGACTCGCCACCGAGCAGGCCGCTGGCGACAACCAGGCCCTGCTCCTGGAAGGCGGCGTCCTTGGCGGCCTTTTCCTCGTCCGAAAGACCGGCCTCGGCGTCGCGGTGAGCGACCCACTTGTCGTAGGCGAGCTTGACGCAGGAGCCCAGGAAGGCCGTGAGCGACATGTAGAACGGCAGGTACACGCCCAGGCCGATCATCATGGCCGGAATGCCGAGCCAGTACATGACGATGCCGGCGATAAAGCCGCCCGCAAACCACGGCACGCTCGGGATGCCCGAGACCATGGTGGCGACCACGCTTGCCTGTGCGGCCACAAAACTCTTGTCGGGGCCAAAGGCGTCCGGACCATAGGCGGTGACGAGCGCGACCATGACGGCGGCGGCGACCAGGGCGCCCACGATGCCGCCAATGGCCTGGCCGACCCACTGCGCGCGCGGGTTGGTGCCCAGCACGGCGCCGGCCTTGAAGTCGTTCATGACGTCGCCCGCAAGGCCGCACGCCACGGCCACGATGCCGGCGATAAAGAACAGCTTGACCTGAGCGAGCTGCGCGAAGGCGGCAACGATGAGCATGACGATGAGGCCGAAGATCTCCATGGGGTCGATGCCCGTCTGGCCGCAGCTCTGCGCGCTCATGATGGTGGTGACAAAGGTGAACAGCGTGACGATGACGGCCGGAACGGGGCCAAGGTCGAGCACGATGGCGATGATCACGGCGATGGCGGCAGCGCCCAGGCCGATGATACCGGCGTCGAGTTTAAGGGAGCCCGAGATGAGCGACTGCTCGTCGGTGTCGGTGGAGCTGTCGGCGGCGAGGCCGCGGACGATACCGGCGACCTGCGGAAGGATGTCCTTGAGGACGACGGCGACGCCAAAGCCCATCATGAGGCCCATACCCAGGGACTTGACGATGCCCTGTGCGGTCATAACGTCAAACAGACCGGCAGCGGTGCCGCCGACGATGATGCCAAAATTGCCCAGCAGCGCGCCGGCAAACCAGAACGCGACGGGGGCGAAGCCCACCAAAAAGCCGATGGACAGCAACATGGGCGAGTTGTAGATGGCAAAGGTCACGCCGGGGATATTGAGCGTGCACAGCATGCTGGGCACAATGCCCAGAGCGTCGCGCAGCACGCTGTAGATGCCTGCGATGGCCATGGAGCCAAAGAGCTGCTTGCCGGTCTTGCCGCCGGCCTCGGTGGCACGCAGGGTCTGAGCTGCGGCGTTGCCGGTGGGGAACTCCAGCGCGGCGTCCACGATAAAGTGACGGTGGATGAGCGCGGTGGCCAGAAGGCCCAAGATGGTGCCGGCGAGCGCCACGATAAACATGTCGAGCCAGCTGATCTGGTCGGCATAGCCCAGCATCCAGGCGCCCGGGATGGTAAACGCCAGGCCGCCGGCGACCATGGCGCCCGCGGACATGATGGTGTGGGTGACGTTGGCCTCGTTGAGGCTGGCGTTGCCCATGAGCTTCAGGAAGAACAGCGAAATGACGGCAGCGAAAATGATCGGCCAGGGGAGTGCGCCCATCTTGAGGGCGGTATAGGCCGAGCTTGCCGTGATGATCACGCAGCCAAGGACGCCGATGACGACGCCGCGCAGCGTGAGTTGACCGCGCATCGAGGTACGGTTCGAGGGATTGCTCATATAGAACTCCTTTGCGTATATCCGCTTCCCCCGGGAGCGCCGCTACGGATACGGCGCGGGAAGTCGGGTTACCAAGGGCCGCCGCGTGAGCTCGCGCACGACCGCGCACCAGTATAGCCGCAAGCTAGTCATTTTGGGATGACTGGTTTAGGGAGGCGATATACTGCTGGGCAGACGAAAGGAGCGCCGACGATGCTTAATGGGTGCGCATACATATTGACGGTCGACGTGGGCAACACGTTCATTCGCTTTGGCCTGTTTGCCGAGGATTCGGCCGCGGCGCAGGAATGCCCGCTTGCGACGTGCGAGATCACGACGCCGTCGAGCATCACAGCCGACGAGGCGCGCATGAGGCTCGCGCAGGTCATGGGCGCGCTGTCAGCCGATGCGGGCATGCCGGGTGTGCTCGTTCCCGCAGCCGCAGTGCTGAGCTGCGTAGTGCCGGCGCTCGAGCGCCCGTGGAAGGTGGCGCTTTCCCGCACTTGCACGGGGCGCGTGCTCACCGTGGGGCCGGGCCTCAAGACCGGCATACCCGTGCACTACGATGATCCGGCCGAGATCGGTCCCGACCGCATCGCCGACGCCGTGGCTGCCCGTGCCGTCTACGGCTCGCCGTGCATTGTGATCGATCTGGGTACCACGACCAATATCGAGGTCATCGACGCGCGCGGAACCTTTGTCGGCGGCGTCATCGCGCCGGGTCTGGCACTTGGCGCCCGCTCGCTTTCGGCCGCTGCGGCGCGCCTGCCGCAGGTCGAGCCCTCGGCACCCACGCATGTGATCGGTCGCAACACGCGCGAGGCCATGCGCTCGGGCGTGGTCTTGGGCGAGGTGGCCCGCATCGACGGCATGCTCGACATGGTGCTTGCCGAGATGCGCGCGACCAAGGCGGCGGGGGAGGGCAGCGTGCCCATTGTCATTACCGGCGACGATGCCGAGGCGCTCGCGGCGTTGGTCGGCCACAGCCTGACGGTAGACGACGCACTGACACTGCGGGGTCTCGCTGAGCTGTATCGCATCAACCAAAAGCCTCGTCGCGCATAAAGCTGAGGACGTCGGCGGGAGAGGAAACAGCCCCACCTTTCACCTGCTACAATGGGTCAAAATGTTGCGATTACGGAGGTGTCTGCCATGTCGGACGATCTTCATCAAACCGCGTCGGGCAAGCGCCGCGACGTTATTAGCTGGGACGAGTTCTTTATGAGCGTGGCCATCGCCGCGCAGCGCCGCAGCAAGGATCCCAATACGCAGGTGGGCGCGTGCATCGCCAGCACCAACCACCGTATCCTTTCGGTGGGCTACAACGGTACGCCCTCGGCACTCAACGACGACTTTTTCCCGTGGGGCACGAGCGACGACCCGTTGCAGGATAAGCACAACTACGTGGTGCATGCCGAGGCCAACGCCGTGCTCAACTACCGCGGCTCGCTCAAAGACCTTGAGGGTTCCACGGTCTACGTCACGCTGTTCCCGTGCCACGACTGCGCCAAGATCCTGGCGCAGGTGGGCGTGGGCGAGGTCGTCTACCTGGACAACAAGTATGCCGATACCGACGACGGCCGTATCAGCCGCCGCATTCTCGACTCCTGCGGCATCAGCTACCGCCAGGTCATCGTCGATGTCCAGATTGGTACCGGGGGACAAGCTCAGCAGTAATATGCGTTGTCGCTATCTGGCGACGAACGCAGCTCAAAGAGCCCCGTCCCAAATTGACTACTCGTGAAAGTCGCGTCTGCGCGCATGGACGGCTCGTGAGCGGGTACATGGCTGTAGTAACATAGCTTCTGTCCGCGGGCGTGCCCGCGTTATTGTGAGAAAGGAGCCCCTGTGGCTGTTAACGAAGAGCTGCTTAAGAAGGTTCTTGAAGAGATTCGCCCCAACCTGCAGGCCGACGGCGGCGATATGGAGTATGTGGGCGTCGACGACGAGGGCGTCGTTAAGCTGGAACTGCAGGGCGCTTGCGCCGGCTGTCCCATGAGCTCGCTGACCCTTTCCATGGGTATCGAGCGCATCCTGAAGGAGCACGTGCCCGGCGTTACCCGCGTCGAGCAGGTCAATGCTTCCGGCGAGGCCGAGGACCTGTACGACGAGTACGCGCCGTTCTAAGATGCGAAAGCTGCGGACGGTACGCTCCGCATAGACGTTACGTCCAAATATGCGGCTGCGAGCGCAAGGCCCGCGGCCGCATTTGTATGTAGGGAGCAGGGGATCGATATGCTCAACGACCTCTACCATATGCTTGATCCCGTCGCGATCTCGGCGGGCCCCATCACCATCTACTGGTACGGTCTGGCCTACGTGGTCGGCGCTCTGCTCACGGCGGTCGTTATGTACCGCACGCAACGTCGTTGGGGCTTCGACATTACGATTGATGACCTGACGAGCGTCGTGGTCGGCGCGGTCTTTGGCCTTATTATCGGCGCGCGCCTGTTTTACGTCGTCTTTTACGGTGATGGCTACTATTTGGCCCACCCGCTCGAGATCTTTGCCACCAACGAGGGAGGCATGAGCTTCCACGGTGGCCTGGTGGGCGGCATCTTGGGCGGCATCATCGTGTGCCGCATGTATAAGCTCGACGCCTGGACCATCGCCGACCTTGCTGTGATCGGTGCTCCGCTGGCGCTGTGCCTGGGACGTTGCGCCAATTTCGTCAACGGCGAGCTGTGGGGTAAGCCGACCGATCTGCCCTGGGGCGTGGTCTTTGGCGGCACTGCGGGCGATATGCCGCGCCATCCCTCCCAGCTCTACGAGGCGTTTCTTGAGGGCGTCGTACTCTTCTGTATTTTGCAGGTGCTCAGCCGCAAAAAGCCGCTACTGCCCCAGGGTACGTTTATGGGCGTGTTCGTGATGGGGTACGGCATCGTCCGCTTTCTCGTTGAGTTCGTGCGCGTGCCCGATGCCCAGCTGGGTTATCTGTTGGGCGGCGTCATCACCATGGGCCAGCTGCTGAGTTTGCCGCTCGTGATCGCCGGTCTGGCGCTCATCATCTTCGCCCGACACCGCAATCGCCCCCAGCGCATCTACCTCGACGCCTAACCAAGGCCACCACAAAGGGGACAGGCACCTTTGTGGTGGTCTTGCCGAGTTTGATAGGTTTCTAGAAAGGCTTTCGGACTGTGAAGGATTCCGACCTCTCCACAACGGCTGCGCGCGACGCTGCCCGCATCGTCTGGTTTAAGCGCTATCCCGCCAAGCAGACCCTCATCGCCTTTTTGCTCGCGCTGTTGGCGACCACGGCGTTTTCCATCGATCCCGCCCCGGTGTCGAGCAACGCGGTCTTGGCGATTGACCCCAAAGCCTCGGGCATGCTGTACGTGTGCTACGAGGTGCTCCTCTCGTTTGCCGGCCATACCGACGCGGTCATGCTGCTTGCGCTTGCCTGCCTGCTCACGCTGCCGTTTCGCTACGTATTCTTTGGCCGCGGCGACGCTTGGCGTCCCTCGGTGATCCTTCCGTCGCTGTTCTTTGCCGTCTGCATGGTGTTTGGCCGCAGCTACGACCTCACCGATTCGGCCGAGATCGTGCTCGGCGACAAGGCCCGCATTATCTGTGCCTGGATAGGCGGTGCGGGCTGGATGCTCTTGGCGGTCGTTGCTTTCTACCTGGCTTTTGAGTGTCTAGATTGGTTGAGCTCTCGGCGCATTCCGTTTTCCGAAGCGCACTTTGGCCGCGTATGGCGTGTGGCTCACGCCGTGCTCTCGGTCCATCCCTTTGCCGGGCCCTTCCTGGTGCTTATGGTCGCCTGGGCGCCCACGCTCATCGCTTCGCTGCCCGGCCTTTTTATGGGAGATACGGGTGCGCAGATTCGCCAGTGGTTCAACTACCCCAACGGCACGAGTGACTACCTGCGTCTGCTCAATCCCAATGTGTTGCTCAACGGACATCATCCCGTGGTGCACACGGCTATCATCGGTTCGTGCGTCCAGCTGGGGCTTTCACTGTTCAACAGCGCCAACGCAGGTCTTGCCATCTACACCTGCGCTCAGTTCGTCATTACGGCCGCCTGCATGGCCTATTCCATCTCGTCGCTGCGCAAGCTGGGCGTGAGCCTGCCGGTCCGCGGCGTGATCTTGCTGTTCTTTGTGTTTATGCCGATGTTCTCTAACTACGCGGCGTTGCTCACCAAAGACGTGCTCTTTGCCGACGCGTTCTTGGTGCTGCTGGTACAGACCGTCAAGCTCGTGGCATGTGGCTTGCCCCGTCGTGATGCCAATGTCGAGCGAACGGGCGAGAAAGCCCCCGTGCTCTTTGCGCGCCACGACTGGCTGCTGCTTGCTCTGGGCGCCATGGGCTCCACGTTTCTGCGTAACGGCGGCCTGGTGTTTCCCCTGGCGGCATGCGTAATCGCGGCGGCGCTTTGCGCATGGGACGTGCATGTGGCTCGTCGTGCAGCCAAGCAGGCTGGTGCTGCGCCTTCGGGCGCCACCCCGCGTTTCCGCTGGGTGGGAGTTCTTGCGGTGCTTGCGCTCTGCCTTGCCTCTAATATGTATTTCACCAAGGTATTTATGCCGGCGCACGATATCACGCCGGGCTCCAAGCGCGAGATCCTCTCGATTCCGTTTCAACAGACGGCACGCTTCGTCCAAAAGCACGATGGCCTCAACTCGGGCGTCAACCCCACGGTTAAGGAGGACGGCACCATCGTGGAAGCTCCCTGCGACGGCTTGGTGACCGATGAGGAGCGCGCTGTGATCGATCGCGTGCTTAAGTACGAGAACCTGGGCCGTCGCTACAACCCCGACAAGTCGGATGCCGTCAAAAACTGCTTCAATGAGTACGCCTCACAGGAGGACATCAAGGCCTATTTTGAGGTGTGGGCCCAGATGTTCAAAAAGGATCCCGAGTGCTATATCTCGGCGCTCATCAATAACTACTACGGCTACTTTTATCCGAGTGCCCGCGATGCGTGGGTCTACAGCACGGCGCGCAGTGCCGAGATTATGGCGAAGCCCGATAACCTCAAGTACTTCGACTTCCATCCGGTCGATAGCAAGGTCGTGCGCTGGTGCAACCACCTGATCAACCTGTATCGCGTGGCAGTACAACGCGTCCCGTTTATCTCGCTCACCATGAGCTCGGCCACCTACGTGTGGATTATGATCGCCGTGGTGGTCTACCTGTTGCGCCGCCATTCGTGGCGCGCGCTGGCCATCTGGATACCGCTGCTGGGCGTGCTCGCCGTGTGCCTGATCGGTCCATGTAACGGATCGACCTACATGCGCTACCTGTATCCGGTCATCGCCTGCATGCCCTTTGCCATCGGCGCCACCATCACCCGCAGCGACCTCCTCTGGTCCTAATTTGGTGCAAAGGGGACAGGTTACTTTGCACCAAGGGGCTGCATCATCACGACGCCTTCATTTTGGGGTTTATCTTGCAGGCCGGTAGGTATATCATAACGACGTTTGTTTATATTGCCCGAGCATCCACGCTGGGCTTTAGGTCGAAACCGATAGGAGACACGTATGTCCGGACACTCTAAGTGGGCCACAACCAAGCATCGTAAGGGCGCGCAGGACGCCAAGCGTTCCGCCCTCTTCTCCAAGCTCAGCCGCAACATCACCGTTGCTGCCCGTCTCGGCGGCGACCCGCTGCCCGAGAACAACGCCAGCCTCGCCGCTGCCGTTGCCAAGGCCAAGGCTCAGTCCATGCCTAAGGACAAGATCAAGTCCGCTATCGATAAGGCCTTTGGTTCGGGTGCCGATGCCGCCGTCTACGAGAACATCGTGTACGAGGGCTACGGTCCCGCCGGTGTCGCCGTCTACGTCGACTGCCTGACCGACAACCGCAACCGCACCGCCGCCGACGTCCGTTCCGCCTTCTCCCACGCTGGTGGCAACCTGGGCACCTCCGGTTCCGTCGCCTTCCAGTTTGAGCGCAAGGGCCAGATCGTCGTTGCCAAGGAGGTCCTGGACGAGAACGCCAAGAAGGAGACCATGATCGCCAACGGTGCTGCCGGTGACGAGGATGAGTTCATGATGGCGATCGCCGAGGCCGGTGGCGAGGACTACGAGGACGCCGGCGAGGAGTGGATCGTCTGGACTACCGCCAACGAGGTCATGGCTGTCTCCAAGGCGCTCGAGGAGCAGGGCGTCCAGGTCAAGGGCTCCGAGACCACCATGGTCCCGACCACCCCGACCGAGGTCTCCGGCGCCGACGCCAAGAAGGTTCAGCGCCTCATCGACCGTCTTGAGGAGCTCGACGACGTCCAGGACGTCTACAGCACCATGGACATGACCGACGAGGTCATCGCTGCCCTCGAGGAGGAGTAGCGCCCGCACGGATTGAGCCGTGCATATCTGGGCATAATGAAGCGAGCATGCAAGCCTCGTGGAATAGATGAGCCGGATCCGCGTGCATGAGGCACCGGACCCGGCTCTTTTATAATGATGCGAATCGTTTTGCATTCTGTGGATCGAGATTTGAAGGGAGCGCCGCATGCGCGTGCTCAAACGAGCCCTGGCGATCGTGTATCTTGCCGCCGCCGTCGTGGCGCTGGGTACGTTGGTCTGCCAGTTTTGGGGGCCATATACCTATCGCTTTATGCTGCTGATGCGCGATCCGCTGCCTCGCATCGTTGTTACGGCGTGCGGCGGCGTCGTGGCGCTCGGCGTGCTCGTGGGTTTCTTCCGCCTGGTGTTTGCTCGTCGCGAGCCGTCCTGCGTGCATCCGGCGGGGGAGCGTAATATCGAGGTCACGCTCGCTGCCCTCTCCTCGTGTGCTCGCACCGCGGCAGAGCGCGACGACCGAGTGATGATCGAGCATGTCGAGGCGCGCGTGCAGGGCTCCGACGAATCGCACGTCCGTTTTAAGGTCGACGCCATCGCGCTCGACGACCGGGACGTGGCTTCCCTTGCAGCCGCGATGCAGCAACGTATCGAGGAGGCCTGCGACACTATGCTCGGCACGCCGGGCACGACTGCGCGCGTTCGTTTTTTGCCGTCCAAGACTACCGTCCAGACCGTGGAGGTTTCCGGTGAGTGATACCAATCAAGACAAGACCGTCCGCACCCCGCACCTGACTATCGATCAGAGCGCCGCGCCGGCAGGCGAGGTCGTCGATCCTAAGGTGGAGGGTACCGAGTCACATGACGCGGTCGCCGATGATTTTGATGAGGCCATG
>CATZEP010000007.1 GCA_958418185.1 uncultured Collinsella sp.
CGATATAGAAAAAGTCCCCGCCGGGCGTGTGCTCGACGGGGACTTTGCCGTTTGGTGGCTAGCGCTGCAGGTGATTACTCGCCCAGCAGGCTCTTGGTGATCGAAGCGGCGGCCTTCTTGCCGGCGCCCATCGCCAGAATGACCGTAGCGGCACCGGTGACGATGTCGCCGCCGGCCCAGATGCGGGGATCGGTGGTCTGGCCGGTCTCCTCGTCGGCGACGATGTAGCCCCACTTGTTGAGCTCCATCTTGCCGCCGATCTTGGCAGCGAAGGGGTTGGCGTTGGTGCCGATAGCCGAGATCGCGACGTCGCAGGGGATCTCCTCGATGGCGCCCTCGATGGGCACCGGGCGACGGCGGCCGGACTCGTCGGGCTCGCCGAGCTCCATCTTCTGGACCTTGACGGCGCACACGGAGCCGTCCTCGCCAGCGACAAACTCGAGCGGGGAGACGAGCGGTAGAACCTCGACGCCCTCGGCCTTGGCATGGTGCAGCTCAGCGCGACGGCAGGGCATCTCATCCTCGGTACGACGATAGGCGATGATGGCGTGCTCGGCGCCCAGGCGCTTGGCGGTACGGACGGCGTCCATAGCCACGTTGCCGCCACCAAAGACGACGACGTTCTTGCCGTGCTTGGTGGGGGTGTCGTACTCGGGGAACTTGTTGGCCTTCATCAGGTTCACGCGGGTGAGGTACTCGTTCGCGAAGAAGACGTTGGGCAGGTTCTCGCCGGGGACGTTGAGGAACTTGGGCAGGCCGGCGCCAGTCGCCACGTAGATGGCGTCGAAGCCCTGCTCGAACAGCTCCTCGGCCGTGGCCATGTTGCCCACGACGGAGTTGTACTCAAACTTGACGCCCATGTCCTCCAGGCCGTCAATCTCGCGCTTGACGACTGCCTTGGGCAGACGGAACTCGGGGATGCCGTAGACCAGCACGCCGCCGCCGGTGAAGAATGCCTCGAAGACGGTGACGTCAAAGCCGTTACGGGCGAGCTCGCCAGCGCAGGTGATGCCGGACGGGCCAGAGCCGACGACGGCGACCTTCTTGCCGTTCTTGGGGGCCATCTTGGGCGTGGAAGCGAGCTCGGGGCGGTCACCCAGGAAGCGCTCGAGCTGGCCGATGGCCACGGGCTCGGACTTCTTACCACGGATGCACTTGCCCTCGCACTGGTTCTCCTGCGGGCAGACGCGGCCGCAGATGGCGGGAAGCATGGAGTCCTCGCGGATGGTATCGAGAGCGCCGCCGAAGTCCTTCTCGCGGATCTGCTCGATAAAGCGGGGGATGTTGATGTTGACGGGGCAGCCCTCAACACAGAACGGCTTCTTGCAGTTGAGGCAGCGCTCGGCCTCGGCCAGCGCCATCTCCTCGGTGAAGCCCTTGTCGACGGGGCGGAAGTCGCAGGCGCGCTCGGCAGCCGGCTCCTCGTTATCGGGGGTGCGGGGCGACTTCATATCGGCAACGAAACGACCGTTAACTAGTGGCATGCGCAGCTCTTTTCCTCATAGGCCTTGAGGGACTCGCCCTCTTCGGAACGGTAAGCGGCCTGGCGGGCACGAAGGTCATCCCAGTCGACCAGGGTGGCATCGAAGTCGGGGCCGTCGACGCAAGCGAACTTGGTCACGCCGCCCACCTCGACGCGGCAGCAGCCGCACATGCCGGTGCCGTCAACCATGATGGGGTTGAGGGACGCGGTGATGGGGGTGTCGTACTTCTGGGCGGTGAGGGTCGAGAACTTCATCATCGGAACGGGGCCGACGCAGAAGACCTGGCTCACGGCCTTGTCCTGCAGCAGACGCTCCAGCGGAGCGGTGACAACGCCCTGCTCGCCGTAGGAACCGTCGTCAGTGGTGATGTGAATGTGGTCCTCGTCGAGGAGCTCGCGGAACTGATCCTCCATGAGCAGGAGGTCCTTGGTGCGGGCGCCCATGATGGCGTGCACCTCATGACCGGTCTCGACCAGGTGCTTGGCGACCGGGAAGGCAATTGCCAGGCCGACGCCGCCGCCAATGACGGCGCAGGGGCCCTCAGCCATCTCGGTGGGAACGCCCAGCGGGCCCACGACGTCGCGCAGCGACTCGCCGGCCTCGTAGGTGGAAAGCATCTCGGTGGTCTTGCCGATCACCATGAAGATGAACTCGACCCAGCCCTCGTCACCGTTCCAGCCGGCCAGGGTAAACGGGACGCGCTCGCCCGTCTCGTTGGCGCGAACCATGAGGAACTGTCCAGCGTGCGCATGCTTGGCGATTGCGGGCGCCTCGATGCGGAACTTGAACACCTTCTCCGAGAACTGCGTCTTCTCCAGGATCTTATACATAGAACCCCTCTCTTGTTAGGGCCGCCGAACCGTGCCTCCACGGAAATGGACGGTAGCCCGAATAAAACCGTACGCGCACAGGCGTTGTGCAGACATACGGTGCAAATTATACCCTCATGGACATGTCGCTTACGTGTATCTTTGGCAGGCGGGAAAAGTGACCTACCAAAAAGGGGCAGGTTTATTTTGGCAGGTTTTATCAGGCAAAACGGCAAAGGGGGCCGGCCTCGCGCTTCGTTGAGGTCGGCCCCCTTTGGGGCGTTACGCATGCATGGTGGCACTGGGTTTATTGCGACGCGGCCACTGTGGCGTTTCCGCAGACAAAACCTGCCAAAATAAACCTGTCCCTAAATGGTAGGTTTTAGTGCTTGCCGTTGGCGGAGGCGGCGCCGTTGACATGGTCGCGGGCATAGACTACGCCGTGCACGATCGCCAGGCCGGCGGCGTCGGCCGCGCGGGCACAAGTGTCCTGGAAGTCCTCGGCCTCGCGGGCGCGCAGCTGCTTGAGCACGTAGTCGGCGACAGCCATCTTGCCGGGAGGGTTGCCGATGCCGGTGCGGATGCGGCTGAAGTCGCGGCTGCCCATCTTGTCGATGATGGAGCGCAGGCCGTTGTGGCCGGCATGGCCGCCGCCCACCTTAACACGCACGTCGCCGGCGGGAATGTCGAGCTCATCGTGGATCACGAGCAGCTCCTCGGCCTTGATCTTGTACTCGCGGCAGAGCTTGGAGATGGGGCCACCCGAGGTATTCATGTACGACTGCGGCTTGACCAGCACAATCTGGCGCTTACCGCCCTCTTCCTCGGGATCGTTGATGTTGATGAGCGCGACCTCGGCGCCGGCCTGGTTTTTCCAGTACGTGACGCCGGCCTGACGGGCCAGCTCGTCGATTGCTTTGAAGCCAGCGTTGTGGCGGGTCTCGGCATACTCATCACCAGGGTTGCCAAGTCCGGCAACCATGCGAATCTTAAGCGGCTGTGCAGCTGCCATATGCTTCCTTTCGTTACACAAAAGTTTAATCAACGACAAAGGCTACCACGCCCGCCGAAGGCGAGACTTCGTTTCAGCGAAATCCCACCAGACAAAAGCACGGCCGCGGCAGAGCGAGCCGCCGAAACAGAAGAAACCCCCGCGCGACCTTTGCGAAGCAAGGGGGAGCGCGGGGGTTTCTTCTGTTTCGGCGGCGATGCGCCGGGTTGCAAGGACGATGCGACTACAGCGCGAAGTCGCCGCCGACGAGCGTGGAGACGGGCTCCTCGTGGTAAACGGCGGAGATGGCCTGAGCGAACTCCTCGGCGACCGAGATGGTCTTGATCTTGCCGCCGACCTCGACGGGAATGGCGTCGGTGACGAGGCACTCGACGATCGGGGCGTCGTTCAGACGCTCGATGGCCGGACCGGAGAAGATGCCGTGGGTGGCGCAGACGTAGATGTCGCCAGCGCCCATAGCCTTGAGCTCCTTGACGTTGGCGCACAGGGTGCCAGCGGTGTCAATCATGTCGTCGTTGATGATGCAGGTCTTGCCCTTGATGTCACCGATGATGCCCATGACCTCGGCGGCGTTGTGGCGCGGACGACCCTTGTGGGCGATGGCCAGGTCGCAGCCGAGCATGTCGGACAGCTTCTTGGCGGCCTTGGCACGACCCACGTCGGGGGAGACGACAACCAGGTTGTCGGTGTCGAAGTGCATGTCGTTGTAGTACTGGCCAAACAGCGGCAGTGCGGACAGGTGATTAACCGGGATATCGAAGAAGCCCTGGATCTGGCCCTGGTGCAGGTCGAGGGTGATGATGCGGTTGACGCCGGCGCGCTCGAGCAGGTTGGCGACGAGGCGGGCGGTGATGGGCTCGCGCGGGCCGGCCTTGCGGTCCTGGCGGGCATAGCCGTAGTGGGTGATGACGGCGGTGATGGAGCGGGCGGATGCGCGCTTGGCAGCGTCGGTGGCGATGAGCAGCTCCATGAGCATGTCGTTGACGTTGCCGCCGGCCACGGACTGAATCAGGAAGACGTCGGCGCCGCGGACGGTCTCGTCGTAGCGGGCGTAAATCTCACCATTGGCGAACTGCTTTAGCGTAAGGCCCGAAAGCTCGACCCCAAGGTACTCAGCGATCTTCTGAGCGAGGGGACGGTTGGAGGAACCGGAATACACGCGGATGGACTTGCGCATATTCTCCGACTTCTCGGGATCATTAATCGGCATTACCCTTCTCCTTTATACATCGAATGCCATATAGATGCCTTTTTGCATTGTAACCGCGCGGCGGGGTTAATCGGGTCTTGATAACGTCTTTACCGTCAACGGACACGAACCGACCACTCATCCGGTCGCGCAGGTCAGCATAGAAAAAGGAGCCGTCCCCATGGGAACAGCTCCTTTTGTGCTTGGTAAAACGTTATACCTCGTCGTCCTCGTGCAGACGGCGGCGATAATCGGCGGCCCAGCCCTCAATATTTACCTGACGGGCGCGGCCCAGACCGAGCGCGTCGGCCGGGACCGGCTCGGTGATGACGGAGCCGGCGGCCACGAGCGCGCCGTCGCCGATCTGGGCGGGCGCGACCATCATGGTGTCGGAACCGATGAAGGCATCCTTGCCGATGACGGTCTTGTGCTTGTGCACGCCGTCGTAGTTGCAGGTGATGGAGCCCGCGCCCACGTTGACGCCGGCGCCCATGGTGGTGTCGCCGATGTAGGACAGGTGCGGAACCTTGGAGCCCTCGCCGATCGTGGACTTCTTGATCTCCACGTGCGTGCCGGCCTTGGAGCCGTCGAGCATGTGGGTGCCCGGGCGCAGGTAGGCGCGCGGGCCGCAGTCGACGCCGTTCTCGATGACGGCTTCGATGGCGATGGTCTCGTCGATGGTGCAGCCGCTGCCGACGGTGGTGTCGGTGAGGCGGCTGTTGGGGCCGAGCTGGCACTCCTCGCCCACGGTGACGTGGCCGATCAGATGCGTCTGCGGCCACACGACGGTGTCGCGGCCGATGGTAGCGTCGGGGCCGATCCAGGCCTGCGTGGGGTCGATGAAGGTAACGCCCTCGGCCATCCAATGCTCGTTGATGCGGTCGCGCGCGATGGCGGTAAGCTGTGCGAGCTGGATGCGGCTGTTGACGCCCAGGCCGTCGCGGAAGTCGTCACAGTGGAAGATGGAGACTGCCTGGCCGTGGCCTTTGAGGATCTCGAGCATGTCGGGCAGATAGTACTCGGATTGTGCGTTGTCGTTGCCAATCTCGTCGATGTGGGCGGCGAGCTGCGCGCCGTCGAAGGCGTAGCAGCCGGCGTTGCACTCGAGCAGCGTGGCGGCCTGCTCGGGCGCGCAGTCCTTCTGCTCGATGATGCGCTCAATCTGGCCGTCGGCACCCAGCTTGATGCGGCCGTAGCCGAAGGGGTCGGGCGGGGTCATGGTCATGACGGTGCAGGCGAGCTCGCCGGTAGCGACGGTCTGCGCGAACTTGGCGACGGTGTCGGCGGTGATGAGCGGCAGGTCGCCGTTGAGCACGACGACCGGACCTTCGGCGATGCCGCAGGCCTCGAGCGCGACCTTTACGGCGTGGCCGGTGCCCAGGCGCTCGGTCTGCTCGACGCACTCGACCTTGGTGGCGCTGTTGGCGTAGGCGCCGTCGATAAGGGCGCGCATCTCGTCGGCGTGGCTGCCGATGACGACCACGACGCGGCTGCAGCCGGCCTTGATGGTGGCGTCGACGATCCACTGGACCATGGGCTTACCCAGGATCTTGTGCGAAACCTTGCAGTGGTTCGACTTCATGCGGGTGCCCTCGCCGGCGGCGAGGATAATTGCGGTTGCGTCCATGTGATCTCCTGTTACGTTATAGAGACGTGTGTTTGGAAACGATACACGGCGCAATATGATACCGCAGGCATATGATGAGCGCGTAACGATTGGCGCATGGCGGCCGATGTCGGTACCGCCGACGTGGTATTTGCGCTGGTTGTGCATGGCGGCGGCGCTGCGGCGTTGGCGTTTTGCGCGAGGGATGGGAGGTGCCCGTGGATATCATACGAGAGGAATCGGGCAACGAGCCCGTTGCGGCATTTTCGATGTCGCATCCGGCGGTGCCGGCCCTCTACATGGTGCTGACGCTGGGATTCACCATGTTCTCGATGCAGCCGGTGCTGATTGCACTGTCGCTTGCGGGCGGGTTGGCGTACGGGTTTGCGACGCGCGGCGCCGCGCGTGCGTTGGGGGCGCTTCGCTGGCAGCTGCCGGTGATTTTGATCATCGCGGTGCTCAATCCACTGTTTAGCGCCTCGGGCTCGACGGAGCTGTTCCGTATTGGCATGCGCGCGGTGTATCTGGAGAGCATGGTATACGGCCTGTGCATGGGCGGGCTGTTTGTGGCGAGCGTACTGTGGTTTGAGGCTGCGGCATCGATGCTTAGCTACGACAAGGTGCTTGCGCTTCTGGGTAACACCGCGCCGGTGATCGCGCTCATGATCTCGATGTGCATGCGGCTTATCCCGCAGTTTTTGCGCCGCGGTCGTACGGTACTGGCGGTGCAGGATGCGATTGATGTGCCGGGGCATGCGTCGGCCGACCCCGTGCGTTCGCGCCTACGGGCATCGAGCGTGTTGATGGGCTGGGGCATGGAGGATTCGCTGGAGCGCGCGGACGCCATGCGCTCCCGTGGGTGGGGTGCCGCGACGCGCCGCACGACGTACGCGCGGTATCGGCTGGGGCGCGGCGATGTTGCCGCGCTGGTTGGGCTTGCGCTGTTTGGTGTGGCCACGGCGGCAGTGGCGTGGGCCGCGACGGCGCAGTATTCGTTTTACCCGCAACTATCGGTGCCGGCGCCGTGGCCAGGCTATGTTGTATACGCGGCCTGGATGGCGCTGCCCTGCGTGCTGCGCGCGATTGACGAGAAGAGGTTTGGCTGATGACTCGGTTGGACGGAAGCATGATGGCGGGCGCGGCGTGTGGCTCGGATGCGCCGGCGATTGAAGTGCGGGACCTGCGCTTTGCCTACCCCGGGGCCGAGGCGCCGGTGCTCGACGGGCTCGACTGGTCTGTTCCCCAAGGTGCGTTTGCGCTGCTGGTAGGTGGTACTGGGTCGGGTAAGTCAACGCTGCTCTCGCTGCTCAAACCCGAGATTTCGCCGACGGGCGAATGCGCTGGTGAGCTGCGCGTGCTGGGCGAGAACGTTGCCGACATGGATGTTCGGGCGTCTGCGGAGCGCGTGGGCTATGTGTTTCAGGACCCCGAGAACCAGATCGTGTGCGAAACCGTGTGGCACGAGATGGCGTTTGGCCTGGAAAACTTAGGTATGTCGCACGACGAGATGCGCCGTCGCGTGGCCGAGACCAGCTATTTCTTTGGGTTGGAGGATTGGCTCCACCGCGATACCGATACGCTTTCGGGCGGACGCAAGCAGCTGCTGTCGCTGGCGGCCGTGCTGGCGTTGCGCCCGCGCGTACTACTGCTCGACGAGCCTACGTCCCAACTGGATCCCGTTGCCGAGAAGAGTTTTCTGCATGCGCTGTTTCGCGTGAATCGCGAGTTGGGCTGCACGGTTGTTGTGGCGACGCACCAGCCGCGCCCGATGCTCGAATACGCGACGTGTGCGTATCGGATTGAGGGCGGGCGCGTATGCGAGGTGCCTGATATCGCCTCCTTGGGGCATCGCGAAGAGCTGTTTTCTGGCGAGGCACCAGGGTGGGGCGCCTCGCGGCGTGCAAAAAACGGAGTTTTCAGCAGCGCCGGTGGATGTCGAATACTCCCAAAAATGCACGCTGGGTCGGCTACCACCCTGGCAGGGAGCTGGTTTCGATACGATCGAGCGTCCGGCTGGGTGCTGCGCGGACTCGATGCGGCGTTCTCGGCTGGCGCAGTGCATGCGGTTGTTGGCGGCAACGGCTGCGGCAAGTCGACAATGCTTTCGGTGCTAGCCAAGACGGTCAAGTTGCAGCGTGGGCATATGGAGCGCGGGGCGGCCTCGGCGGCACTGCTGCCTCAGAATCCCAAGGCGTTGCTGGTTGCCGAGACGGTGCGCGACGAGCTGATGGAATGGGCTTCGACCTGCGGATATGACGAGGCTGTGGCGCAGGAGCGCGCGGCGAGCCTGGGGCTGTCGGGCCTGGATGGGCGCCACCCGTACGATCTTTCGGGCGGGCAGCGTCAACTGCTTGCATTGGCAAAACTGCTGCTGATTGGCCCCGAACTGCTATTGCTCGATGAGCCCACCAAGGGCTTGGACTTGGCTAGCCGTCGCATCATCGCCCGCGCCTTGCGTGACCATGCGGAGGCTGGCGGTACCGTCATCATGGCCACGCACGATCTGGATTTTGCCGAGCAGGTTGCCGATGACATTGCCATGATGTTTGACGGTGAGATTGCCTGCATGGAGCCGCCGGCCGACTTCTTTGCCGACAACGTGTTTTATAGGGCGTGATGGGATGACGGATTATCGCGTCGCGCGCCTACTCGCAAAACTGGAGATCCCGCTGCTGCTGGCGGTGCCAGCGGTGATGGCTGCGGCGTTGCTGGCGGGCGTTGAGCAGGCGGCGCTTGCCATGCTTGTCGTGGTGGCGCTGGTGCTCGCGCTGTTCTTTGCGGGCTACGAGGCGTCGCGACCTGGCCTGCGCCAGATTATGCCAACGCTGGTTTTGGCGGCGTTGGCCGCGGCGGGGCGCATCTTGTTTGGCCCCATTCCCGACTTTAAACCCGTGAGCGCCATCGCTATTATCGCGGGGGCGACGTTGGGCCGACGCAACGGCTTCATGGTCGGCGCGCTGGCGGCGCTGACCAGCAATTTCTTTTTTGGGCAGGGCATGTGGACGCCGTGGCAGATGTATGCCTGGGGCCTGGTTGGCTATGTTGGCGGCGCGCTGGCGCATGCGGGCGCTTTTGATCGCGCCGATGGCACCGTGCGCATGCCGGCGCTGCTGACCTACGGCTTTGCGTCGGGCCTGCTCTATGGAGTTGTAATCAACGCCTACGACATCATCGGCTTTGTGCAGCCGCTCACGTGGGCGGGCGCCATGGCGCGTCTTGCCACGGCAGTGCCGTTCGATATTACGCACGGCCTTGCGACCTGCGTGTTTTTGGCCGCCTTGTACAGGCCTTGGTGCCGTCGCATTAACCGTGTCGTCGTGAAATACGGGCTGTAAGGCATTTCGCGTTCCCTCACGAACTTGCGGTGGAATAGTTCTCGTTTTTGGCTATTTGCTGCCCAAACAGGAACTATTCCACCGCAACTTATAGGGGGAGAGGGGCCACACAATCTGTTTTCCTCTGTCCCCCCCAGGAATTACTTGGGGCTAGAGTTCTAGCGTGAGGGTGACGGGGCAGTGGTCGCTGCCGAAGATGTCGCCGCGGATGCCGGTGTCGCGTACGTTGTCGGCGATTGCGTCGCTTACCAGGAAGTAATCGATGCGCCAGCCGGCGTTGTTCTTGCGGGCATTAAAGCGATAGCTCCACCAGCTGTAGACGCCCTCGACGTCGGGGTTTGCCGCGCGCCAGGTATCGGTAAAGCCGGCGTTGAGCAGCTCGGTAAACTTGCCGCGTTCCTCGTCCGAAAAGCCTGCGTTGCCGCGGTTGGACTTGGGGTTCTTAAGGTCGATCTCCTCATGCGCCACGTTAAAGTCGCCGCAGGTTACGACGGGTTTGCCGGTCTCGCGCTCGAGCGCGTTCAAAAAGCCGCGGTAGGCATCGTCCCAGGCCATACGCACGTCGATGCGCGCGAGCTCATTTTGTGCGTTGGGCGTGTAGACATCCACAAACCAAAACTTGTCGAACTCGAGCGCACAGACGCGGCCCTCGGCTGCGGCTTGGGCGACGAGTACGGCCGCCTCGCCCTCGCCGGCGTAGGGTGGCAGCGCGTCGGCGTGCAGCACGCGCAGCGGTTCCTGGCGGCTAAAGACCGCAGTGCCCGAATAGCCTTTACGCTCGGCGTAGCTCCAGGTTTGGTGATAGCCGGGCAGGTCAATATCAACCTGGCCTTCTTGCAACTTGGTCTCTTGCAGCGCCAGGATATCGACGTCGAGTTCTTGCGCGATCTGGATAAAGCTCGGGTCCTTTTTGAGCACGGCGCGCAGGCCGTTGACGTTCCACGAGGCGAAAGTGTAAGTCTGAGGCATGGTGTCCTTTCGACGGGGTTGGCAGGCTTAAGATTAGCGCAACAGGGGCGGGGTGGGCTCCGCGCATGCTGACTTAAAGGACGCATGCTGGGACGTCGCTCAACGCTGCCCGACCAACAAGGACGGAGGACTCATATGACGCAGGCAATATCGGACCCCAGGCAGGCCTCCGCCGCCCTGGCGGATCTGTTTGACACCCACAAGCGCGTGGTCTTCTTTGGCGGCGCTGGTGTTTCCACGGCAAGTGGCATCCCCGATTTCCGCAGCGTGGACGGCCTGTATCACCAGCAGTTTGCCTATCCGCCCGAGACCATGCTGTCGTATAGCTTTTACGAGGCGCATCCTGCGGAGTTCTTCGACTTTTACCGCACCAAGATGATCGCGCTTAACGCTAAGCCCAACCGCTGCCACACCAAGCTGGCCGAGCTGGAGCGCGCCGGCAAGCTCGACGCCGTGGTGATGCAAAATATCGACGGTCTGCACCAGGCGGCCGGCTCGCAGCGCGTGTTCGAGCTGCACGGATCGGTCCATCGCAACATTTGCCAGTCGTGCGGCGCGGTCTATAGCGCCGAGTGGATTTGCTCGCGCGAGCACGAGGACGCCGCGGGCGTGCCCGTGTGTCCTGCGTGCGGCGGGCGCATTAAGCCCGATGTGGTGCTCTACGAGGAGCCGCTCGACGAGCGCGTGCTAACCGGCGCCGTTGCCGCCATCGCCGCAGCCGATGCCCTCATCGTGGGCGGGACCTCGCTCGTAGTGTATCCGGCGGCGGGCCTTACGCGCTACTTTACTGGCGATACGCTGGCCATTTGCAATCTTGCTCCCACCGATCAGGATGCAAATGCCGACCTGCTGATTTCTTGCGACATCGCGGCCGCGTTTGCGTTCTAGCCCGTGTGCGCGGATACAATAGAAAGACTGATTGCAAAGCGACCCCGCCGCCAGCGCCCAGGCGCGGCGGCGCGGGCATTTTAGGAGGATGTTCATGGCGAACGATAGCAAGACATGGCGGTGCGGAAAGTACGAGCTCAGCTTTGACCGCCCGCGCATCATGGGCGTCCTCAACGTGACGCCCGATTCGTTTAGCGACGGCGGGGAGCACTTCGATCCGGATGCCGCCATCGAGTACGGCCTGGCGATGCTCGACGCCGGTGCCGACATCATCGATGTGGGTGGCGAGTCCACGCGCCCCGGATTTACCCCGGTCAATCCCGACGAGGAGGCTCGCCGCGTGCTGCCCGTGGTGCGCGCGCTGGCCAAAGAGGGCGCCATCGTCTCGATCGACACGCGCCACGTGGCGGTTGCCAAGGCGGCCGTGCGCTGCGGCGCCTCGATCGTCAACGACGTGACGGGCTTCACCGATCCCAAGATGGTCGAGTTTGTCGCGACGAGCACCTGCGGCGTTATCGTGATGCACGCCGGCGAGGTCGCGGCACCCACGCGCACGCATGCAACGGTGCAGCTCGATACCTCTGCTGCGGCGTTTGTTGCCGAGAAGGCACGCGAGGCGGCCGCCGAGGCTGCGCGCGAGGCCGAGAAGCCTGCCCGCCGTCGCCGTGGCAAGTTGCTGGGCGAGCCCAAGACGGAGGCCAAGCTGCCAGGCGGCGTGGTGCAGCCCTCGTTGCCGTTTGGCGATCCGGAGCCCGCGCCCGAGCCCACGGACGAGCAGAAGCAGGAGGCACCGGCCGCCGAAGAGGCCGCCCCTGTCTCCGAGGCCGCCGCGACCCCTGAGTCCGCGCCGGAGCCCAATGACCGCCTGGCAGCCATGATGCGCCGTAGCGCCCGCCGCGAGGAGGCCTACGTGCCCACCTCTCAGCTCCGCCGCTTTACCCTGCCCGATTCGGCGCCCATCATGCGCCGTGTCATGGGCTTTCTGTCCGACCAGGCCCGCACGCTCATCCATGCCGGCGTGTCGCGCGACCGCATCTGCATCGATCCCGGTCCGGGCTTTGGCAAGACGGCCAACGAGGATATCGTCATCCAGCGCGAGACCGCCAAGATGGCGTCGCTGGGCTACCCGCTCATGTGTGCCGTGTCGCGCAAGCGTTTTGTGGGCGCCGTTTCGGGCGTGACCGAGGCCGCCGCGCGCGATGCCGCCACGTTTGGCGTGTGCCTGGGCGCTATCCAGGCCGGTGCCAACATCGTGCGCGTGCACGACGTCACCGGCTTTGCGCAGTTCCTGAACGGTTACTGGGCTGTCGCCAAGCCGCAGCCGCGCCGTGCGTTTGTGGCCGTGGGCTCCAACCTGGGGCATCGTTGCGATAACATCCGCGCCGCACGCGACATGATCGCCGAGATTCCGCTCACCTGCGTGTCCAACTGCTCGCGCATCTACGAGAGCGAGCCGGCCTACGAGACGCGCCAGGACGCATTCGCCAACGCCGTCATCGAGATCAAGACCGAGCTGGCGCCGCTGGTGCTGCTCGACGAGCTTATGAAGATCGAGGCCGAGCTGGGGCGCGACCGCTCCAAGAAGGCCAAGGCCAACGGTCCGCGCACCATCGACCTGGACCTGCTGTGGATGGATGGCGAGACCCACGGCGGCAAAAAGCTGCGCCTGCCGCATCCGCTGATCGGCGAGCGCGACTTTGTGCTGGTGCCGCTCGAGGACCTGATGCACGACCCGGCGCGGTTCTTCCGCTACAACGGTGTCGAGGTCAAGGAGCCCGAGGAACGTGTGGGCCATATCGTGGGCGAATTGGGGCGTATGTAGATGATTGAGATGAATGCTGTAGCCGTCGGTACCGAGCTTGACGCCGCGCGCGACGCGGGTCGCGAGGGTGCGTCCGCGGGCTGGTGCGCTTGGAGCGCGGGCGAGGCGTCGTTGACGTTTTCGCTGGTCATGCGCCCGGATGTGAATATGCATGCCTTCCACGGCCTGCCGTTTGTGACGGCGATGGGCATGATGGACGCGCTTGTGGGCACGGCGTCGACGCCGGGCCTGGGCCTTGCCGGCAAGGTGGGCATTGAGTGGCCGAGCGACATTGTGTGCGGCGCGCCCACGTTTGAGACGTCGTTTGCGCGCGTCGCCGTCAACGGCGGCGCCGGTGCCGCGGGCATGTTCGGTGCCGTGACGGTGGATATCGAGCGTTCGGCGTTGAGCGAGCTTTGTGTGGATGTGGCTGACGAAGCGCTGGTCGAGGCATTGGCCACCGCCGTGTTGACCCGCGTGGACGCCTGGGCGGTTGTTGCCAACACGCCGCAGGGCGCTGCCGGCCCGTTGGCTCCCGTGCTGGGCGAGTACTTCGACATGGTGCCGCTGCTGGGCCGCCAGGTTGCGGCGGTGTCGCCCAACGGTTTGCCGCTTGCGGTCGGTGTGTTTGCGGGCCTGGATATCTGGGGTCGCGCGACCATCAAGACCGATGCCGGCGAGCAGGAGTTTCCGCCCGAGGCCGTACGGATTCGCGGGCTGTAACGCGAGGCGCCAGCGCTCAAAGATAACGATGACAACGAAGCCCTCTTCGGCCTGCACCGGGGAGGGCTTCTGTGTGACCCGAGAGAATGGCCGCGTCGGCCCTATTCCTCAAAATTGAAAAAATTTCGTTTTTGAGGAATAGGAAACATGCACGATATCGCTGTGCTGGGCGTATTCGAGGAGTCTCTATTCCTCAAAACTGAAAATTTTTCAGTTTTGAGGAATAGGCTTGGCGAACGTTTGCGGGGGCTGTGGCATCGGGCGTGCTCGACTTAAGCCCCTGCCTTACCCCAGCTCCTGCATGCGGCGGTAGATTTCGCAGATACCCTTGATGGTGAGCTGTCCATCGACCACGTCGAAGGCGTCGGTCGAATCGGCGACGATGCCGGCGAGACCGCCTGTGGCGATAACGGTGGCATCCTCGCGGCCCAGCTCGCGCTTCATGCGCGCGACCAGGCCCTCGGCCATGGCGGCGGCGCCCATCACGGCGCCGACCTTGATGCACTCCTCGGTATCGCGGCCGATGGCGTGCTCGGGCGCCTCGAGCGGAACGCTGGCGAGCTTGGCGGCTCGGGCGGCAAGTGCGTCCATGGAGATGCGGATGCCCGGCGCGATCGCCCCGCCAATGTAATACCCGTCCTCATCGATGACGTCGATATTGGTCGCGGTGCCAAAGTCCACCACGATTGCCGGTGCGCCGTAGAAAGTCTCTGCCGCAACGGCGTTGGCGACACGGTCGGCGCCTACGGCCTGGGGGCGCGCCGCGCGCAGCTTGGTCACCGCGGCCGTCTGCGGCCCGATGACGATGGCGTCCGCGGCAATGCGGTCGGCCACGGCGTGCCACTCGCGCGAGAGCTGCGGCACCACGCCCGCAAAGGCGATCGCGTCGACCGCGTCGAGCGAAAGGCCGTACATCTTAAAGAAACCCATCAGGCGCACGTGGATCTCGTCGGCGGTATAGGAGCGGTCGGTGGGCATGCGCCACGACTGCACCAGCTCGTCTCCGTCAAACAGGCCCATGGCCGTCTGCGTGTTTCCCATATCGATAGCGAGCAGCATGTCTACTCCCAGTGTTGGCATAAAAGGACGCGCACCATTGTATACGCGCCGTCGACGGCGCTCGGCTGCGATTCGTTTACGGTGATGCGGACTGAGGGGTTTTAAATATGAAGGAATTATGCTCTACGAGATTTTCCTTGCCGTTTACCGAACTCCCACGTAATATTCTTTTTTGCGCACATGAGGCGCCCAGACATTGCGGGGTGGAGCAGTCTGGTAGCTCGCCGGGCTCATAACCCGGAGGTCGTAGGTTCAAATCCTGCCCCCGCGACCAAGAACTTTTAGCAGCTCAAAGGCATTGTTCCTCTGGGCTGCTTTCTTTTATATCTCATATTTGTAGCAGCGTTATAGCAGGCTTTGTAGCAAATGACACTGCAAACTAAACTCAATTCGAGCCGCGCTAATAGTTCGCTAGTTTGCTACTGGGGTATCCCCCCCATGTTCAAGTAGGGCTATAGCCATAGGGCACCAATGACGGAAGATAAATTACTGCGTGTTAGGGTTTTTCAGACGGGGGTGGTCTTCTTTTAGAAGAATAAGACCGATATATTTAGAAACTTTAACCTTTACGCCGAGTTGGGGGTATTTCGCCCGTCTTTTAATTAAAAGCGCCAACTTGGTTAAAGCCCGCCGCCCGCTATTGCTGTTTTGCGGCTCTGTGGTGGCATTGCAAGCGGCTTTCTTGCCCCTGCCGCTTATTGAGTACGTGCGAATTGGTCAAAGCGGCAAATATCGCCATACAACAACGAAAAAGAGCGCCCGCCAACTGAATGGCAAGCGCTCTTTTTCGTTAGCCTGTTCGGCTATGGGCGAATTGATTGTAGCAGCGTTGTAGCAGGCGGTGCTATCGCTCGATGCCCTTTTTCTTGAGTTCCCTATAAAGCGGAGCACGGCTTACGCCTGTGCGCTCGCATATCTCCTTAACAGAAATGCCGCCGTCTTTGTATAGCCTTATGGCGGTATCCATCTTGTCGGGGTCTGTGGCGGGTCTGCCAAACTGCCGCCCGCGTGCTTTTGCCGCTGCGATGCCCTCTGCTTGTCTTTCCTTAATCAATTCGCGCTCAAACTGTGCCATAGCCGCGCACATTGCAAAGAAGAAACGCCCTTGTGGGGTGCTGGTATCGGTGCCCTCTTTGATGGATACAAGCGAAACGCCGTTTTCCTCGAAGCGCTCGGCAAGATTGAATAGCTGCTTACTGCTTCGCGCCAAGCGGTCATAGCTGCAAACTACAACAGTATCGCCGCTCCTTAACTGTCCAAGCATTTTGTCGAGTTCGGGGCGACTTTCTTTAACGCCGCTGATTTTGTCGCTAAAAATCTTATCAACGCCACGTTTAGCCAACTGGTCTAGTTGTCGGTCTAGGTTCTGCTCTTTGGTGCTAACGCGTGCATATCCAAATATCATTACTTGCCCCCTTTGTAGGTGTATCTAAAAGTCTATAGCATTTCGGGACAATAATAAAGAGACAGTTAAAGAGACGGTTAAAGTGTCTGTTTTCTGCTTCGTTCTCGGTTGCTTATCGCCGTCTCTTAACGTGTGCTTTTGGGACACGCTCAAATGCCAATATCTTTGTTGCTATAGTGCTAAATTGCCGCTGATACGCTGATAAACTCGAACGGTGCTTGCGGTCGCATAGGGCTATAACAAATCGCACGCCGCCCGCCGCGCCCGTGTTTCCCGTCACGGTCTATTGCTTTCGCGCTTCAACTAAAACACTGAAAGAATCAAGCAGCTGTTCCTTGGCGTGGTTGAGCGATGCAATGCAAGCGTTAATCTGCTCTATAGCTGGTTCGCCTGTTGGCGTGTCCTCAAGTGCTATCGCCGCCGCTTCTTTAATCGCCCGTTCGAGACTTGGCGCATATAGCAGACCGAATCGCTCGCGGTCGTTGAGCTTCCCGACAATTCCAATGAGATAGCTTTTCAACTCAAACTCTTGCGCCTGCTTATAGAACTGATACGGTGTATTGAAGTTCTCACGCGTCCACGCTGCTAACGCTTCGCCTACAGATTCACCGTTCCTGTATTCGGTACTCCAAACATCAAGAAAGGGTGAACTTGAATCGTCAAGCCCTTGCAATATGAGGGCGCGTTCCTTTCCATTGCATAGCAAGGGATTGTTATAAACGCGTTTGCAAATCCCTATGTCGATGCTTAAAGCGTCTGCAAGCTCTGCCGCGTTGCCTATGTCGAGCGCTTTGAGGATTTGGCAAAACTGGGCATTTGCGTCCTGTACGCGTCTTTCGTCTCGGTGCAACGGCTCGCACAAATCTAAATCACTTGGCAAGCGTGCCAAATCGCTAAAGGCTTGATTTGCAAGGCTCATTTCTTCACGAAAGCACGTCTCGCAAGTGCTGAAAGCGTCAAAGCATGATTCGCGCTCATCGTTTCGGTTGTTGATTGAACATTGCATGATTGAATCGTCAAGTAGGCTTCTATTCATTTCGAATCGCTCCATTTGTCCGTTTTAACGTTGGCGGTTACGTGCTGCCGTCCTGCCGCCTTTGCTACCGTTTAGTCGGGCTTTTCCTATCGCAAGCGCCGATTCATCAACAAGTGGCATACCACGCCGCCCGCTGCTGCCGACGGTTACAAGTTCAAGGTCTATTAGCGTTGCTATAAAGGCTTCGTATTCCTCGGGGCAGTTGAAGCGCAAACCGAGCTGAAAGCCCCTATAACCCTGTTCACCCTCGCGCGGTATGGCGTGTGTGGTCGTGTTCGAAAGCAGTTCAACAAGCCGCCAATAACGCCCGTAGGACTCCATTCCACCGACTGAAATAAGTTGATTAAGATAGGGGTTCCCAGCGTTAGCGGCTTCGTGCTTAACCCATGATATGGGGCAGTTGGAAAGTGCCCGCGCCGCACATGCTTCACCTGCTTTGTTAAGTTCATCGCCCATAGCCGCCGCCCGTTATAAACCGAAATATCGGCACACTTGGTCGCGGTTAAGACGAATCATATTTCCGCGAATCCTTACCGCCGACAGCTGTCCATCTTTAACAAGGTTGTAAACAGTGCCCTTTGAGATTTGCAAGCAGTCTGCAACCTGCTTAACGGTTACAAGCTCTTGAAGGTCTTTTAAGTTGCGCGGTGCTTCTTGCCGCTCGGTGCTTTTCATTAGTGCCCCTTTCAACGTGCCGAGTTGGACGAATCGCGATTCGATGGGGCTATATAAACATGAAAGCGTTCTATGGGCTTCTAGCAAACGAATACGCCAATAGGCAATTTAATAAGCTATATCATTCAGAAAAGATTGAATTAGCAGCGGGCGTGATTAAAAGAGACTCGCCAAAACGTAATATGTGACCTTGGGTAATTACTAAAGCGATGGTTTTAGGTTGGGTTAACCCTTAAAGGTATGTTTACCAGCGCTTTTTTATTAACGCTAAAGTGTGTAAATGAGTTTTGATTAACACATGGACTTCATAACTCGGTGCGCTAAAACAAGTTTTCAACAGGTTTTCAACCAGTTTTCAACAGTGCTTGCCGTCTTCTTTTCTTTTAATAAGGTTGCACGCCCGCCGCGCTCGCGCTTGCCCCTAAAGGCGCAAGCGTGGCGGGCTGCTGTTATCTAGTCTTATCTGTTCTTATCTGTATTGGCACTCTATAGGGTCGCTATACAAAGAGTAAAGCCACCCTATAGAGTTGCCATATCGGGCGTATAGGGTGGCTAGGTCTTTTAGTTGTATGGGCGTTTATTTATCGGTGCTGAAGATTGTATTTTCTAGCTTGTATGTTGCGGCTTCAATAACAGCGCCCAACGTATAGTAAGCATCGCCAATATGCTTGTATGGGCTAACGCCCGTATTGGCTGAATCCGCAAGCATTTTAAGCAGACACGCCGCGCCGTTTAAGGCTGAAATAGCATCCTCTGGTTCATCGTTGAACGTTATCAGTGCGTTGCTCTGTTTATCCATGTTTCCATGTCCTTTCTAAGTATGAAAACTACTTACCTGTTCGTTGGTTAATCGCATCTCATTAGGCTTTCTACGATGCCCGCCGCCCGCCGCTTCGCGTCTGGGTCTGCACTTGCATACACATTAAGCGTCATAGCCGCGTTGGCGTGTCCTAGGTTGCTTGAGACGGTCTTAACGTCCATGCCGTGGGCAAGCGCCAATGTTGCCCACGTGTGCCGTAGGTCGTGAAAGGATAAACGCCGCCCCTCGGTGCCGCGTGCGCCAAGCATTTTTGTAAGTGATGCCCAGTCCTTAGATAGCCTGTCTGGGTGGTAGTAACCGAGTGCATCGCCCAGAATGAAAGAATTGGGGTTAAGCGATGCCATGTTATCGGCGAATGTCTGCCGCTGTTTTTCCTGCCATTGCTCAAGCACGTCTAGCAAGGTATCGGGTAGAACAACGTCTCTTGCCCTGTCGGTCTTTGGCTGCTTGATATATGCGCCCCCTTTACCAAGTCCAACAGAACGCCTAATCCATATAACGCGATTGTCCGCGTCTATGTCTCTCCATTGCAGCCCGCATACCTCGCCGCGCCGTATCCCAGTGTTGAGTGCAATGTATGCCGCGACAGTGACGGGGGACAGCTCAAGTAGGTTTAACTTTCCGAGAAGTTCGGCAAGTGCCGTTTCGTCTAGCGCGTTGATGCCCTGCTTTTTGTTGACACGCTTGGGCGGCTTAACAAGGGATAGCGGGTTCTTATCAATAACGCCCGTAGCAATAGCGTTATTAAGAACCATCTTTAGCAGTCTGAAAGCCTTTCCTATTGTGGAAGATGAACGGTCTTCTTTTACAAGCTCTGCTATCCATCTTTCAGCATCAATAGGTTGTAAATCCTTTAATCGCGTCCCACTAAAAGCTGCGGATATATACCTCAGCGAATCGCGATAGCCGCTTATGGTTGACGGCTCGATAGCTTTTGTTTGCTCCTTTGCGTCTATGTATTGAGACACATAGTCGGGAATAGGCATATCTGCCAACGGCACCGATACGCCGCCGTTGTGGGCTAGGCTTTCGCTGTGTTCCTTTTCTTTTTCTTGCCGCCATGCTGCAAGCTCTGCGTTTGCCGCCCGCTTGCCCGTAGCCTTTAGCGTGCGCGTTACGTATCGGCGTTTGTTGTTGGTGTCGCGGTATGACAGCCGCCCGCGAAACTTGCCGCGTTTTTTATCCTCTAGCAACTCTTGCCCTGTGTAGTAAAGCGTGCCCATAGCCCAACCCTTCAAGAACATTTCATATTTGTATTTGTAGCAGCTTTGTAGCAATCGTGTAGCAAACAGCTGATTTTGAAGAACTAACTGAATGATTAAACGCTACGCAACTGTATGAACTGTATGAACAAAACAGCAGCTCAAATACCATGTTATCACATGAAAGAAGAGCTATTAGATTTGCAGGACAGAATAATATAAAGCACTCTCATAACCCGGAGGTCGTAGGTTCAAATCCTGCCCCCGCGACCAAGAACTTGCAGCTCGTCGGCTTAGCCGGCGAGCTTTTTTATTATCCAGGGACCATCTTTCGGTCCAATTTTCGGTCTCTCAAACAAAATCTCAATCTGTAACATCTAGACCCGATCTGGGTGGCTAGGTGTTACAGATCGAGATATACCGATGGGTTGGGTCCCGTTTGTCTAAATCTGTAACACGAGGAGTGATTTTTGTCGTCTAATTGTTACAGATCAAGATTATTCGGAAGCCCGGTTTGGTTTGTCTCGATCTGTAACGCCTAGGGCCGGTTTTGGTCGATAGATGTTACAGATCGAGACGTTTTGTTGGGATGGTTTCTATTGTCTCGATCTGTAACAGGTAGGGGTCAAAAGTGGGTCTAGATGTTACAGATTGAGATGTTTGGTCGGACCGAATTTGTTCGTCTCGATTTGTAACATCTAGGGTCGTTTTTGGTCTGCAGGTGTTACAGATCGAGATTTTCCGACGGAACGCTCCCGTTTGTCTCGATCTGTAACAGCAAGACCCGGTTTTGCCGAGTAACTGTTACAGATTGAGACAAACCGACGGGCCGTCCCGCCCCATCCACCTGCCGCCACCTGATATTCGCCGATTTTCGTTGTGCCGCCGTGCTCTCATGCCATATCCTCTAGACAACTACGCGGCACCATCGCCGCCGCGCCTACAAGAGAGGAATGTCCATGACCACACCTGCATCCAAACTGCTCCAGCCCATTACGGTTGGCCCCCTTGAGCTCAAGAACCGCATTATGTTCCCGCCGCTGACCACCGGCTACGAGGAGCGTGACGGTTCCATTGGCGAGCGCAGCCTGGCTTTTTACGAGCGCCTGGCCCGTGGCGGCGTGAGCTACATCGTCATCGGCGACGTGGCTCCCGTCATGACCGCGAGCCCCACGCCCAAGCTGGCGACTGACGCCCAGATCCCCACGTTTAAGGCGCTGGCCGACGCCGTCCACAAGCACGGTGCCAAGGTCGCGCTGCAGCTGTTCCACCCCGAGTACGACGTGCCCGGCGTCGGCCGCATGGTCATGGGATCCATGGCCGCCGCCAAGGCCGCGCAGGAAGCCAAGGCCGCCGGTGACGAGGAGACCTTTGCCGCCAAGATGGCCGAGTCCAACGAGATCCGCAAGCAGGCCTATGCCAAGCTGCACCACGATATGCAGCACTTCGTGAACGAGGCGAGCGTAGAGCAGCTCACCCAGATCAAGGAGGCTATCGCCGCCTCGGCCGCTCGCGCGCAGCAGGCCGGAATCGACGCCATCGAGGTCCACGGCGACCGCCTGGTGGGTTCGCTGTGCTCGGCCATCCTCAACAAGCGCACTGACGAGTACGGTGGCTCGTTCGAGAACCGCGTTCGCTATGCGCTCGAGGTCGTCGCTGCCATTAAGGAAGCCGCGCCGCAGCTGATGGTGGAGTACAAGCTCCCTGTGATTATGGAGAACCCCGACGGCACGCCGCGCGGCAAGGGCGGCCTGCAGCCCGACGAGGCCTGCGAATTTGCCAAGCTGCTCGAGGGTGCGGGCATCGACATGATCCAGGTCGCGCAGGCCAACCACACCGGCAACATGGGCGACACCATTCCGCCCATGGGCGCCATGCCCTACAACTGGACGCTGCCCGTGGCCGAGCGCGTCAAGGCCCTGGTCTCCGTGCCGGTGGCAACCGTCGGTCGCGTGGTCTCGGTCGAGGCCGGCGAGAAGATTCTGGAAGACGGCGCGGCCGACATCATCGCCTATGGCCGCTCGCTTATGTGCGACCCCGACATTGCGCTAAAGGCCGCCACGGGCGAGCCCATTCGCGAGTGCCTCAACTGCAACAAGGGCTGCGTTGACGCGATTCAAAACCGCAAGTACATCTCGTGCGTGCTCAATGCCGAGAACGGCGACGAGGCGACCATCGCCATTAAGCCGGGCGAGGGCGACAAGAAGGTCGCCGTGGTGGGCGGCGGTATTGCCGGCCTGGAGGCCGCGCGCGTGGCGGCCAAGCGCGGCTACGATGTGACCGTCTACGAGGCGAGCGATCACTTGGGCGGCCAGATTGTGCTGGCGGCTGCGCCTCCGCGCAAGGACGAGATCATGCGCTCGGTCGAGTACTACGAGAAGATTCTGCCTGGCCTGGGCGTGAAGGTTGAGCTCAACCATGCCGCTACCGCTGAGGACCTCAACGCCGCCGACGCCGCGATTGTGGCCGTGGGCGCGCACGACGTGGTCATTCCCGTTCCGGGTGCCGATTCGGACAAGGTCGTCTCGAGTTGGGACGTGCTGGCCGGCAAGGTGGAGCTTACGGGCCGCGTCGCCGTCATTGGCGGCGGCCTGGTGGGCACCGAGACTGCCGAGTACCTGCTGCAGCACGGCTGCGAGGTAGCGATCGTGGAGATGCTCGATAAGATTGCCGCGGGCGAGTCCGAGACCATTCTGCCGCTGATCATGAGCGACTTTGCAGAGCACAACGTGGAGCAGCACGTGAAGACCCGCCTGACCGCCATTACCGACGAGGGCGTGGAGGCCATTCGCACCACCGAGGACGGCGCCGAGGAGCCGGTGAAGATCGCCTGCGATTACGTGGTGATGGCCGTGGGCTCCAAGGCCAACGCGTTTGACCTGGACGGCGTGACGGTACCCGTGACCTACGTGGGCGACTGCTCGGGCGAGCGCACCGCCGACATCGCGAGCGCCATTCGCACGGCGTATCACGCGGCCAACGAGCTGTAGCCGAGAAAGCCATCGCGTATTGAGTGGGCGGGGAGTGCCGTATCGGTGCTCCCCGCCTTTTTGTCGATAAGAGGTGCCCCTGACCAGCGGATTCAGAAAATCCGAATCTTATGCATCCGAAAATCCGAATCCTTAGAACAGGAAAATCCGAATTATATGAACACGAAAATCCGAATCGCAACCACCCGAAAATCCGAATTTGCTACAGTGGAATAGAAGAATCAGAAAGCAGGAACTGGAAATCTGCGGGGGTGGCTCATGGCGGGCGAGAGGCTACATCGGGACGGATACATCCCACGTATCGTGGATGCGCAAATCGAGCGCTACCTTCGTGTCTTTGGCGCGGTCGAGATTGCGGGCACCAAGTGGTGCGGCAAGACGTGGGCCGCGCTCGAGCACGGGGCGTCCGCCTCGTATGTCGACGAGAATCTCGACCTCGCGCGTGCCGACCCAGCGATGATGTTGCTGGGAGACCGTCCGCATATTATCGATGAGTGGCAGCGCGTTCCCCAGATTTGGGACTACGTTAGACACGAGGTTGACCGCACCCGGGGTACGCGCGGCGCCTATATCCTCACGGGTTCCGCCACGCCCGCGTTTGGCTCAAAGGCGGAGGCGCCCGCGCATAGTGGAGCTGGCCGCATCGGCCGCGTCCGCATGCACCCTATGACGCTTGCCGAGACAGGTGAGTCCAACGGCAAGGTGAGCCTGGCGGGCTTGTTTGAGCGTCGTTTTGAGCCCTGCCGGTGCGATGGCGATACACCGGGGCTTGTCGAAGCCGCTTGCCGCGGCGGCTGGCCCGAGGCGATCGATATGGTTTCGGCTGACGCCCAGCTCATCGCTCGCGAATATCTCAACACCACGTTTTCGAGCAGCTTCCCGGCGGTCGGTCTCGACCCCGATATTGCTCGTCGAGTCTCCGCATCGATCGCGCGCAATCTGGGACAGGCAACCACGTATAAAACGATTCTTATGGATATGTTCGGTGCCGAGGAGGAACCCGCAGCGTTTGCCGATGAGACCAAGGTGCGCAGGTACCTGGATGCCCTCAAAGGCATGTTCATTCTCGAGGAGGTCCCTGGTTGGGTTCCCGCCGCGCGCGACAAGCGGCGCTTTACCGTCAAGCCCAAGCGCTATCTGGCAGATCCGAGCCTTGCTTGCGCCTTGCTAGGTATGTCCTCGCAGGCGCTGCTTGCCGACTGGCAGACATTTGGTCTGGTGTTTGAGAATTTGGTCATACGAGACCTTTCGGTCTACGCACGTTCGCTCGACCTGCTGGATAGCACGCCCGTGCGCTATTATCGCGACGATTCGGGCCTTGAGTGCGATGCTATCGTGCAGCTAGCCGACGGACGGTGGGCCGCCTTTGAGATTAAGGTAAGTGAAGATAAAGCGAGCGCCGGCGTTGAGAGCCTCAAGCGCGTTCGCAAGAAGGTCTGTGGAAATCCTCGTTCACGCACACGCGAACCGGAGTTTATGGCCGTGATTGTGGGGGTGGGTGAGTACGCCCGCGAGGTCGAGGACGGTATCTACGTGATACCCGTGCGCGCGCTGGGGCGTTAAGGGGCGCCACGCCGTGTGTTCTCCGCCCGGCGCTACGGATTGGTGCAAGGGGGTCAGGTTTGTTTGCACCATGTTGGCGCGAAGTAACCTGACCGCTTGCACCAAGGGTTTGACTTTTAAGACATCATTAAGGCTTGCGTTGTGGAGCGAACCGCAGGTCAATGCTATTCTTTTACCTTATCGTACGGTGTTGTATTCTGCCTGAATTCTCTACCTGCGAACAACGGATAAACGCGACCGAGCGGAAAAGGATGGCAAGCCCGCAAGCAGGGCAAACGTAAGCGATGAGTGGCATGGACCGACATAGCGAGCTCCAGCAGCACAAGACGGCGGCCGAGTACCGCCAAGCTGCCGACGAGCACGTGCGGACCCTCAAGGATTTCTGGAAGGATTTCCTGGTGAGCGGTCTGTTTGTGCTGGCCGCCATCGTTGCCATCTTTGCATGCCTGGCCTGGTTTGCCGCGAACAATCGAGTGAGCGCCACGGGGAGCACGATCGGGGCGAAGGCGGGGCGGTACACGCTGACCGCCGCGGGCGAGGGTGAGTCCGGCGCACACGTGGGCTATTACGAGCGCTCCGAGCGCACGCGCGAGGAAAAGGATGCCATCGATGGCTTGGATACGACCGACGCCATGACGGTAACGCTCGGCTCCAACCTCAACAACGAGACCGCGGGCTCTCTGTACCCGGGTGCTCGCGGCAAGATTACATTTACGGTGAAGCCGCTGGTGAGTGACCTGGACGGGGTCACGATCAATCTGTCGCGCTTGCTTAAGGTCACGAACATTGTTGGCGTTGTTGGGGACGGAGGAACGCTGGCGCCCGAGGCAGAGGCACTCCTTGGCTTGATCAAAGGCCATGTACTGTTCTTTACGAGCTGCGAGAACGGGTATTACTCGGGGCGCGTGACGAACAGCCAAATCACGATTCCAAAGAGCAGTTTTTGCGAGGGCGGGAACGAGGCTAAACCGACGAACCAGTCTGTTCCCGTCACGCTGTACTGGGTATGGCCGGAGTACTTTCAGAACTTCGTCCTTACCGGCAACACGAATTACTACAAGAATCTGTTTGCGGCGGCGGGCGACGCAAAGTCTGACTACGGCGCTCTGCAGGCGGACGTGAACGAGCATAAAGCGAACTACTTCTATGGCGCGGCAAACGGCACAAGTGCTGTCAACGCCCCCTTGGTTTCGTCTAGCATGTCCTTCAGCGACACCGCCATCTGCTCGGCGCTGTACAACAATGCCGACGAGCAGATCGGCAATAAGGTCGAATACATCCAACTAAGAATTAGCGCTCAGGAGGGCGTGAGCTCATGAGCACCATGCAAACGCGCCTCGGCGATGCCCGCAATTGGATAGAAAACCACCGCGCGCAGGCCCTTGCGGTCCTGATATTGCTGGCGGCAATCGTTCTTATCATCGGCTTGTCGCTCTCGTGGTTTGTGGGCAGCAAAAGTTTGTCCACGGTGGGCAAGATCCAAACGCCCGCGCAGCTCAAGATCATGGGTCCCAACCAGACGAGCATCGAGCCCATCGAGATTTCGTATGACGAGTCGCGCGGCGATGAGAAGAAAGACGACGGTACCGTGACCGTTCGTCGCGCGCTTTGTGTGCAGAGCGACAATGGCGATCCCGCTGCCGGCGGTCAAGCGTTTGAGCTGCAGGTTGCCAACACAACGAATATCACGGGGCTGACGATCAATGTATATCACGTGACGGTCAACGATCCGAGTAATACGAGCGGCGCTGTGGTCGGCCTCGACGGACTCAATCAGCCGTATTCGTGGAGCAAGAAGGGCGCCCCGATTGAGTTCCATTTTATCAACTCCGCGGACGGGACAAGTGCGTTGGCTAAAGAGCTTGAGGCAAACGACCCGACGTACGGCTCGTACGTGAACGTCCAGAAAAACGCCCGTCCGCTGTATCGGTACCACGTGTTCCAAAAAGACGATCTAGACGGTTGGAATGGCACGAAAGCCAACGATGCCACCAACTTTATTGTTGAGTGCACGTGGAACGCGGATGGCGTAACCGTGGGTGGTGCCAAGGTCTCAAACGTCAAAGAGACCGACATGGTCTACCTAATCGCTCGCGGCACGAGCGGCAACTAATAGCAGGAAGGGAGGGGCGCCAGATGAGGAAAGACAAGAACGCACAAAATGAAATCGCAAGGCCTGCCGGAAAGCACTTTGCACAGGTTGATGATCATGCGGCGAAGTCTGCCTTGGCGGAGTCTGCTGCCCCTAATTCCAAAGTGCGCAAGCGCCTATGGGCGGTTGCGGTGCTGCTATGCGCCGTCGCGATTGTGGCGGGTACCCACCTTACTTACACGGCCTTTTTGGCGGGCGACTTCCTTAAGTCGGTCGCTGTCTCGGGCACGTCACAGGCGCTGTTTGCCTCGGACATGCTTACGGGCTACACGAATGAGACGCTGAATGACGAGGGTATTGCCGTCCGAAGCGTCATCGCCGACACGAGTGGGGAAAACTGCTCTTTTACCTTTCGCATTTACAACCATCTGCTGGGCGACAAGAACAAGGTCAACGACAAGGACGTTAACGCGACGCTGAGCGTGAAGGCGACGGGAACGACAGATTGGAGCATAAGCGGTTCGCCTACGCTGACGGCGGGCGGCACGGTCAACCTTTCCTTTCCTGCCAACAAGGCGACCATGTATACCTATAAGGTTACGTTTTCCAAGGCGGACCTCAACAAGGCCTCCTTCACCGTTAAGGCCCAGGTCGGCTCCAATAGCCCTGGCACCAACCTCAAATGGCTTGCGGCCAAGATTGCGCCTTCCGAGCGTGCAGAGGTGACGGCTTCGGGCGTTTCGGGCGAGTGGGTCGACAAGAACTCGGATACCGATAAGAACTTGGGCATCAATGCTTTTGATGCCTACAACTATCGCGTGACGGTTACGGGTGCTACGACCAAGGTGAAGCTCATGTGGGGAGACGGGGTCGAGCTCGATCCGTTCTTTGAGGCGAATCACAAGAACGGTAATGGGCAAGCAGCCGTCAGCGGCAACTCGATCACATACGATGCATCTCCTGGCTCGGAAATCATCACCTTTTACCGGAAGGGTGATTCGAAGCCGACCAGCTGGGGAGCCATTGGCGTTACGTGTTCGGCCGCACAGAACTAGCCGAGCGATCCGCAAGCATAGATTTTGAGACCCCGCACGGGGCATGAGATAGAACGAGGTAGGACCAGATGAGAACGGCAAAGCGCATAACAACCGCATGCCTGACTGCGATCATGATTTTCCAGGCGCTCGCGCCTTCCACAGAGGTGTTCGCGCAAGAGCTCGACGCCGTTATGGAGGCGTCTGTCTCCGCCGCGCGCGCCGCGGGCAACACGGCGCGCTCCGTACAGGATGCTGTGGCCACCGCGCTGCAAGATGCTGACCAGGCTACATCTGATGATGTCGCAACGACTCCGGGCGCCGACGCTGGCGCTACCGAGGGCGGCGACGGTTCTACCAACGCTGGCGAATCGCAGGACTCCACGACCGATGGAACCACCAGCGGCGATGCTCCAGCGGGGGGCGACGCGTCCCAAGACGATGCGGCTGCCGATGAGGGTGCTGCTGACGAAGAACAAGCGGATGACGCGGACGCGGATGCTGCTGATCAGGCAAACACTGCCCCCACCATCGCTACTGTCGAGGCCCTCAGGCGCGTGTTGGGTGACGGCGATGTCATCACTGACGACTCGGACGCCGTTACGGCCATTACCTTTGAGTCCAACGCCGACCTTATCGCCATCTCCAATACCGATCCCGCCATCTACCAGAACGCGAACATCTCCAAAGGTGGCTCGACCGGCATCGACTTCGACGTGTGCGGCGCGGAGATCGTGGACGGCCTGGGTAGCCTCACGTTCCAGGGCTTCGGCAGCGATGCCTACCCTTTCAAAGGCGCGCTCAACCTCGGCGACAGGACCCTGACCGTCAACAAGACGCTCTTCAACAACATCGAGCTCAGCGACGCCAACAGCACCGTAAAGCTCACCTGGAAGGGTACCGATGCCCAGCCCATCGTGGCCGCAAAGGTCACGGGTGCGGACAAGACGCTTGCTGCCACCGTTACCGTGGGCACGCCCAAAAGCGATGCCGAAAAGGACATCTGCAAGCTAACCTCGCCGCTTGTGGGCGAGGTCACGGGCGCGCTCACGCTTAACGCCACCTATACAACAAGCGCGAACAGCCCCCTGGCAGTCGATATGCAATCGAGCGCAGGCAACATGGGCTTGCTTGTGAACACCCTTGCCGAAAGAGCATCGTTTACGCTTGCGGGCCTTACCCTGCCGGACAACCTCGACGGCACGCCCACCATCAACGCGACAGCCGATGGTGCCAACGCAGGAGGCCTTATCGGCGAGGCGCAGGAGGGTGCCACCGTCGCCCTACCAACTGGCATCGATGTCTCGGCGCTGAGTGTCGCAGGTAAAAACGCGACGGGCGGTCTTATCGGTAAGGCGACTAAGCTCACGCTCACCGTGGGCAAGGATAACAGCGGAAAAGACGCCTCGGGCAAGGCCATTGTCATCAAGCCCGCGTATGCGGTTGGATCGTCATCTGCCGGGACGTATGCAGGTGGCCTTATCGGCGACGCCTCGTTTGCCGACGCATTCACCATCAACAGCGGCATCTTCGACTTTGGCAAGGGCGTGGCGCTCAGTGTGTCCAACACGAGCGCTGCCCCTTCCGCCGGTGGACTGTTCGGCGTACTCGACATATCGAACGGCGATGTGGCCGTCAATGGCGGTTCGTATACAAGCACGCTACAAAACGGCAAGGATGACAACAAGCACGGCAACTACGGCGGCTTGGTGGGTAAGCTGTGGGGGAAGAAGAACGGCGACGCGCTGCATGCCTTTACGGTGCAGGGTGATACTGCGGTGTCGTTCGGCGTGGGCTCCAACGGCAAACTCACCTACGCAGGCGGCCTAGTAGGCTACCTTGGCGAAGGCGGCAGGAGTGCTAACGTGTCCGCCGTGGTCATCAGTGATGCAACAGTGACGTGCTCAACCTCGGGCTACGCCAGTGCAAATGGCAAATACGGCGGCGCCGTGGGCGTCGTGGACACAAACAACGTTCTAGAAGTGCGTGGCCTGAAGGTCAAAACCGCCAGCGGCGCTACCATCGGCGGCACAAACGGCGGCTTTGCCGGAATCGTTGGGTCGTCGTGGCTCGGCATCGTCAAGTTCAGCGGTATCACCGACCTGTCGGATGCCACCTTCGTGGAAAATGATCACACCGCGCAGCTGATTTATGAGAACTTCAACTCACTGATTTTTGCCGCCGGTAGCGGAAGCGATAGCGGCACCGCCGCAGGCGATACCATGAAATGGCAATATAAGCGCCCCTCTACGCCCGTCAAGATCGATGACGTGTACAGCTACGGCCAAGTCATTCGCTTGGGCAACCCGTTGAGCGAGAACCTCATCTCCATCAACGAAGCGCACCAGTGGAACTTTAGCTCTAAGCTCGTAAAAACTGGCGATGCATTTGCGCTGGCAAGTATCGACGATTTCGCAAAGCTGGCGATTACCTGGCAAACCAACGGCTACTACTCGATGGTTGACGGCGTTACCGAAAACAACCTTAACGGCTTGCAGTCCTCGACCATTACGGTGAACGGCACTATTGATCTCAAGGGCACGGGCCTAACGGGTTTCACGCAGGATCGTGCAGACGGCTCGCAAGTTTTCTCGGGAACGTTGAACGGTGGCGGCACAAATGGCAACGGCACAATTAACCTTGCCGTCGGCGAGCCGTACGGCATGCGCGGTAAAGCTGTGCTCGACGGCAATGACACGAGCAACGGCAACGGTAAAATCTACCGCCACGGCCGCTTGGGCTTGTTCGCGTCCGTCAACGGCGCAACCATCTCCAACGTCACAATCGCTGGCTCCATGAAGTTCGATAACGGTTCGGCTGTCGATGCCGGGTCGCTTGCGGGTGCCATCGTCGGCAACCTGTCATTGTCTGGCGTAACGTGCAAAACGAATATCGCGTGTGATGATACGTTCAGCAACGAAGTGAACATTGGTGGTATTGCGGGCAGCGTGTCGGCGGCTTCTACGGTTGCGTTTGAGGGCAACAGCAAGGCCCAGGCGACCATCACTAAAGCTCAAACGCTTAACGGCAATATGCGCATTGGCGGCGCCATCGGCTATGTGGGCGACTATACCTCGACATTCAATGTTACGCGCCTCGAAGTCGGCGGCAAAATCAAAACCGGCGATTGCACCGGCGGCAAGATTGCCCAAGTCGGTGGCTTTATCGGCTGCATTGTGCAGGGATCGAACGAGAAGAACGTTACCATTACCGGTCTTAGCTTTAGTGAATTCGCTATGACCGTGGGCAAGAACGGCGACAAGCTCAACGGCGCCGGTGGTCTTCTGGGCTACAGCTGGGGCAACGCCATCGTCACCATTGGCGGTGCTGCTGCGAATACCAGCGACAGCACCTACGCCCTCAAAACTACCAACAACACGACCGTGACCGCAAATGGCTCTACCGAGGTCGGCGGCCTCGTATACGCCGCCAGCGGCCACTGGATCATCAACGACTACGCCATCGATCTTTCGAACGCAACCATTAATGCCGATAAGGCAGCGGTGCTTGGCCTGCTCATCGGCCGAGGTGGCAGAACGGAGAATTCCTCAACATATGGAGTAGAAACTTATAGCGGCTTGTACTTGGAGAACAGGGCAAGTTGGGATACTGCATATAAGGTCAATGCTGCTGCGGGCAATGGCGTGAAAATCAACAACACGGCAATCAAAAGCGACGACAGTGATACTTCGTTTGATGAATGGGTTGGCAATGGCACTAAGCCTGCCTATGGCAACGAAGCCGGCAGCAAGCTTATTGATGGCGAATGGAACGTTGTCGTTTCGCTGCATACCAATGACGGTGCCAATGGCGGCAAGCTCAACATGAGTGGAGAGCCGGGAAGTGACAACAGCTATCAGAATCGGTCGGCTTTCGGCAGTAACCACAAAACGAATGCCTGGACGAGGTATTACTACAATCTTGACAAAGCGTATGCTGAGGTAGGCAACAACGAAAAAAATAGCAGCGCAAGCAGTTGGATGGATTCCGCAGAGTACCTACTGCTTTGGTGCGCGTATTTGTATGCGCCCCCTGCAATTCAGACCTATATCATCCCGGGGAATCAGGAAATTTTCAAAGGAAACAATATTGGCACGAGCGACAGCGCGGGCGTGGAAATCAATTTAGATGGATACAGTTTCTATCCTACTGACCCCGCGAAGGGCTCAACGGTTACTGTGAATAATGCAACGATTACGTTCCATTATTCCGACATTAAAGCTGAGCAAGAAGGTAACAAAAAGAATAGCGAAGCCACGCAGCACGAAAATATGCACTGCGCTCTCATCGGAACCCATACGGGCAGCCTCAAGGTTAAAAATGTCACGCTTGCAGGCACCGTGGGCTCTGTTGTGAACGATGAGGGAAGTTCGTCCGGTGCACTTGTGTGCCGCTGTATCTATGGGCCCATCAATGAGACTAATGTGGCGCAGCTCGAGATAGATGGTCTGACACTCGACGGCTTGACGGTCGACGGTGTGAACGGCAATACCAGCTATGCTCCTCTGCTTATCAACGAGATGCAGACATGCGTGAACCTGAGCGCTAAGAATATTTCTTCAACCCTTAGTTATGCGAAAGGGGACACGGCGGCAACCTCGCTCTTCGGCAGACTCGGCGTGGGAAAAAATTCCGATCAGGTGACGGCGAAGTTTGAGCAAATCAGCTTGCCCAGCAAAAAGAACGATACGATCTTCACCCATGCGAGCCTGCTGGAGAGTTTTGGCTACAAAAGCACGGGTACGGGCTCTGCGGACTATACCTTTACTAGGGCTGAAGCCGATGCGGGCAAGGTGACATATGGAAGCGAAATCGATGCCAAGGGGGAGTACTCCGGCAAGCAACTTTGGTATTACGATAAGGCGACGTATGGCACCAACGAAGGGTTTGTAAAGGTAAAGGGCGAGTCGACGGATGCCGAAAGGCCTTGGTTTAGCGACTATCTTCCTTATGTAGCCAAGGGAAAAGTCACCGAGGATGGCGTCCAGTATCACGAAATCAAGGTTAACCAGCGCATCTCTAACCTGATGACGGGATGCGGTACGTATGGCGATCCGTACACCGTTAAGGACGCGACGGAAATGTACACCATCGCTAACTACGTCAACAGCAGCGTGGCGGTGGATGG
>CATZEP010000008.1 GCA_958418185.1 uncultured Collinsella sp.
GCAACGACTCCGCTAGGGAAGCGGAGTCGCTCACCAGACTTATCGATGCCGGCGTGGACGGCCTGGTCGTCAACACCTGCGGAGGTAATGACGAGGCGATCGCCGCGGCAGCGGGACGTCTGCCCGTTGTACTGCTCGACCGCGATGTTGCCGACGGCGGTGTCGATCTGGTGACATCTAACAACCGTGAGCTAGTCGCCGGCTTGGTAGACGCCTTGGCCGCTGCAGGCAGCGAGCGCCTGTGCCTGCTCACCGAGGCAAGCGACGATAGCCCCGTGCGTCGCGAGCGCGCCGAGGCCTTTACCGACGAGCTGTCGCGACGCGGCCTTGCCGGCGAGGTTGTCACCTTGGCCGATGGCGGTGCCACGGGCGTTGGTCGCTTGGACGAGACCATGCGTGACTATGCCGGCAAAAAGCTCGGCCTCATTGCCGTCAACGGTCTGGTCTTCCTGCGTCTGACCGAGGCGCTGGCGCAGCTTGGTCCCTCGCTGCCGGCGGGGCTCAAGATCGCGACGTTTGACGACTACCCCTGGAACCATGTGCTCTTTGGCGGTGTGACCACGGCCGCGCAGGACACCCTTACCATCGCCGAGCGCGTAGTCGAGCGCCTGTCCGAGCGCATCGACGTTGTTACCACCACCGTGGGTGAGGCCGCAAAGCTCGCCCCCAGGCGCATCGAGATTCCCGGTCACATCGAATACCGCGCTTCGACCTCGCGCTAGCCGCTCGTTCGCAACGGCCTGCTCGCACACGTTTTTTGAGCGCTTGATACGCTTTAACCCTGCGGAAACATTTTTCTGCGATAGTATCTGCGATATAGACCAGTCGAAACCCGCCCGAAAGAAAGGGGAGCGACATGAACCAGCAGAACATCGATTACGTACTCCGCTCCGTAGAGCAGCGTGACATCCGCTTTGTGCGTCTGTGGTTTGTCGACATTCTCGGCCGCCTCAAGAACTTTGCCATAAGCCCCGAGGACCTCGAGGTCGCTTTTGAGGAGGGTATTGGCTTTGATGGCTCCGCCATCGAGGGCTTTGCCACGCCCGAGGAAGCCGACATGCTGGCGTTCCCCGATGCATCGACCTTCCAGATTCTGCCGTGGCGCCCGAGCCATAACGGCGTCGCCCGCGTGTTCTGCGACGTGTGCACTCCCGATCGCAAGCCGTTTGCCGGCGACCCGCGCGATGCCCTGCGCCGCATGTTCTATAAGGCCGAGAAGGCCGGCTACCTGCTCAACGTGGGTGCCGAGCTGGAGTATTACTACTTCCCCGACGAGCACACCCCCGAGCCGCTCGACAACGTGGGCTACTTCGATCTTTCGGTGAGCGATGCCGCTCGCGATCTGCGTCGCAACACGGTCCTCACGCTCGAGAAGATGTCCGTGCCCGTAGAGTACACCTTCCACGCCGCCGGCCGCTCGCAGCACGGCATGAGCCTGCGCCACGCCGAGGCCCTGAGCATGTCCGACGCCATCACCACGGCCAAACTCATCATTAAGCAGCAGGCCTACGAAAGCGGTTGCCACGCCTCCTTTATGCCCAAGCCGCTGGCGGGCGAGGACGGCAGCGCCATGTTTTTGCATCAGTCGCTGTTCGACCACGACGGCAACAACGTCTTTTGGGGCGAGGACGACGAGAAGTACCATCTCTCCGATATCGCCAAGCACTATATGGCCGGCATCTTGGCGCACGCGCGCGAGATTAGCGCCATCACCAACCCCACGGTCAACTCGTACAAGCGCATCACCACGGGTGGCGACTCCGTGCCGCAGTACGCCACGTGGGGCCTGCGCAACCGCGCGAGCATGATCCGCATCCCGGTCTACAAGCCCGGCAAGCAGCTGTCCACGCGCATCGAGCTTCGTAGCCCCGACCCCATGGCCAACCCGTACCTGGTCAACGCCGTCACGCTGGCGGCTGGTCTCGATGGCATCGAGCGCAAGCTGGAGCTCCCGCCCGAGGCCACGGCCGAGACGCTCAAACTCACCGACCGTCAGATGCTCGAGGCCGGCTACACGCCGCTGCCGCGCTCGCTCAAAGAGGCGCTCGACGTCTTTGAGAACTCGCAGTTTATGAAGGATGCCCTCGGCGAGCACATCCACAGCTTCTTCCTCAAAAAGAAGCGCAACGAGTGGCATAAGTTTGAGTCCACGATCACCGAGTGGGAGATCAAGCACTACCTGGCGAACTCCTAATCGCGCTGGCTTGTTCCAGCACGATTGAGCTCATTTCTTTGGAGGCCGATATGTCCGAAAAGAGTGCCCTGTTCATGGCGCGCACGACGCGCTTCCACGAGTTTGCCCGCAGCTTGACGACCACCCTGGGTGTCGAGGTGAGCTTGGCAACCCCCGATTCGCCGACTGCGGCGCACGACTTTGACCTGCTGATCCTCGATTCCGACGGCATTCGCAGCGACCGCATCGATCAGATTGCCAAGTGGCTTGACGATCGCGGCGGCGTTCCCATGCTGGTGATCGTTGACGACGAGGCGCTCGGCACCCTGCGTCTGCCCAATCACGCGCATGCCGACTTTGTATGCCCCACGGCGACGCCCAACGAGCTTAAGGCTCGCGCGCAGCGCCTGATGGGCGAGGAGGAGACCGTCACCGCCGACGATGTGCTTAACATCGACAACCTCGAGATCAACTTGGCCACCTACCAGGTGACGCTCGATAACGAGCCCATCGACCTGACGCTGATGGAGTACTCGTTGTTGAGCTTTTTGGCGACGCACCCCAACCGCGCCTACAGCCGCGAGGTGCTGCTGCACCGCGTGTGGGGCTTTGAGTACTGCGGCGGAACGCGCACCGTCGACGTGCACATCCGACGCATCCGCTCCAAGGTGGGCCCGCAGATCGCGGCACACATCACCACCGTCCGCGGCGTGGGCTATCTGTTTAAGGACTAGCTTTTCACCACAAAGGGGACAGGCACCTTTGTGGTGGTTTTGCCGCATGCGTGGGTTCCTTTCGGGTCCGCAACAGAACTTAAGCCTTCCTAAAAGATTGCGTTCTCATACACGTGCACCCGCATATTGGGGTACAACTCAACGTGAACAATGATGGCCCGCCACATGTTTGGCGGGCCTTTGGTTATTTGACGAAAGGATCGCAGCTATGAGCGAGAACGATTCTCAGCGTCCCCAGGACGCGGGCAACGCCGGCGAGACCCAGCAGCAGCCGCGCGTGCAGGTGGAGTCGACGCCTGCCGACAGCAACATTCCCTACGTGCAGGCCTACGACACACAGACCGGCAAGCCGCTGGGCAGCCAGCAGGTTGTAAACAAGCACACAGTGGTCAAGACTAAGACCAAAAAGCTGCCGATCTTTATTACGGCACTCGCCGGCTGTGCCTGCGGCGCCCTGTTGGTCATCGCACTCATTATGAGTGGCACGCTCGATATCGGCGGCGGCAGGAACGCCGTGACGGCGGGTGCTTCGGGTTCATCGACGCAAAAGATCACCATCGACTCCGAGGACACCACGCTGGCCGAGGCCGTCTCTGCCAAGGCCCTGCCCTCCGTCGTTTCCATTACCGCCACTTCGAGCGGCGGCCAGAATGGCTCGCTTTCGCAGTCTGCCGATGAGTCGGACGGCTCTGGTAGCGTCGGTTCGGGCGTGGTGCTCGATACCGAGGGCCATATCCTCACCAACAACCATGTGGTCGATGGCTATGACCAGTACGTGGTTACCATGGACGACGGCACCACCTATGAGGCTGAGTTCGTGGGCAACGACGCCTCAAGCGACCTGGCCGTCATCAAGCTCAAGGACGCCGACGCCTCCAAGCTCACGCCGATTGAGATCGGTGATTCCTCCAAGCTCAACGTGGGCGAGTGGGTCATGGCGATCGGTTCGCCGTTCGGCAACGAGCAGTCTGTCTCCACGGGTATCGTGTCGGCGCTGTATCGTTCCACGGCTATGAGCTCTACCAGCGGTAACACCATCTACGCCAACATGATCCAGACCGATGCCGCCATCAACCCGGGCAACTCCGGCGGCGCGCTCGTCAACGACAACGGCGAGCTCGTGGGTATTAACTCGCTTATCGAGAGCTATTCGGGCTCCAGCTCGGGCGTGGGTTTTGCCATTCCGGTTAACTACGCCAAGAACATTGCCGACCAGATCATCGACGGCAAGACGCCGGCGCATCCGTACATGGGAGCTACGCTTTCGAGCGTCAATGCGCTTAACGCCCGCACCAACAAGCTGAGTACCGATAGCGGCGCGTATGTGGCGAGCGTCGTTGAGGACGGTCCTGCCGCCAAGGCCGGCATTCAGGAGGGCGACGTCATCACCAAGCTGGGCGACGACGAGATCACGAGCGCCGATGGCCTGATCATCGCACTGCGCAGCCACGAGGTGGGCGAGAAAGTCGAGATCACGCTCATGCGCGGCAAGGAAGAGAAGAAGGTCACCGTCGAGCTGGGCTCCGATGAGGAGTTGCAGAACCAGCAGCAGGACGACAGTTCGACCGACACCGGCAACGGCGGTATTACCGACGAGCAGCTGCGCCAGTATCTGGAGGAGCTGTTGGGCCAGCAGGGCCAGGGTCAGGGCTACGGTCAGGGTTTCTAACGAGCCGTATCGCACATACCGATGCCAGAGGGGCTGTCCCATCAACGCGGGACAGCCCCTCTTTTCTTATTGATCCGTTGGGGACGGAGGAAAACGGATCATTTAGAGTTGATAAGAGCATGGTTGGATCGCGCGATCCACCCCGGTCCGGCCGCTGCCGATTCGGTGCGGTTCGAAAGGGCTATTCGGCGCCATGGTGACCGGTGGTACTCTAGTATCCGTTTGAAATCGAGCGAAGGAGTGCCGCTATGGAGCAATCGAGCCTGTTTGGTGACGGCGTGGACATCGATACCGAAACGCCCACGAGCACGGATACCGCTGCATCGGCCGATGCCCGTGCCCAGGCGGCAGCGCGTGCGGCCGAGCTGCGCCACGAGCTTGATTACCATGCCTATCGCTACTATATGCTCGATGCGCCTGAGATCACGGACGCCGCCTTTGACAAAATGCTCGTTGAGCTGCAGGAAATCGAGGCGACCTATCCCGACTTGGTGACGTCCGACAGCTATACCCAGCGCGTGGGCGGCTACGTGAGCGAGCAGTTTACGCCGGTCACGCATATGGCGCGCATGTATTCCATGGACGATGCCATGGATCTGGACGAACTCGACGCATGGCTCCAGCGCGCCGAGGATGCGCTCGGTGCTGGCAGCGTCACCTATACCTGCGAGCTTAAGATCGACGGTCTGGGCGTTGCGCTTACCTATCAAAACGGCACCTTCGTACGCGCGGCCACACGTGGCGATGGCACCACGGGCGAGGACGTGTCGCTCAACGTCCGTACCATCAAGGATGTGCCCATGCACCTGTCCGAGCCGGCGCTCGCTCACATGGGCGCCGACCGCGAGCGCGCCATCGAGGTGCGCGGCGAGGTCTACATGCCTAAGGGCAGCTTTGCTCGTCTGAATGAAGAGGCCGATGCCGAGGGGCGCGACCCCTTCGCCAACCCGCGCAACGCTGCCGCCGGCAGCCTGCGTCAGAAGGATCCCAAGGTCACGGCGCGCCGCGACCTAGCCACCTTTATCTACGCCATCGCCGATACCGATCCGCTGCACGTTCACAGCCAGCGCGAATTTCTCGACTGGCTGCGCAACGCCGGCTTTAGCGTCAACCCCAACGTGGCTCGTTGCGCCACGCCGGCCGAGGTTCACGAGTTCTGTGCCCAGGCCCTCGAGCACCGCGGCGACCTCGATTACGACATCGACGGCGTGGTCGTAAAGGTGGACAGCTTCCAGCAGCAGCTCGACCTGGGCTTTACCGCCCGCGCGCCGCGCTGGGCCATTGCCTTTAAGTTTCCGCCCGAGGAAAAGCAGACCATCCTACGCGAAATCCGTATCCAGGTGGGTCGCACCGGTGTGCTCACGCCGGTCGCCGAGTTCGACCCGGTGACAGTTGCCGGCTCCACCATCGCGCGCGCCACGCTGCACAACATCGACGAGATCCGCCGCAAAAACGTGCGCGAGGGCGACACCATCATCGTGCACAAGGCGGGCGACGTGATCCCCGAGGTCGTGGGCCCGGTGCTCGACAAGCGTCCGGCCGATTCGGTCGACTGGCGTATGCCCGAGGTTTGCCCCGTGTGCGGCAGCCCCGTGGTCCACGAGGATGGCGAGGTGGCCTACCGCTGCGTGTCCATCGACTGCCCCGCGCAGCTCAAGGAGCGCCTGCTCCACTGGGTGAGCCGCGGCTGCATGGACGTCGACGGCCTGGGCGACGAGATCGTCGACAAGATGATCGCCGCCGGCCTGATCCACGATGTCGCGGACTTCTACCAGCTCACGGTCGACGACATCGCAGGCCTGGACACGGGGCGCACCTATGCTAGCTCCAACAGCAAAAAAGGCGTCAAGAAGGGCGATCCCATCCCGGTGGGCCTCAAGACGGCCGAGAAAATCATCGCCGAGCTCAACAAGTCCAAGAGCCAGCCGCTCGGTCGCGTGCTGTTTGCCCTGGGTATCCGCCACGTGGGCAAGAGCGTGGGCGAGGTCATCGCTGAGCGATTCCTGTCGATTGACAAGCTCATTTTGGCGAGCGAAGAGGACATCGCCGAGTGCGAGGGCATCGGTCCCAAGATTGCGGCGAGCGTCAAGCAGTTCCTGGCCGTGCCCGAGAACCTTGCCGTGCTGGAACGTCTGCGCCAGGCGGGCCTTTCGCTCGAGGTCGACTTGGGCGCTGCGCACGCGCAAGCCGCAGCCGACGCTGGCGTGGCGGGCGAGCTCGCCGACGCACAGCCGCTCGCGGGCCTGACTTTCGTGCTTACTGGCACGCTTGTCAATCGCACGCGCGACGAGGCGGGCGCGGCGCTCAAGGTGCTCGGTGCCAAGGTTTCGGGCAGCGTGTCAAAGAAGACGAGCTATCTGGTCGCCGGCCCCAAAGCGGGCTCCAAGCTCACCAAGGCCGAGCAGCTGGGCGTACCCGTACTGGACGAGGACGCACTCGAGCAGATCCTGGCGACTGGTGAGGTGCCCCAGGCTTAGTGCATCGATAACCAAATTGAAGATCCGCCCGGAAAGCATGATGCCTTTCGAGCGGTTCTTATTTGGACGGGGCAACGGGCACCGTGATCTGCGTCACATAGGTCGCCGGGTCGTCGCTGATGATGTCGTCGATGAGGGTGATTTCGCGTTGCCCCGCTACGCCATCAGTTTGTCAAAAGCTCCGCGGCGGTTGAGTACGGTAAATGCGACAACACAGATGACTGCCGACAGAATCGACCCGCACGGTGAGGCGATACCCATGGGAAACAATGTATCGGAATAGGCGTTCGACAGCAGCCAGGCGCCGGGCACGCGAATGAGCGCCACGGCCAGCACGTTGTGCGCAAAGCCGATGTAGCTCTTGCCATACGCAGCGAAAAAGCCGCTAAAGCAGATGTGGATGCCGGCAAAGATTGCGTCGAAAATGTAGCTGTGCATATAGCCGGTACCGGCCGCGACCACCGCAGGGTCCTTGGCAAAAAAGCCAATAAACGCCGGCGCCACCAGCCACATCAGCACCGTGATCAGGCAGCCGTACACCACCGAGATCGTCATAGCGTCCTTGAGTACCTGGCGTGCGCGATCGCCCTTGCCTGCGCCGGCGTTTTGCGCCGTGAGCGCGCTGACGGTGGCACCCATGGAACTCGGAACAATGAACAAAAAGCTGATCATCTTCTCGACCAGGCCCACGGCAGCGGCGTCGACCAGGCCGCGATGGTTGGCGATGACGGTGATGAACATAAACGCCACCTGGATGCAGCCGTCCTGTACGGCCACGGGCACGCCGATTTTAAGAATGCTGCCGAGCACCTCGGGCTGGGGACGCAGGTCGCTGCGCTTAACGTGGATGTTCGTACGGCGGCTCTTAAGCCACACGAGTGCGAGCGCAACGCTGGCCGTCTGAGCGGTTACCGTGCCGAGCGCCGCGCCCACGGGGCCGAGCCCCATGTGGCCGATAAACAGAAAGTCGAGCGTGATGTTAATGATGCACGCGACGCCAATCACGTACATAGGCGAGCGCGAATCGCCCAGGCCGCGAAAGATGGCCGAGAGGATGTTGTATGCGGCTATAAACGGAATGCCGACAAAGCAGATACGCAGGTAGGCGGCGGTGCCTTCGACCGCCTCGGCAGGCGTGCCAATGAGTGCCACGATTTGCGGGCACAGTGCGAGCAGGACAGCGGCCAGCACCACCGAGACACCCATAAACAGCGTGATGGTATTGCCGATGGCGGTCTCGGCGCGGTCGAAGCGGCGCGAGCCCACGGCGTGGCCGACGATGACCGTCGTTCCCATGGCCAGGCCCACGAGCGTCACGGTAATGATATAGAGCGTCTGCGCGCCATTGCCCACGGCGGTGATGCCGGCGGCGCCGCTGAACTGCCCCATCATATACAGGTCGGCCATGCCGTAGAGCATCTGCAAAAAGTACGAGAGCATATAAGGCAGGGCAAAGACCGCGATGGTCTTGAGGACATTGCCGCGTGTGAGGTCGTGTTCCATGGGCGGGGCTTTCTGGCTTGGTTTGTATACGTACCAGTGTAGTGAAAACCCTATAACGATTGTAGAGTCAAGGTTTGTGTTGGGTGCCGGGCGAAAAAGTCACGCTCCGAGCACGGTATGGACCGCATCATGCGCGGACGCACCACGTTTATGATCACGCACCGTCTGTCCACCGTCCGCGACGCCGACGCCATCATGGTCCTCAAACCATCACAACATTCGACGTTTTTCGTCAAAAACGGGAAAAGCACCGAATGTTGTGATGGTTTTTCTGCCACTCGATCGGGTGGAATCGCTTTCTTGCGCACGAAGGTGTGCAGACCCGTGAGCAGGGGAATAAGGTTGGTTATCCGATTCCATTGGAGGGCTCATGGACCTGCCGATCGTCCTGTCCCATAAGACTGCCTGGCTGTACCACAACGTAGCGCGCCCGTCCGAGCCGCTCTCGCGAGCAAGCAGCCTATACGATGAGGACTCGCTTGCCAACGAGGCGGAGCCGACCGCGAGCCTGCCCAAATTGGGGCTCGATGCCAAGGGGCTGAGGACTTCAACGGCAGTTGGGATCGTTACCGACTATCTGGTTTCGCTTGGTATTCTACGAGAAGAGCTCGATCATATCGATACGCTCGTCAACTTCGATTTTGAGCGCTCGACGCCGGCTGGATTTAGGTGCCACGTGTTTGGAGCGCCGGTACCTTCAGACCATCTTATCGAGGTGGCAGAGGGCCTTCTGGTGGTTGATGAGGTCATGTGCTTCGTCCAAGCGGGTTCGTGGATGAGCGAGCCCGAGCAGTTGGAATATGGCTACGAAATCTGCGCCCGATACCATTTGAATCATCTGTCGACAGGCGATTATATCGAGATGGGGCAGAGGTATACCGTTGCCGACTTGATTGCTTATTGCGATGAGAATCGATCTCGTCAGGGGGCTATACGCGCGGCCGCCGTGCTCGAGCGCGTGCACGATGGCGCGCGGTCGCCCATGGAGACGGCCACCGCAATCATGGTCGTAGCAAAACGTTCCCAGGGAGGGCTGGGATACGCCAAGATCGAGCTCAACCATCGGATCGATGTTCCCAATGAGTTCAAGTATCTCGCTAAGGCCGGGTATTTCGAGATTGACGTATATGCACCTGCAAGCGGTACGGGGATTGAATACAACGGCTCGGACCATCTTGATAAACAGCGCAGCGCGTCGGATGCGGAGCGTATGACCGTGCTGAGCGCGCTGGGCTTTAAGATGATCGTCCTCACCGGGACTCAGTTTGCCCATCAGCTGCAATTGCACCGGGCGATGAACGCCATCGCGCTCGCTATGGGCCTCAAGTGTGACCGAAGTGAGGCGTTCCAGAAACGTCAGAATGACCTGCGAGAATTCGTGATTCGGCACTGGGACGGCGGTCTTTAGGGGCGCTTTGGTCCTTCTGCGGGGCGCTGCGGGCAGGCAAACCATCACAACATTCGACGTTTTTTGCCAATAACGGGAAAAGCATCGAATGTTGTGATGGTCTGTGTTGAGGATGGGCTTGGGAAGTTCGTTTTGCTCGAAGCGACCTGTCCTGTCGTACGGGTGTCGGCATGATTCTCGCGTGGGGTATTATGTTTTCCGAAGAATAAAGACCGGCGCGAGGGGAGGGCTGCGTGGACGGGCACGTGCAACATGACGGCTTTGGCCGCGATATCAACTACCTGCGCATTGCCGTTACCGACAAGTGCAATTTCCGCTGCATCTATTGCATGCCGGCCGATGGCGTGGCACCCCGCGCACACGATGAGCTGCTCAGCGCCGAGGAAATCGCCCGCTTTGTGCGCTTGGTAGCAGGGGAGGGCATTCGCCGCGTGCGCCTGACGGGTGGCGAGCCGCTGGTCAGTCGCCGTATCATTCCGCTTATTCGCGACATCCGCGCGATTCCGCAGATCGAGGACATCTCGCTCACCACCAACGGCGCCCTGCTACCCAAGCTGGCGCCGCAGCTCAAAGATGCGGGGCTTAACCGCGTCAACATCTCGCTCGACACGCTCGACCCTACGCTCTTTGGAAAGATCACGCGTCTAGGTCGACTCGAGCAGACCATGGCTGGCATCGACGCGGCGCTGGCTTGGGGCTTTGAGCCCGTTAAGGTCAACTGCGTTGTTGTGCGCCGGCTCAACCAGGATGTGGCGGCCCTCGCACGGCTGACCGTCGACCGCCCTATTCATCTGCGATTTATCGAATATATGCCCATCGGCGACGAGCACACGAGTTCGCATTGCGCTGTGGACCCGCATGCTCCCACGCTCAATCCCGAGCTGTGGGACGCGAGCGATACCGTGCCGAGCGACGAGCTGCGGGCGCGCATCAATGCCGGGGCCGCCGCGGCGGGACTGGGCGAGCTCGAGCCGCTCGACATCAACGACGCTCCTGCCGGCGCGGGCCCTGCGCGCTATTGGCACTTTCCGGGTGCGGCGGGAACAGTTGGCTTTATTAGCGCTATGTCCAACCATTTTTGCGCGAATTGCAACCGTCTGCGCCTGACGGCCGATGGCAACGTGCGTCCGTGCCTGTTCAGCGATGCCGAGTATTCGGTGCGTGAGGCGCTGCGTCGTGGTGATGATATGCAGGTGCTTTCGATTTGGCGCGATGCCGTGGCCCACAAACCGCAGGAACACGCGATAATTGAGGGCACGCAACGATTTATGTCCCAAATCGGAGGATGATCATATGGCCAAGAGCAGGTACGCCGATGCCACCAAGGCCGCTCGCAGGGCCGCGATGTCTGCCCACAAAGTCACGGCTGCGGCCGGTAACGCCGCCGCGCCCGCGCAGCCGTCTGTCAGCGCTGCCACCGAGCCCGCCCGCGACGCCCGTCGCGACGAGCTGACGCATGTGGACGCCAAGGGCGAGGTTCGCATGGTCGACGTGTCCGACAAGGCCGAGACGCATCGCATCGCCATCGCCGAGGGCACCATCCTCATGCATCCCGAGACGCAGGCCATGGTGCTACAGGACCGCGCCAAGAAGGGCGACGTGCTTGCCTGCGCACGCGTGGCGGGCATCATGGCCATCAAACGCACGAGCGACATCATTCCCATGTGCCATCCGTTGCTCATTACCAAGAGCAAGTGCGACATTGCGCCCATCGCTTCGGCGGGGATGCCTGTCGAGAACGTGCCCGAGGGCTGGGCGCCGGCGCGCGCGGACGGGCAGGTTGGCTTTCACGTACTGGTTACGGCCGGCGTGACGGGCAAGACAGGTATCGAGATAGAGGCCCTGACTGGCGCGAGTGCCGCGTGTCTGACCATCTACGACATGTGCAAGGCGGTCGATCGCGGCATGGAGATCGTCGACGTACGCCTGCTGCACAAGGAGGGCGGCCGCTCGGGCGTGTGGGATCGTGCAGAGCGTCAGGCCGCTGCTGTTGAGGCCGTGGCTGCTGACGGTGCCGCCCTCGCGAGCGCACCCATCGCCGTCGCGCCTGCAGCTCCGGCCGTCCCTGCGATCGCGTTTATCGGTTACCAAAACTCGGGCAAGACCACACTCGTCGAGAAGGTCATTGCCGAGCTCACCCGCCGCGGCCTGCGCGTGGGTTCGCTCAAGCATCATGGGCACCACGGCTTTGATATCGATGTGCCCGCCAAGGATACGTGGCGCCATCACCAGGCCGGATCCAAGCACGTGGGCCTCATCTGCGCCACGCGCTGGGCGGAGTACGCCGACACGCGCGAGGAGGACGAGATGCCCGCGCGCGAGCTGCTGTCGCGCTACAACGATGTCGACGTGGTGATCATCGAGGGTTACAAGACCGAGGGCTTCGACAACATCGTCGTCGCGCGCTCCGGTGTCGACCGTCTGCGCGGCAAGAGCTCGCTCGACCTGGTCGACGGCCGCACGCTGGCCCTTGCCTGTAACGAGGCCCTGGCGCGTCAGGCCTTCGACGCCGGCTTTGCGACCCGAGCCATCAACATCAACGACGCCCGAGCCATCTGCGACCTCATCCAAGACCATCTGGCCTAAAACCTGCCAAAAAGGGACAGGTTTATTTTGGCAGGTTTTATCTGGGCAAACGTCATTTCCACCACAAAGGGGACAGGCACCTTTGTGGTGGTTTTTGCTTTGGTAGATCTGTAGGACATGCCTTACAATCTACCAAGTAGTTCATGACGGGCGAAAAACGGAGAGAAGGGGCTTGATGCGTCCTTAATGTATCATGCGGATAGATTGATTTGATAGACAGTGGCGAATGCCCACCGTCCGCATTCGTATGAAACAAGGAGTCTCCATGCTCGCCTCCCTTTTCTCAAAGCCTCAATCATCGCTGTCCGTGCAGGCCAAGCGTCTGGTGGCGATGCGCTTTCTCATCTACACCGGTTTTCAGACCAGCTACTTTATCGGCGTCATTGGAACGCTTACCTATGCGGACGGCGCTTCGGTCGTCGCGACATCGCTGGCTGTCCTCTTTATGAACGTCTTTGTGATCCTGGGGTCCTTTGCGGGCGGTGCGGCGCTCGACGCTTGGGGCCCGCGCCGCCATTTCTTGCTGAGTATCGTGGGCACGGTGACAACCGGCGCGGCGATCATTGCCTTTGGCAGCGCGACCGGCATCGTCCTGCTCGGCGCGGTGCTCCTGGGCTTTGTGATGGGGTTCGCCCAGCCCATCGCCACATCCTATCCGGCTTACCTCACCGACGATCCTGTCGAGCTCAAAGACATCAACTCTGCCATCGCCATGTTTTCAAACGTGAGTATCATCGTTGGCCCCACACTGGGCGGCTTTGTCGCGGCGACTGCGTCGTCGCGCGCGGTGTTCGTGCTCATGATGCTCTTTACCGCGTTGGCGCTCATTGCCGGTTGGGGCTTTAGGCCGCAGGCCAGCCATGTCGCCGGGGATGCGGATGCCGATTCGGCAGAGGAAGGGGAGCGTGCGGGACAAAGCCCCAGCCCCAGCGCATCCACCCGCGTCACCTTCGCGACCAGCATCAAGACAGTCTTCACCAACAGCGTCCTCGCCCTGCTGTTCTGCATTATTTTCCTTTCAAACTTTGGCTACGGCGCCTTCGATCCGCTCGAGTCGTTTTTCTATCGCGATGTCCTGCACGTCGGTGTTGAGTGGATGGGCTGGCTCTCGTCGGCCAGCGGTGTGGGCGCGGTGCTGGGCGCCGTGGTCGCGCTCCGCTTGCCGCCGCACCTGGTCAACCTTAAAACGCTGCTCATGGCGCTCATGTCCGTGGGTTTGGGAAGCCTGCTCTACGTGGGAACGCCGTACGTGGGCGTAGCCCTTGTCGGCCAGATTGTCCTGGGCGTGGCGTGGGGCGTCGTCAACCCGCTCCACAACACGATCGTGCAAACGACGGCCCCGCTCGAGCAGCTCGGTCGCGTGAACTCGGTCATGGGTTTTGGCAACATGTTCGCCGGCGTGGCCCCGCTGGCAATTGCCCCATGGCTGGCGGCGACATTTGGCGTACAGCAGACGCTCGTAGGGGCGGGCATGGTCGTGACGGCGGTTCCCGCGGCGTTGCTGCTGTTTGGACGCCGGCATTTTGATCGTGCCGCAAGGCAGTAAAAACCATCACAACATTTGATGAAAATCGCTATTTTGCCGAAAAACGTCGAATGTTGTGATGCTTTGCGCCTCGGGCCAGGCCGCCCTTCGGGTTCGGCCACCACAAAGGGGGGGCAGGCTCCTTTGTGGCGATCGGGTCCCAACGGCCTGTGCCTTGGTATACCATGTACGCCGTTCACGAATACACCCCGCATCGCCGCACAACCCAGAAAGGCCCCCATGGACACCACCTTCAGCCATATCAAAGCCGTGTTCTGCGATATCGACGGCACGCTGCTTACGAGCCAGCACACGGTGTCCCCGCGCACCGTGGCGGCGATTCGCGCCCTGCGCGAGCGCGGCGTACTCTTTGGCCTGTGCACCGGGCGCGACGCCCACGCGACCGAGGCCATGTACGAGCTCTGGGGTATCGAAGGCCTGGTAGACGTGATGGTGGGCTGCGGTGGCGCCGAGGTCATCGACCGCGCGCACGACATCAACGAGCTGAGCTATCCGCTGCCGGGCGAGACCATCGCGCGCATCTGCGAGCACATGGCGGACCTTCCGGCAACGCCCGTCTGCCCCCGAGACGGCGTGTTCTACGTGCCCGAGAGCAACGCGTGCGTCGAGCACCTGTCGCGCGTCGACGGTGTGCCCTACCAGGTGGTTGATTTTGCCGAGTTTTTGCGCGAGCCGCAGCCCAAGGTGATGTTTACCATGGCGCCCGAGGTAATGCCGCGGGTGATCGAGCGGGCGTCGACGTTTGCCGATAACACCGTTAAGGCGGCGGCTCTGCAAACCACGCAGCGACTCTACGAATTCATGGATCCGCGCGTGTCCAAGACGCGCGGCCTTGTGCGCGTGGCGGAGCTCAACGACATGGAGCTCCAGAACATCTGCGTGTTTGGCGATGCGGACAACGACACCTGCATGGTGGCCGACGCCGGCGTGGGCGTGGCCATGGCAAATGGCAGCGACGCCACCCGTGCCGCCGCCGATTTTGTAACCGCGAGCAACGACAAAGACGGCATCGCGATCTTTATCGAGGAGCATCTGCTGTAGCGCCGGGGGGGCACCGCAAAAGGGGACAGGCTCCTTTGCAGTGGCCTCAGGCGATTTGGGCGAATTGATGCCTAAAATCTGCGCGTAAATTCAGATATGGTTGTCTGAACATTACGCTTCTAATTACCGATGAAATAAAAATATTCCCATCAATTTGGTAGTCTATTCCTCCCGGTTAATGACCTACCATTCGCGGTTGATTTTCGACCGTTCACAGGATGCTTGCTCTTGAGCAAAATGTTGTGCAAATAAATAAAATGCTATTAAAAAACTGATAACTAACTTAATTACCAGTAGAAACAGATATTTCAGAGCGAATAAACGAAAGCAAATCTGAGTAAATGTCAAGAGAATTGAGAACTGGCTACAAAAATGTCGGTTTTGTTGCTCGGATGTTTAAACAATAGTTACAATAGTATTACTAAGCGTGCGCAATTACAGATTGCGCAGATACGTTTGATAGTGAAAGAGCAAGATCGCGGTCTCTTGGGGAGGAGACATCGATGAAAGCGAATTCAGAAAAAACTAAGCAGAGTAAAAAAGCGACGCGCCGCGTACTGGCAGGCATTTTGTGCGGAGCATCCGTTTTGAGCCTGGTACTGTCGCTCGTCATGCCTCCGATCTCGCAGGCCATTGCCAACGATGCCCAGGCAGCTCCTACCGAGGAAACTGTAATGGGGGGGGGTTCCTCAAGTGAGTCTACTGGTGTAGACAACACTACCAACGGGGATACCGAAAACCAGAATAGCGACGAGGTCGACGGCGGCGAGGCCGACTCTTCAAATGGTGTTGAGCAGGGTCAGTCTGAGGATCAGCCTGAGGGCGAGTTGCAGGTCGAAGACGGCGAGTCGTCGGATGACGGCGCCGTTATGGCAGCTGCGGAAGGTGGGCAAACCGAAGCGGCGCCCGTCGAGATAAATAGCGCTGACGATTTGAAAAACAAGTTGGAGAATGCAAGCGGTGTCGCTAGCTTCAAGCTTATGAATGATGTCGATACCGGCGGGACAATCCAGCTTGGCAAGGACGGCAGCAAGATCACGCTGGATCTAAACGGTCACAAAATTAAACACGAGAGCTCGAGCCAGCCCCTGTTCAACATTACGGGGGGCGCGACGTTAACCGTCATGGATAGTCAGCAAGCTGAAGTGGATGATCCAACGGGCGACAAATATGTATGCTCCGACGACACATTTAGCAAAAATGGCAACCTTGCCTCTGTGGCCCCTGATGAGACTTCTAATATTCCTACAAATCTCACCTACTATGTAACCGGATCGTCCGTAAATCCAGATGGCATTAGCACTACCGAGGCTCTTTATAAACATGAAGCTACCATCGGCGGCGCCATCGTGGCGTGCAATAGTAACGACAAATTGAAGCTCATCAATCTTTATGGCACTAATGGTAAGGGCGGTACGTTCAATCTTGAAAGTGGCGTGCTGACGCAAGGACAGGGCTGTAAAGTTGCCAACTTGGTCTACGCCGAGAACGGTTCTACCGTCAATATGAGCGGGGGCTACGGTTGCGGTGCCTCTACGGGAACCTCGGGAACGGGCGCTGGCATGATGGTGTCTAATGAAAAGGGTGCTGCTTCGACCCTTAATCTAACCGGTGGCGTTATCGCAGGTAACTACGCTCCCAATGGCGGCGGCGTGTACGCTAAGGGCTCAATGGTCAACGTGGATGGCAGCATTATCTCCGGCAACGGTACGTTTGGTAGCCAGTCTGGCTACGGCGCAGGTATCTGTGCGTTCGAATCAACCGTTAACGTTACGAGCGGCTACATCACCAATAACAAGTATCAGTTCTACCAAGATACCGATTCGACTAATTGGGTGCACAAGGGCGGCGGTTGCCACGGTGGTGGTGGTATTGCTGCTTTTAATGGCGGTAGCCTGAAGATTAACGGTGGCTACATCACCGGTAACTATTCTGCCGAGGCCGGTGGCGGTATTTATGCTGGCGCTTGGAAGCAGGCTCTTTCCACGTTTACGTTCTCTGGTGGAACCATCGCCAGCAATGTGGCGCAAAACTCAGAGGGTGGCGGTATCCGCATTGCTGCGCCTACCGTTGGTGTGTTTGAAGTTGCGAATGGTTCACACGCTTATATCACCAACAATACGACCAATACCACTAATGACTGGGGCGGTGGCGGCGTGTTCGTCCAGGGCGGCAACAGTGATGAAAACGTTAATTCAGCGACTCTTAAGATTTACAACGCGCTGATTACTAACAATTCGGCCGAGGGCTATGGCGGTGGCTTCGCTGCCTGCCCGACCGGCAAAACGGCTATTACCGATACCAATGGTATTGCGATTTTCGGAAACCGCGATGAAAACGGCGCCCACCTATCGGGTGGTACTAATGGTAAGAATGAAGATCAGCCCACAACCGTTAAGGGCGGCGAAATCACTGATACCTTCAAGCAAAACGGCCATAAGGATCTATTCCTGATTCGCAAGTCAGATAATAGCGACTACATCGCTGCCGTAACTGGTCAGATGCTTGGTGGCGGCGCTGCCAACTGGAGGGGCACGATCGACGGTCAGCCGCCTACGACCATCGGCAAGTACGAGGGCGCCCAGGCTAAGTACATGATTGGCCTCGATGCAGATCCTTCCGATGGTGATCAAGGGCTTGCCCGTGATAATGCCACGCTCTTCATCACGGGCAACAAATCCAACATCCACGGCGGCGGCATCATGACCAACGGCGACGTTGTCGCTGGTTCCACCATGCAGGTGAGCGTGTACCCCAAGATGAAGCTCAATGGCACTAAGGCGCTAATGGGTCGTGCGCTTAAAGACGGAGAGTTCAAGTTCCAGCTGCTCAAACAGGGTACAAACAAGCAGGATCCCTCGTTTGCCGATCACAAGCTGCGACTCAATGGCTGCACAAAAGTTGGCAATGGGGTCACGAATGATGGCGGCGGCAACTTTGCCTTTAATCTGGGCGAGGTCTATTCCGATGACTCGATCGTCTACTACCTCGTTGAGGACCCCGGTGACAATCCCGTTTCTGGCGTGACTTGCGACGAGACTATCTACAAGATAGATCCTAAGGTCGTAAAGGATGAAAAAAAGTCGCATAAGGTGCTTGATATCGAGTACACGTACTATACGGTCAGTAGTGTGGCAATCACCACAATCGCCGCTAATGGTACTACGTCTGTTGCTACGGTTTATCCAATACCCGAAGGTGACGTTGCAAACGTCGCGCTAACAAGCTCAAAGACTTTCACCAACACATACACGCCGTACGACTCCAAGGGTTCCTGGACTCCGGCGGCTACGAAGGTTGTCAAGGGTGGCGAGATGAAGAAGTTTACGCTTCAGCTCGCGACCGACAAGGAGTTCACGAGCATCGTCAACGATAAGTCGACCAAGGCTGACGGCTCCAAGTCCCAGACCTTGGACTTCGACGAGATTGAGTACAAACTCAATCAACTCGAAAAGCTCGAATCTGACCCTACCGGTCGTGGTGCAAGCAAGACCTTCACCTATTACGTCCGTGAACAGCGGCCGACGACGCCGTTCACGAACTACGAGTATGACCAGTCGGTCTATCAAATTACGGTCAAGGCGGCTGATAACTCTAAAGGCAAGATAGACATCTCTGCAACCTACAAGCAGATTCAAGATCGTAATGGTAATCTGGTGACCGACGACACTGAGCATACGTTCACCGACTCCACCCCCACCTTCACCAACACCTACTCCACCTCTTTGCCCCTTTCTGGTATGTCGGGCGTCACTCTGACGTACCTTGCCGGCGCGGCGGTGCTTTGCGCTGCTGCGGCCTGGATGCACATTCGTCGCAAGGCGAATGCGAAGGGAGGTAAGCGTCGTGAATAAGAAAGTTTGCTCTTTCCCGATCTTGTTTGCGCTGCTTGCCCTCCTGATCGGCACCTGCGCGGTTGTGTTCCCCGCTTCCGCGCAGGCCGCGCCGACCTCGACCGGTTCCATCACGGTGAGTGGCACCGTGGCGAGCAGATACGACGCCTACCAGATCTTTAGCACCGACGTCATCGATGGCGACAAAGACGCTAAAATCGCCACCGAACTCGCTTGGGCAAGCGACGCCGCGCGCGACGCCGCGCTGCCAGTGCTGCACAGCGCCGGCATGCCCAATTCCCAGGCCACCGCGCAGGAAGCTGCCGAGTGGCTCACCACCGATTCCCACCTTACGAGCGCGCTGAGCGCACAGCTCGCTCGTTCCCTCCAGAACTCTGGCGCCGTGTCCGTGGCCCTTAACGCGGGTACGGAGGCCAAGCTGCCCTGTGGCTACTGGCTCATCGTCGCCGACGACGACGCCATCGCCCAGGGCGAGGCCGGCACCGCGCCGATTATGGCGCTGGTGGGCGGCAGCGCCGTCACCGTCAAGCCCAAGGCGGCGACGCCCAAGGTCCAAAAGCACGTGCTGGAGGACAGCACCGCCGCCTGGCAGAAGGCCGCCGACGCCACGGTCGCCGACGACCTGTACTGGCGCCTCTCGGCCACGGTCCCGGCGGGCCTCACGGCCTACGACACCTATACGGTGCAGTTCGTCGACACCATGAGCGCGGGGCTCGAGCCCTCCAAGGTGGCCGCGAGCATGCGCGTGTACGCGGCGGCGGGCGCGGACGGCGGCTTTGACGCCGTCTCGGCCGGCAAGGACGGTCGCGCCGGCACCGACCCCGCGAAGGGCTGGACCGATATCACGGCCCAGTGCGCCACCAAGGTAGCGGCCGACGGTAAGACCTTCACCGTGCGCACCGGCGACCTGATTGCCGCGCTCGGCGGGGCCGACGCCTTCGCCGCGGGCGCCCGCGTGGTCGCCGTGTACAACGCACCGCTCAACAGCGCATGCAGCCACGGCATCGCGAAGGGCAACCCCAACGAGGTCTACCTGCGCTACCCGCGCTCTCCCTTTGCCGACCAGTCCGGCGATGCCGGCTTTACCCGCACGCCGAGCGACGATGCGTGCGCCTACACCTGGGATCTCGCGCTCACCAAGCGCGGCAGCGACGGCGACAAGCCGCTTGCCGGGGCGGTCCTGAGCATCGCCGATGACCGTGGTCGCACGCTGGCGGCCGACGGCATGTGGGATGCGGAGGGCAAGGCCACCGTCACCACGGGCGAGGACGGCCGCGTGACCGTCTCGGGCGTGGACTCGGGCAAGCTGGAGGTCCGCGAGCTCAAGGCGCCCAAGGGCTACACCGCCTTTGAGGGCACGCGTTCCGTGACGGTCAAGGCCGAGGGCCTGGACGTCGACCAGGTGGCCGCCGCCAAGCCCAAGCTCACCATCACGGCCGAGTCGCCCCTGCGCGCCGACAGCGCGGACGGGTCGACGGGCAGCCTGGAGGCGTCGCTCATCAACACGCCCACCGGCACACCCCCTAGCATTACCACCGGAGGCTTTATGCCCTCGACTGGCGATATGGCAATGTACGCCGCGGCCGCCGCAGCGGTCGCCGGAGCCGCGCTCATCGTGGTCGCGCTCCTGGTCAAGCGGGGAGGTGGCAGCAGTAAAGAGTAGCTGGCAGCCCCACAGAGAGCGGGGCGAGACGTAGCGAAGTAGATGCTAAGACACAGACAGACAGATTTAGATCAAATGGAATTCGAGCAGAAAGCAGAGGAAAAGAAGATGAGCATGAGCAAGAACATCGCACGCCTGGCAGTAACCGCCGGCCTCACAGCAGCGCTGAGCTTCGGCGGAGTCATGGCCCCGGTGACCATGGCGTTTGCTGAGGGTGTGCCAACGGTGGCTACGGAGAAGGGCAAGGTGTTTATCGCTGACCCTGGCACTGCTGAATATGCCGACACATCTTTCAAGGGCATCCAGATTTTCAAGGCGACGGTCACACAGAATAAGGATGAGGGCGTTTGGACTGGCGACAAGACACTTTCCGACATTGCTTGGGCATCGCCTAAAGTTCAAGATGCTGTGATCGGTGCATTTACTCGCGCCGATGGAACTCGCGCCGATGGAGCTCCTACGGATACAAGCGCTCAGGCTTGGGCTAAGTACATTAACGATTATGCCGGTAATAAAGTTGGTCAGACTGCCAAGGTTGACGCTGACTCCACGTTGGATAAGATTGCTGCCGCACTTGAGAACTCGGCTCTAACCTGGACAAAACCGAGCGATTCCAGCAAGGGTAACTTTGAGAGTATGGACCAAGGCTACTGGCTTTTCGTGACCGATGTGCCCAGTAAGACCGGCAATACTGACGCGTACACTTCGCCGATTTTCACCATCGTCGGTGGCTCTGACGTTAATGTAGCCACCAAGAAGAGCGTCCCCAACGTGACCAAGGCCGTCATGGATGACAAGGGCGATAAATTTGTTACGGACGTTAATAAAACCGTTTTCACTGCTGCCAACAAAGCTGCCGACTCTGCCTCCGATCAGCTGATTAAATATCAGCTTGCCGGCACTGTTGCAAGCAACATTAATACGTACAAGATGTACAGCTACACTTTCACCGACAAGCTTCCCAGCACGATGGTGCCGAATCTTAGTGGAAATAACCCGGTCGTTGAGGTCAAGATTGACGATTCAGTCGTAGATCCCGCTTGCTACAGTGCGACCTATGCCCCGGGGGAAAGCACGAATACGCTCACTGTTTCCTTCGAAAACCTCAAAGAAGCAAGGGATACGCATGGCACTCCCATTACCGTTGACGGTAGTTCGACAGTCTATGTGAACTATGAGGCAAAACTGGATGCTGACAAGATTAACGCGGATATGCTCGGCAAGGCCCAGGTGAACAATGTCATGTTGACCTATTCCAACAACCCGCACACCAACGGCACCGGTACCACGGTTGACCATCCGGCCTACGACTACACCTATGGTATCGATGTTACCAAGGTCGGTAGCGACAAGGACGAGAATGGCGAGCACAAGACCCTCGAAGGCGTTCAGTTCACACTGCAGGAGAAAGGCTCCGGCAAATTTATCAAGGCAGACGGTACCACGACGTCAAATCAGAACGATGCAATACTGACTACCACCTCCGATGGTAAGATCAGCGTCGTCGGTCTCGACGAGGGTACCTATATCCTCAAGGAGGTTAAGCCTGCGCCTGGCTACAACAACTCCGCAGCCGGTGGCATCACGTTTGCCATCACGAACACTGACCTGCCCACTAACGGCAATCCTTTCAATCCTGGGTGCAATTTTCCCGAGGGAACCTATGACAATCTCGTCCAGTCGACTTCCGCACCTACTGGAACCGTCGACGGCAAGGTACACCTCACTGTCACCGACCAGAAGGGCTCCAACCTCCCGCTCACCGGTCTCAACGGCGTGACCTTCACTTGGATCGCTGGTGGCGCGGTGCTGTGCATTGGCGTGGCGCACCTCATCCGCAGCCGTAAGCAGGCTGAGGAGTCCGAGCAGGAGTAACGCTCGCTCACCCATCCCTTTGGCAGGTGGGATGTGATGGCCATGAGACTTGCGGACACTTTTCTCGTCCATCGACGTTCTTGCTTTGCCATTCTCTTTTCGGGGCAGACTCCGCACTGGAGTCTGCCCCGTTTTTTGGACAACACAGGCAGCCTCCACCGTCCGATGCGGACTCATCCGTCATCGCGTTTCTTGACTCGTATGAGGTTCGGTTTAAGGTCCGTAGGCGCACGCGCGGTGCGGACGGTAGAAGGCATTTGCGCCGCAACAAGCGCAAATAAGAATGCCCGGGGTTAGAGGCCCGGGCATTTAACAACGTCGGAAACTGGTCGCCCGCGCTCCTAAGTACTTACGCGGGGTGCGTCGTTTCCTGTAGTTATTGTATCCCGAATCGCCCCGCCGATTCGGGACATTTTGAAAACTCAAATGCTGGCCTATCCTCGACCGGATGATGCAGTCTAGCTGCGTTGTCCGGCGCGGAAGCTCGTAATTCGGCTATTATTTGTTTAGACAACTTGAGTTGTAGAGGAGTGACCGGCGATGGTGCAGGGCGCCAAACATATGAAGAGCAATAACGCCGCGGCTAACGGTGGCTCAAGCCCTCAGCCCAAACCTCAACCAAAGCCCAAGCGCCGTCGCAAGCGACTGCCGCGTTGGGCCGACCGGCTCATCACCATTGTCATCATCCTTATTGGCGTGGGCCTTATGACCTGGCCGTGGATCTTGGACCGGCTCGAGGCCTCGGGCGTGTTCAACCAGATCAGCACGGTGTCCAGCACCGTGGACGCGCTGTCTGCCGAGGAGCGCGAGCGCATCCTGCTCCAGGCGCGCTCCTTTAACGAGCAGCTGGCGGGCGAGGCCACCGAGCTTCCCGCCGACCAGATCGAGCCCTACGCCCAGCAGCTCATCTTTGACCGCGATCCCATGATGAGCTGGGTCGAGATTCCCTCCATCGACGTGAGCATGCCCATCTACCACGGCACGAGCGAGGCGGTCCTCATGGCGGGCGTCGGCCACCTGGAGGGCACGAGCCTGCCGGTGGGCGGCACCTCGACGCATTGCGTGCTCACCGCGCACTCGGGCATGCGCAACCTGAGCATGTTCGACGACATCCACTCGCTGGAGCCCGGCGACCTGGTGCTGCTGCACACCATGAACAAGACGCTCGCCTACAAGATGGTGGACTCCGAGGTGGTGCTACCCGAGGAGATGGAGTCGCTGACCATTGAGCCCGGCGCCGACAAGGTGACACTTGTCACCTGCACGCCCTACGGTGTGAACGACCATCGCCTGCTGGTGCATTGCGTGCGCACCAAGTACAACAAGAAGGACGTGGACAAGCAAAAGTCGCTGGCCGGTCGCCACTGGGGCAAGCGCGAGTTTGCCGTGCTCATCGTAGTCGTTGCCATTGTGCTGTTGCTGCTGGACATCGTAATCCACGCGGTCCGCAAGCGCCGCAAGGCCAAGGCCTCGGCATAGGACATCGTTCAGAACCACCACAATGGGGACAGGCACCTTTGTGGTGGTCGGGGCTTTCAAACCATTACAACATTCGATGAAAATCTCGATTTTGACGAAAAACATCGAATGTTGCGATGGTTTTCGTTGCGGGCGAGACGGTTTTCGCTGTGGACGGTGCGGTTTCGCTGCAGAACCGCCAGCCTGTCGCCTGCCAACCGCCACCCTCGTTACGTTTTCGCTGCATTTGGGTAAAGCACCTGCTCCAAGCGGCGTTGCCTTGTATACTAGAGCGGTTTATCTGTTATGCGGAAGGGAGCGCCTATGGCACTCAGCGAGAAAGACGTGCGCGGCATCGCCGAGTACGCAAAGATCGCACTGACCGATGACGAGCTCACCCAGATGACGTCCTACATGAACGACGCCGTCCAGATGCTCGAGCCCGTCTTGCAATATGACTTGCCCGACGTGGAGCCCACGTTCCATCCCATCGGAAGCCTGTCCAACGTGATGGGTGACGACCTGCGCGAGCCCGAGCGCGATCTGCCGCTCGACGTTGCGCTCGAAAACGCCGGCAGCGCGCGCGACCGCTACTTCCGCGTGCCGTCCATTTTGGGAGAGGGGGAGAGCGAGTAATGGCGCTAAGCTTCGATTCCCTTACCGCCGCCCAGATTGCCGCGGGCGTTGCCGCCGGCGACTTTACCGCTACCGAGGTGGCCCAGGCCTCTCTTGCCGCCATCGAGGCGCGCGAGGGCGGGGTCCAGGCATTCCTGCAGGTGGCGCCCGAGCTTGCGCTCGAGGCCGCTGCGCGCGTGGATGCCGACCGTGCCGCAGGCAAGCCGCTGCCTCCGCTCGCGGGCGTGCCGCTGGCCATCAAGGACAACATGAACCTTGTGGGCACGCGTACCACCTGCGCTTCCCGCATGCTCGGGGACTACCAGAGCGTCTACACCGCCACCTGCGTCCAGCGGATGCTCGATGCCGGCTGCCTGCCCATGGGCAAGGCAAACATGGACGAGTTTGCCTTTGGCAGCTCCACCGAGAGCTCGGCGTTCCACCGCACCAACAACCCCTGGGATACCGAGCGCGTGCCCGGCGGCTCCTCGGGCGGCTCTGCTGCCGCCGTCGCCGCGGGCGAGGTCGCGCTCTCGCTGGGCTCGGATACCGGCGGCTCCATTCGTCAGCCGGCGTCGCTGTGCGGCGTGGTGGGCTTTAAGCCCACGTATGGCGCCGTGAGCCGTTACGGCGTGGTTGCCTTTGGCTCGTCGCTCGACCAGGTGGGCCCCTTTGGCCGCACGGTCGAGGATGTCGCGCTGGCCATGAACGCGCTTACCGGCGCGGGCCACGATCCGTACGACTGCACCAGCCAGGATTGCGCCGTCGACTTTACCGAGCACCTCAACGACAGCATCGAGGGCAAGCGCGTGGGCATTATCCCTGCGTTTATGGAGGCCGAGGGCCTGACGCCCGAGGTCAAGGCCGCTGTTCAGCGCGCCGCCCAGGAGCTGCAGAACCAGGGTGCCGAGCTGGTCGAGGTCGACCTGCCGCACCTGGACGCCGCCATCGCCGCCTACTACGTCATCGGCCCGGCCGAGGCGTTCTCCAACCTGGCCCGTTTCGACGGCATTCGCTACGGCTATCAGGAGGAGGGCTGCGCCAACCTGTCCGACCAGAGCTCGCTTTCGCGCGCCCACGGCTTTGGCGCCGAGGCCAAGCGCCGTCAGATGCTCGGCGCCTACCTGCTGAGCTCGGGCGTGTACGACAAGTACTACTACGCCGCGCAAAAGGCTCGCACGCTCATCACGCGGGACTACGACGCCGCATATGCCAAGGTGGACACCATTCTCATGCCCGCCTCGCCGCGCACGGCCTTTAAGTTTGGCGAGATCAGCGACCCCACGCAGATGTACCTCTCCGACCTGTACACCATCTCGCTCAACATTTGCGGCAACGGTGGCATCTCGGTGCCGCTGGGCTTGGGCGAGGATACTCAGCTGCCCGTTTCTGCCCAGCTGGTGGGACCTGCCTTTAAGGACCGTCAGTTGCTCACGTTTGCCCGCGCCCTGGAGCGCGGCTTTGCCGATGCCGCCACGGGTGCGCCCGCGCTTTCCGTCGCGCCCGATTTTGCCGGGAAGGGAGGCGAGCTGTAATGAAGGAGCTTTCCGAGGTCCTGCAGGATTGGGAGGCCGTGATCGGCCTGGAGATCCATACCGAGCTCACCGCGCTCGATACCAAGATGTTCTGCAACTGCAAGCTCAGCCACGATGACGAGCCTAACGCCAACGTGTGCCCGGTATGCCTGGGCCTGCCCGGCGCCCTGCCGGTGCCTAACAAGAAGGCAATCGAGAGCATCGTCAAGGCCGGTCTCGCCACCAATTGCGAGATTCAGCGCCACTCGATGTTCTATCGCAAGCACTACTTCTATCCCGACATGGCCAAGAACTTCCAGACCACGCAGGGTCCGGTCGCCTTTGCCATGTACGGCCACCTGGACCTGGACGTGACCGGTCGCGGTGCCGCCGAGCGCCCCGACTGCGCGTTTGGTGAGGCCGAGGCCCAGAGCCTGGCAAGCGCTTCGGCCAATGCCGAGGGCCTGTCCACGTCCATGACGTCGACCATGCGCGAAGGCAATCAGCGCGCTGGCCACCTGGCCAGCTACGATGCGTCCAACCTGCAGATGCCTGAGCGTCGCGAGGACGGTTCCTACACGGTGCCCATCCGCATTCTGCGCATCCACATGGAGGAGGATGCCGCCAAGATGGTGCACGTGGGTGGCGCCGAGGGTCGCATTACCGCCGCGGCCGAGTCGCTCGTCGACTACAACCGCTGCGGCACGCCTTTGATTGAGCTCGTGACAGAGCCCGACTTGCGTACGCCCGAGGAGGCACGTCTGTTTATGGAGAAGCTCCGTCGCATCTTTGTGACGCTGGGCATTTCGGACTGCTCCATGGAGAAGGGTTCTATGCGCTGCGACGGCAACGTGTCGTTGCGTCGCCGCGGCGAGACCAAGCTGGGCACCAAGACCGAGCTCAAGAACCTCAACTCGTTTAAGAGCCTGCACGACGGCCTTGCCTACGAGATCTGCCGTCAGGCCGAGGTGCTCGAGGAGGGCGGCATCATCTATCAGGAGACCCGCCACTGGGAGCCCAGCCGTAAGCGCACCGTGGTCATGCGTGTGAAGGAGACGGCCGACGACTATCGCCTGTTCCCCGACCCCGACCTGGCGCCGTTCGATCTGGACGACGAGTTCATCGACCGCTGCCGTGGCGAGATCCCCGAGCTGCCCGATGCCAAGCGCGCTCGTTTTGAAGCCGACTTTGGCATTAAGGCGGCCGATGCCGAACAGATTGCCGGCGACCCGGAGTTTGCCGAGTTCTTTGAGGCCGCCGCTGCCGGTATGGCTGGCAAGGAGGCCCAGACGGTTGCAAACTTGCTGGTGAACGAGATGATCGCCTACCTTAAGGGTGCGGGTGTCTCGCTGACCGAGTCCGGTATTGCACCGGCTCAGGTGGCAGCCCTTGCCAAGCTGCTGGCGACCGATGCCATCAACTCTAACCAGGCGCACGAGGTCTTTGAGGCCATGGCCCAGACCGGCGACGACCCCAACAAGATCGTCGACGAGCGTGGCATGCGTCAGGTGAGCGATGCCGGCGCGTTGCAGCCGATCGTGGATGAGGTGCTGGCAAACTGTGCCGATCAGGCGCAGCAGTACCGCGACGGCAACCAGAAGGTCATCGGCTTTTTGGTGGGCCAGTGCATGAAGGCGAGCCGCGGCAAGGGCAACCCGAAGCTCTTCAACGAGTTGCTGAGAACGTCGCTCTCGTAAACGGGAACCCGGGAGCCCCGGCAGAGCGGGTGCTTCCTCAAAATTTCGAACAGTCCTGCGCAAGACGAAGGCCACATTAAGTGGCCTTCTTTGCGTGCGGAACTCATTTTGAGCAAGCACCCGCCCTGCCGGGGCTCCCGGGTTCTGCAACGACTCGGCCGTTCGGGTCAGGTAGGCTGAATGGAATTTGGTGAATGAGGGCGCCGTTGGCGCCCTCATTTTTTGTGGATGTTGAAAACGAAGGTGAATACTTTTCCGCGAAGTGAACGACCTATTTTGGACCCCTGAAACATCAACACTTTTCTGGCTCGGTTTCCTGCGGTTTTGTCGAGTTTTCCCTGCGGTTTTGCTGCGAAAAAATGCGGATGCTTCGGGGGCCCAATTTTGCTCGTTCACTTCGCGGAAAACCATTCACCTTCAATTTGCTGGAGGGAAGAGGGCCTCCTCTTTGGCGTCACGGATGTGCATCGCGGCGGGCGGATCGCCAGAAGCCGGCTGTTCCGCACCTTAAGATTTCCAAAGAGTTAACCTTTGTTGACCTCAATAGTTAGATAAACTAAACTATTTTCCAAAAGTGTGCTCGAGCAAACTTGTTTACTCGAGTGCTGAGGCACCGTGCCGCGTCCAATGCGGCAAAAGGGAGAAGCAACATGAAGAAGTCGACGTTCAATACCCTGCTTGTCGGTGGCGGTTTTCTGCTTGGCACGGCCGGCATCAAGCTGCTTACCAGCGCTCCGGTAAAGAATGCCTGCGTGCAGGGTATCGCGTGCGGCATGCGCATCAAGAATGGCTACCAGGACATGGTCGAGCAGGCCAAGGCTAATGTCGACGACATGGTTGCCGAGGCGGCCTACATCACCCAGAGCGAGGCCGCTGCTGACGAGGCAGCCGAGTAACGCTCCCAGGCACAAACTATGAGATTCTCGATTATCAGCGAGATCCCTGGCAGGACCCGTCTTCAATTGGCGGGTCCTGTGCCAGAGAGCGATCTCGATGCACTTCTTAAGCTCAGCGGCGATATCGACGGCGTGCACAAGGTGCGCGTGTATGGCCGCATTGGCCAGATGGCGCTGGAGTACGACGAGCCGCGCCGCGCAAGCGTGCTCGACGCCTTGGGCGCACTCGATGCCCAGGCCGTTGCCGACGCAAAGACGGGTTACATGATGCAGCTTGAGCCACGCAAGCACAAGCTCGTTATGGATCTTGCCACGCTTGTCGGCGCCCACTATGCGCGCCGATGGTTCTTGCCGACGCCTCTGCGTGCGGTGTTTGTCGTGGCCGGTTACATGGCATTTTTGCGCGCTGCCCTTCATGAGCTGGCGCAGCCGCGCCTGACCGTTCCCGTGCTTGACGCGTCGGCCATCGGCATTTCGTTCGTCAAACGTGATGTCGACACCGCGGGGCAGACGATGTTCCTGCTTAATGTGGGCGAATTGCTCGAGGACTACACCCGCGCCATGAGCGAAAACGAGCTCATCAACTCGCTGCTCGATGTGCCCGACAAGGCGCAAAAGGTGGTCGGCGACACCGAGGTAAGCGTTGCCGCGACCGAGCTTGAGCCCGGCGACTTGGTAGCCGTTCGCACCGGCATGTCCATCTGCATCGACGGCGTGGTCGAGCAGGGAAGCGCCATGGTCAACCAGGCGACCCTGACCGGCGAGCCGCTTGCCGTCGAGCGCAGCGCAGGCGACGACGTGTTCGCCGGAACCGTCGTGGAAGACGGCAGCATCTTGGTGCGCGTGCGCGCCAACACGGCGCAGACCAAGCTGCGCTCGATCGTCTCGCTCGTGCAGACGGCCGACTCGCTCAAGTCCGAGGGCCAGTCGCACATGGAAGACCTCGCCAACAAGATCGTCCCGTGGAACTTCCTGCTCGCGGGCCTGGTTGCGCTCACCACGCGCAGTCTCATTAAGACCTCGGCGGCACTGATGGTCGACTACTCGTGCGCGCTCAAGCTCACGGGTTCGGTCGCCGTCATGACCGCCATGAGCGATGCCGCCAAGATGGGCGTGATGGTCAAGGGCGCCAAGTACTTTGAGTCGTTTGCCAAGGCCGATACCATTGTCTTTGATAAGACCGGCACGCTCACCG
>CATZEP010000009.1 GCA_958418185.1 uncultured Collinsella sp.
CCTACGAAAATCGCCGCGCGGCAACGCGGGGCGATGAGCTCGGTCGGGGGATAGGGCCCGCTTCGCCCGCCGGCTCGTAAATTGTATCATCCAGTGTGGAACGAGGACGCCCGTTGCCACGTGCGATGGGCTTGTAATAAGAGGAGAGCCATGTCGAAGCAAGCGGTCGTTGGAATCTTGGCGCATGTCGATGCCGGCAAGACCACGTTGGCCGAGGCCATGCTGTTCAACGCGGGTCGCATTCGCAAGCGCGGCCGCGTGGACGATGGCGATTCGCATCTGGATACGAACGCGATCGAGCGCGAGCGCGGCATCACAATCTTCTCGTCGCAGGCCGTGCTCGACCACGGCGATACCCACGTCATGCTTGTGGATGCGCCCGGCCACGTCGATTTTTCGGCCGAGGCGGAGCGCACGCTGCGCGCGCTCGACTATGCGATTTTGGTTGTGGGCGCCAACGACGGCGTGCAGGGGCACACCGAAACCTTGTGGCGCCTGCTTGCACGTTATGACATCCCGACGTTTATCTTTATCAACAAGATCGATTTGGAGAATCCCGGCCGCGATGTTTTGCTGGCACAACTTGGGCAACGTCTTTCCGAGGGCTGCCTGGATGCTAACGAACTGTTGGCGGGTGGTGCCGTTCAGGAGGACGCTGCTGCGTTGGACGAGGCGGCGCTCGAGGAGTTTCTCGAGACGGGTGAGCTTTCCGTCGCGACGCTGTCGCGCATGGTTGCCGAACGCAAGCTCTTTCCCTGCTTTGCCGGCTCGGCGCTCAAGGACCAAGGCGTGGACGAGCTGCTGGATGGCATATGCGCGCTGATGCGCGAACAGGCGTGGCTCCCGGAGTTTGCCGCGCGCGTCTATCGTGTCAGCCGCGGGGATCGCGGCGAGCGCTTGGCTTGGGTTAAAGTGACCGGCGGCACGCTGCATGCCAAACAGGGGATTAATGGACGTTCCGGTACCGAGGCGTGGGAGCAGAAGGTCGATCAGGTCCGCATCTATAACGGCGAGAAGTATGGGCTTGCCCAAGAAGTTGCTGCTGGCGGTATTTGTGCCGGGACGGGTCTTGCGCACGCTCGCCCAGGGAACGCCCTGGGCGCGGAATCCGCGTGCGATGCGCCCGTCATTGCGCCAGTCCTCACCTATACGGTGCTTCCGGGCGAACACGATGTCCACGCGGTGTTCAAAGCGCTGACTGAGTTGGCGGACGAAGATCCCATGCTCGGCGTAGGCTGGAACACCCATCTTGAACAAATACATCTGCAGCTTATGGGGGCGGTGCAGCTCGAGGTCGTGCAGCGGGTGTTGGCCGATCGCTTTGGCCTTTCGGTTGTGTTTGAGTCTGGCGGCATTCTCTATAAGGAGACTATTTCGCAGCCGGTCGAGGGCGTGGGCCACTTTGAGCCACTGCGCCACTATGCCGAGGTGCATCTGCGTCTGGAGCCGTTGCCGGCGGGTTCGGGCGTGCAGTTTGGCACCGTGACCTCGACCGATGAGCTCGATCTTAACTGGCAGCGTCTGGCACTCACCAACGCCATGGAGCGCGATCACCTGGGCGTGCTGACCGGCTCGCCCATCACCGATGTGCGCATTACGCTCACGGGCGGCCGTGCGCATGCCAAACACACCGAGGGCGGCGATTTTCGCCAGGCCACGTACCGCGCGATTCGCCAGGGGCTCATGCAGGCGCGTGAGGCTGGCGCGGCGGTGCTGTTGGAGCCGTGGTACCACTTTGAGCTCGAGGTGCCGGGGGAGTGCGTGGGCCGGGCGCTCTCGGATGCCACGCGCATGGGTGCCGAGTACGAGCCACCGACGATGACGGGGGACCGGGCGAAGCTTGTGGGTCGCGTGCCGGCATCCGAGGTGCAGGACTATGCCCTGGAGGTAGCTGCCTACACGAGCGGTCGCGGGCATCTGTACCTGGAGTTCGCCGGCTATGCGGCTTGCCATGATGCCGAGCGCGTAATCGAGACGGCCGCCTATGAGCCCGAGGCCGATCTGCCCAACACGCCCGACTCGGTCTTTTGCTCTCACGGCGCTGGTTACACGGTCAAATGGTACGACGTACCCGCCGCGGCGCACGTAAAGATCGATCCCGCCACCTTCCGCCCCTGGCGAGCAGCAGACGCCGAGTTTTTCGGCCATAGGTGACAGAGGGGCAGCCCCTTTGTCAGATTCAGTTGGTATAACTCGGTATAAGTTGGTATAACTGTTACCAGGATTTACCGATCCGAGGAGGCCGACATGAATCCAAATCCCTTTAAGCCAACGGCAGGTAAGCGGCCTCCGATGCTCATCGGTCGAGAGTCGGTCATCGAAGATTTTGAGGAAGGACTCGACAACGGCGCCGGAGCGCCGGGTAGGCTCATGCTCATTACGGGAAACCGCGGCTGCGGCAAAACGGTTCTCCTGCGGGAGCTGCAACGTCTAGCCAGCGAGCGCGGATGGGCGGTTATCTCCGATTCCGCTTCGCTTGGCTTATGCGACCGCTTAGCCGACGCGCTTCGCTCGAATAAGCCCGTTGTGACGTCAATGGAGTTCGGTCCGTCGTTTGGCCGGATGTCGGTCGAGGCGGCGCGAGCAAAGGGCGAAACGTTGCGAGGGCTGGTCAACGAGCGCCTCAAGAAGCTCGGTCCAGGCAAGGGCATACTGTTTGCGATTGACGAGGCACAATCGGCGTCTATCGAGGAACTGGCGGCCCTTGCCGTTCTCTATCAGCAGTTGCTCGGAGACCAGGATGCCACGGGCTTGCCCGATAGCGACCAGCGCGGTCTTGCGCTGGTGTTCGCTGGCTTGCCCAGTATGGTTGACGATCTGCTCGAAGAGCCGAGCGTGACGTTTTTGCGGCGTGCCCAGCAGCGTACGCTGGAGGCGATATCTTTGCCCAAGGTACGCGATTCGTATATCCAGACGGTCAAAGACGCTGGTCTTTACGTTGACGCGGAGACAGCGGACCTTGCGGCGCACAAGAGCATGGGGCATCCCTATATGGTTCAGCTGGTGGGATATTACATGTGGCGGTCTGCTGTCCGGCGTAGCTCGCAGGTCATCGAAAGGCGCGATGTCGAGGATGGCCATGCGGATGCCGTCTCCGAGTTCTACGAAGCGGTTGACGCGCCTCTGTATTACGGGCTGCGCAGTCCACAGCGCCTCTTTATCGAGGCCATGGCGGTTGAAGAGGGCAAACCGACGCGCATGGCGGATATCATTGAGCGCTGCGAGCGTACCCAGAGCTGGGCGAGTAAATATCGCGCAAGCCTGATTCGCGAGCGCGTCATCGAAGCTGCCGGATACGGCCTCGTCCGGTTTACCGTGCCCATGCTGGGCGCGTACATTCGCGATCGAGTTATATGGCATGAGTAGGGTGATAAAGGTGACGGAACAGAAGATGAGCCCGCAGGCTATCGAGGTACGTGGCGCACGTGTCCATAACCTTAAGGACATCGATATCGATATTCCGCTGGGAAAGCTCGTGGGTATTGCCGGCGTGTCAGGTTCGGGCAAGAGCTCTCTGGCGCTGGGGGTTCTTTATGCCGAGGGCTCGCGTCGTTACCTGGAGGCGCTCAGCACCTATACTCGACGTCGCCTGACGCAGGCCGAGCACGCTCAGGTGGACGAGGTACTGCACGTGCCGGCGGCGCTCGCGCTGCACCAGCGTCCGAGCGTGCCGGGCGTGCGCTCGACCTTTGGCACCATGACCGAGCTCAACAATAGCCTGCGTTTGCTCTTCAGCCGCTGTGCCCATCACGTGTGCCCGCATTGCGGGGCGCGTGTGGAGCCGAGCCTTAACGTGGCTGCGGGCCTGTCGCTCACGTGTCCGACATGCGGCCGCGAGTTCTACGCGCCGAGTGCCGAGGATTTGGCTTTCAATAGCGGTGGTGCATGCCCCACCTGCGGTGGCACCGGCGTCATGCGCGAGGTGGACGAGGCGAGCCTGGTGCCCGACGAGTCAAAGACTATCAACGAAGGTGCGGTCCTTCCCTGGGGCACGCTCATGTGGGATCTGATGAAGCAGGTGGCCGGCGAGATGGGCGTACGCACCGACGTGCCGTTTAACCAGCTCACGCCTCAGGAGCGCGACATCGTGTTCCATGGTCCGGCGGTCAAAAAGCACATTCTCTACGTTCCCAAAAACGGCGAGGGCGCCACGCCGCTCGACTTCACCTATTACAACGCCGTCTATACCGTGGAGAATGCGCTTGCCAAGGTTAAGGACGACAAGGGGCTCAAGCGCGTTGCGCGCTTTCTGCGCGAGGGGCCATGCCGTGACTGTGGCGGCACGCGCCTCTCCGAGGCCGCACGCCAGCCCCAGGTACGCGGTATCAATCTGGCACAGGCGGCGGCCATGACATTGGGCGAGGCGATTGAGTGGGTGCACGGGGTGCCCGCATCCTTGCCGGCCGAGATGCAGCCCATGGCAGTGGATATCTGCGATTCATTTTTGCGCACGGCTCGTCGCTTGGTCGACCTGGGGCTTGACTATCTCTCGCTCGACCGCGCCGGCGCCACGCTCTCCACGGGTGAGCGCCAGCGCGTCCAGCTCGCCCGCGTGGTGCGCAATCGCTCGACGGGCGTGCTCTATGTACTGGACGAGCCCTCGATTGGCTTGCATCCTGCCAATGTCGACGGCCTGGTGGGCGTGATGCGCGATCTGGTGGATGACGGCAACACCGTGGTTGTTGTCGACCACGATACGCGCGTACTGGCGGAAGCCGACTATCTTGTCGAGATGGGCCCCGTTGCCGGAGCAGGCGGCGGCAATGTGATCGCCGCTGGTACGGTAGACGAGGTCGAGCAATCGCAGAGCAGTCGCATCGCGCCGTTTTTGCGCGCCGAGCCCAAGCGCTTGCGTCCGCAGGTGACTGACGACGAAATGTTCGACCAGGGCCATATCCGCATGGCGACCGATGCCATCCATACCGTCAAGCCGCTCGAAGTCGATATCCCGCGCGGTCGCTTGGTTGCGGTTACGGGTGTTTCGGGTTCGGGCAAGACGACGTTGGTGCTCGAGACGCTCATCCCGGCACTCAAGGCGCAGGCAGCTGGCGAGCGCCTGCCGGGGCACGTGCGTTGGGTCGATGCCGAGGGTATTGCCCGCGCAAACCTGATTGACGCTACGCCCATCGGCGCCAACGTGCGCTCGACGGTAGCGACTTATGCCGACATCCATGATGAGCTGCGCCGCGCTTTCGCCCGTACGCCCGAGGCCAAGGCGGCCGGCTACAGGGCGGGTGCCTTTAGCTATAACACTGGCGCCTTGCGCTGCCCTACGTGCGATGGCACGGGCTCGATATCGCTCGATGTGCAGTTTTTACCTGATGTCGAGATCGTCTGCCCGGCATGTCGCGGTTCGCGTTATGCAGACGCGGCTTCGCATATCCATCGCGAGGGCAAGGACGGGAGTCTGCTTACGTTGCCGCAGCTCATGGATATGAGTGTGGACGAGGCCCTCGACGCCACGGTGGGACTCAAGAAGGTTCAGGCGCGCTTGCGGACCTTGCACGACTTGGGCTTGGGCTATCTCACGCTCGGTGAGCCCACGCCGGCGCTCTCGGGCGGCGAGGCACAGCGTCTTAAGCTTGCGAGCGAGATGGGCCGCGTGCAGGACGATGCCGTATTTGTGTTCGACGAGCCCACGATTGGCCTGCATCCGCTCGATGTTCAGGTGCTGTTGAACGTGTTTGACGGCCTCGTTGCCAAGGGCGCCACAGTTATCGTGATCGAACACGATCTCGACCTTATCCGCAATGCCGATTACGTGATCGACATGGGCCCGGGCGGTGGCGATGCGGGTGGGCAAATCGTCTGCGCCGGCACGCCGAGCGACATCGCGGCCTGCCCCGCAAGCATCACCGGCCGCTATCTATAGACAATGAGGCAAAGGGACAGCCTCTTTGCCTCATTGATGCCTATTTCACGCATTGAGCCGCGAGATAGTCGCGGAAGAATGGCAATTCAAATGCGACGAGCCCTCGTCCTCGTTCCCCGATGATGCCGGCATCTATCATGCGGCGTCGGTAGCGGGAGACCTGCTGCGGCGAACGCTTAAGGCGCTCGATAAGGTCGGCGGTGGTGGACTCTTCTTCGTCATCGAGCATGGCGATGAGGAATCGCTTGTCCTCTGCGGTGAGTCCCCGATAGGTTGCCGCGAGGATTCGGTCGTCCATCTCGTCGCGCGCGATTTTGATTCCCAGGTCAAAGTCGCGTGACGAGATTTCCTTCGAATCGCTTGTGAGATCCCAGGCACGGTAGCCTACGAGTTGCAATAGGAAGGGAAAACCAGAGATCGAGCGAACGGCTCTATCGATTCCCTCAGCATCTGCCAGACGATCGTTTTCCTGGATTGTGCGAATCAAAGCCTCGCGCACGTCATAGTCGGCAATGCGACCCAGATGATATTGTTGGGCGCGGCGAAGGAACGAGACCGTCTTGTGGTTCAGCAACGTCGAGACGTTGTTGGGAAGTCCCGCCATGAGCAGGGCGACGCGTTTCCCATCGGTCACAAAGTGCTGATACGTGGCTGCGAGCTGGATCATCTCGTCGAGTGTCGGGTCCACCTCGTCAACCGTGACGAGCAGACCGGTGCCCGCCTCGTTGAGCTGGTCGATTATGTCGCTCATGCGATAACGCCAGGTTGAGGCACCGTGAACGCGATTGACCTCGATGCTGCCGAGCGGTGCAATTCCGAGACCGGTGACTTCGAAGTTCTTAGACGGGTCGATAAGATGGCCGGCGGCGCGTTTCGTCCCGAACTCGATTTCCTCAAGCATTCCCGGGAGCGCGGTCGTCTTTACGGCTATCCAGCCGTGGGATTCCGCCCTTGTCGCGAGCGACGACATGAGAGCGGTTTTACCGGTTCCACGCGCGCCTGAGAAGATCGAGGTCAATTCTGGGCGCCTGCGCTGGCTCAAGAAGGCACGGTCCAAATCCCGAATAATCTGTTGTCTGCCAGCGAGATGGGCAGGAACCTCACCAAAACTGGGGGTAAACGGGTTCTCGAGATATTTCACAAGGCTCTCCTTTCACACCGCCATTTAACTTCATTTTACTTTAGTTAATTCTGATTAAAAGTGAGGGCTCTTTATCTAGAGCATCGATTAGGCGTGTGTGCCATCGGCGTGGCGCTTGAATGCGACAAAGGGACGGTCCCTTTGTCGCATTCCCGGAAAGCCTGTTTGGCGCAGGGCTTCGTAGAGGACGATGGCGGCGCTGTTGGAGAGGTTGAGTGCGCTGATGCGGTAGTCGTCCGGGTTGACGAAGTTGCCGCAGATATCCTGTTGAAGGATGGTCTCGTGGCTGTCCTCGGTATGCCCGAGCGATTCCTCGTGAGCTTCCCAAGCCTCGGCGTTATCGAGTGAGTCGCAATCGCGCAGCATGGGGATGCGCTCGCAACGCTCGGGCGCCGCGGCAAGCAGTGGCTCGGGAATGCCCGAGCTCTCGCTGCCAAAGACCAAAAAGTCGCCGTCGCGGTAGGTGCTTTGCGCATAGGTACGGCGCGCCTTTTTGGTCAGCAGATGCAGGCGGCCATCGGCGGGGGAGAGACCGTTGCGCGCAAGAAAATCCTCCCAGCCGGCATAGGTCGTCACATCCAAGTTTTGCCAGTAGCCCAGGCCGGCGCGACGTACCGTTTTGTCGTCGAGCGAAAACCCCAGCGGCTCAACCAGATGCAGACGGGCGCCGGTGACCACGCAGGTACGGCCAATATTGCCCGTATTGGCCGGAATCTCGGGCGCATACAGCACAATGTTGAACATGAATCTCCTTGGCTCAGAACGAAAAACCACCACGAAGGGGACAGGCACCTTCGTGGTGGTTTGGCGGTTACGTGGGCGGAAAATGCCCGCTTGGATAAACCTAGGCGCGGTGCCAGTCGGTCAGGCAGGCATCGAGGGAAGCGATGAGCGCATCCTTGTCCATGTGACGGCCGATGATGCACAGGCTCGTCATGCGGTCGCCCGTCTCGTCGTCCCAAATCTGCATGATCTCGGGGTTCTCGTCGATGATCTTCTGCTTCTCGCCCTCGGGCGCCGAGTCAACGAACAGGCCGTTCTCCATCAGGCGCATCTGGTGGCCGGCCTGCTCAAACATGTAGCACATGTCCGGATCGCCGGTCTGCCACAGCGGACCCTTGACGCGGATGACCTCGTCGGGCCACTCCTGCTCAACAAAATTGGTGAACTTCTGCAGGTCAAACGGCTTGCGGCGCGAGTACACAAAGGTCTCGATGTCGTACTCGAGCACCTCGGGGTCGTCGTGCTCCTCGGGATGCTCCATGGCCTCGATCCAGGCGGCGGAGTTGTAGGCGCGCATAAAGTCGAAGCGGTCGGTGTCGAGCAGCTCCTCCATGGGAACCTCGCCGTTTTGGGCCTCGACAATCACAGCGTCCTTCTGCAGGCTGCGCACGATGGCCTTGAGCTCGGCGATCTGCTCAGGGCTCACGGTATCGGTCTTGTTGAGGATCAGCGTGGAGCAAAACTCGATCTGCTGGATGAGCAGGCTTTCGATGTCGTCCTCGTCGATATCCTCGGCCAGCAGGTCGCGACCGCCGTTGAACTCGTCGTACATGCGGGCGCAGTCGACCACGGCCACGATGTTGTCGAGCGCAAGTTTGGGCTCGCCGCCCACTTTGGCCTCGTCGCAGAAGCTCGAGATGGTGTAGGCGATGGGGATAGGCTCGCAAATGCCCGATGCCTCGATGATGATGTAATCGAACTTGCCCGAATCGGCGATGCCCTGCAGCTGGTTGGCCAGGTCATCCGAAAGCGTGCAGCAGATGCAGCCGTTGGTGAGCGGGATGAGGTCGTCGGTCTCGGAAAGGCCGCCGTCGGCGATAAGGCTGGCATCGACGTTGATCTCGCCGATATCGTTGACGATCACGGCGGCGCGGATGCCGCCGTCGTTAGCGAGGATGTGGTTGAGCAGCGTGGTCTTGCCGGCACCGAGGTATCCGGTAAGCATGATGATCTTCACGGGTTTGTTGGGCATGTGCCCTCCTTTGTTAGACATGGCTTACAGTTGAATCTTATGCCAAACGCCTGCTCTTATACCCACGCGCCGGCAAATAACACAAGCTACTCCCAGGCTCCCCATACATCGGGGCAATAACCGACGGTGGCCTTTTTGCCGTTGCGCACGATGGGCTCGGCCAAGACCTGCTGGTTCTCGAGCAGCTTGTCGAAGCGCTGACTGGGGGTGAGGTGCTGGATGAGCGCGAGCGTCTCCTCGTCCTTGGCCTTGGGGTTGAGCAGCTTGTCGATGCCGCCGACCGCCTGCATCACGCTCGTGAGCTCGCCCTTGCTCATCTCCTTTTCCTTAAGGTCAATAAACTGCACCTTAATGCGGCGCTCCTTAAAATAGCGCTGGGCCTTCTTGGTATCGAAAGACTTTTTGGTGCCAAAAATTTGCACGTTCACTTATCGGCTCCCGTTCTAACGAATGAAGTTGGTGCGGGCGCGATCGCCTTCGGGGGCTTTGATGCCGGTGGCCTGTCCTGCCTCGATGCAGCGAAGGAGCCAGGCCATGTTTTTGCCGATGTTTCGCATGGTGGCCAGACCCTCGGCGTCCTGGGCGGCCTCGCCCGGCATGGCACCAAAGACGTTGTTCCAGTACGTGGAGGCCACCACGGGCATCTGGTTGATAGTGAAGTACTTGTTGAGTACATCGAAGGTGGTCGACGTGCCGCCGCGGCGGGCGACGGCGACCGCGGCACCTGGCTTGTGCGCAAAGGCCTTGCTGCCTGCATAGAATGCGCGGTCGAGAGCCGAGAGGATGCGTCCGCTGGGATGCGCATAGTAGACGGGGGAGCCAAAGACAAAGCCATCTGCCTGCTCGGCGGCAGCGATCAGCTCGTTCACCAAGTCGTCGTCAAAGGTACAGCGACCGCCGAGCTTGCCGCACTGGCCGCAACCGATGCAGTCGCGAATGGGCTTGGCGCCCAGCTGGAACACCTCGGTATCGATGCCCTCGGCGTTGAGTTGCTCGGCGACCTCAGCGAGTGCGCGGGCGGTATTGCCGTTTGCGTTGGGACTGCCATTGACCAAAAGAACCTTCATCACAAACTCCCTCTGCTGTTGGTGACTTCTGCAGAGGATTATCGCACGATGGGGGAGGCGGTGCGGGCGCGGTGCTAATCCAGTTTGGTACCTGGCACCTGCACGGCTTTACCGAGCAACGCTTTGAGCTCGTTCAAAATGGAAACGGGCTGTCGATCGACAGCGTCCAGATGAAGCGTCGCCACACGAATGGGCGGCTGATATTCAAGCGAGCCGATGAGCACGGGAGAACCCAGGAACCGCTCGATTTCGTCTGCGATCGCGTCGGTCTCTTCGGGATCAAAGTCGTCGAAAAGCGCCACGAATGTCGGCCCCGTCGAGCGGAACAGGCGACCCTTGCCGCGCGAGCATTCCATAAGGCAAGCGGCGCTTTCGGCGAGCACGCGGTCGCCTGCATCAAATCCAAAGCGGGCATTGACCTCGGCGATATCGTCAACCTTAATGGCAATAAAGCCTGCCTCGCGCGCCACGCGGCGCATTTCGCCAATGGCGTTGACCAGGGCGTGAATATCGCCCAGGCCCGTCACCGAGTCGGTCGTATCCGCTAGGCTTCGGTTGATGATGATGCCCACATACATGCTGGGCTCGGTATCGGTGCCGTCCAAGCGGTAACCCGTGCAGTCGCAAAGCGCGTATGCTCCGGTGGCATCCATTACGCGATACTGCATGTAGTGGAAGTGCCACGTGCCGTTTATCACCATGTCGAGCTCGGCGCGTACGTTGTCGCGGTCCTCGGGATGAACGCGGGCGAGCCACATGTCGACCGAGTTAAAAGGGTGCTGGGAGGGCAGGTCAAAATCGCGCACGGCGTTAACCGACCATTGCGATTCGCCCGTATCGAGGTTGAGGATGAACGGATAGCGCGTCTCGGAGCTCATGGAGATTGCTTGGAACACCCGGTCGTTGCAGGGAAGCTGATCGACGATTGGGCGTTGTGGTGCGTCATTGTCTTTCGGTTGCTGTACACGATGCATAAGCTTATAGCGATACATCTTGCGATCGGCATCCATCGTCATCTGGCGACGCGTGTCGCCGGCAAGTGGATCGACGCGCGAGCAGCCAAAGCTAAAGCTGGCGATCATGGGCGCCTTGCCACCTGAGCTCGCCTCGATCAGCCCGGCACGTACCTGCTCCAAGCGCTGCTCGAGTTCAGTCTCGTTTGCGGAGAGCGAGATAAGCACAAACTCGTCTCCACCGATACGGAACAGCATCTCATTGTGCTCCATGGTTTCGGAGAGCGTGCGGCAGATGCTCAGAATATAGCGATTGCCTTCGGCGTGGCCAAACCTATCATTGCAATGCTTGAGATGGTCGATGTCAATATAGGCGCAGGTGAAGGGATCGCCTTTGCGCCAGAGCTGCTCGACGTGACGGTCGAGTCCGCTGCGGTTGCCCAAGTTGGTGAGCGGGTCGATATAGGCGTTGCGCTCAAGCAGCTGGCGCTCTTGTTGCAGGATGGCATGCGTCTTTTGCAGTTGCTCACCAACGGCGCGTAGATCTGCAGGCAGCGCGGCAACATCGAGTTCGGCGGTCGAGACGCCATTCGCAAGTCGCTGAAGATAGGCAATAATCGATTGCTCGCCCATGCGGTACGACTCGTTCATGATGGATAACCTCCTTGGGCGGAAAAACGGTTTGTATCATATCCCCAATTCGGTTTGGATTGGGGATATAAGTTAGCCAATGGGGACAAATGCCCCTTTCGACGGTGGCGTTTTGCGCGCGAGCGTATCAGTTATTATTGCCGCCATCGAGCAATGCCTCAAAATCCTTCACCGGCATGGGGCGGTAGTAGAGGAAGCCCTGAGCGTAGCGGGCGCCCATTTGTCGTAGCATGTTCGCCTGCTCATTTGTCTCGACGCCTTCGATTACAATGGGCAGATGGAGCGACTGCGCCATCTCGAGCATCGATGACACGATCTGCGCGCTGCGGCCTTGATCGCGGTCGGTGGGCACAAAGGTGCGGTCGAGCTTGATGACGTCGACGTTGACGTTCTTGAGCATCGCGAGCGTGGACTGACCGGTGCCAAAATCGTCCATATAGGTCGAGAAGCCGCGGGTGTGCAAGTCGGCTGTCAGTTTGTCCACGGCTTCGGACTCTCCCGTATAAGCCGTCTCGGTGATCTCGATGCGCATGAGCTCGGGCGGCAGGTTGTATTGGGCGGCGAGCGATCCCATATGCTCGGCAACGTCGCAGGCAAGAATGTCCACGCGAGACACATTAAGCGAGACCGGAACCACGCGAAGATCGCGATCGAGACGCTCGCGAAGCCATATGGCGACACCCTGCCAAATGTACTTGTCGAGCGTCACCACAAAGCCGCTTTCCTCGAGTGCGGGGATAAACGTTGCGGGCGAAATGAGAGAGCCGTCCTTGTCAATCCAGCGCGTAAGTGCCTCGGCGCCAATGATCTCGCCGGTTTCCATATCGACCTGGGGCTGCAGGTAGCACGTGATGCGGCCATTTGAGAGCGCGTACTGGAACTCGGTCAGCGTGCGGTGGAACGCAATCTCGTGTTCATATTCTTCGGGGCGGAAAATAGCAATGCGCTCCTTGAAGTCGTTTTTGGCGCGTCGATTGGTAAACATGGCCTTTGCCTGCGCATCGATGGTGATCTCCTCATTGGAGTCGATGGGGTAAATGCCCATGGACGGCCAAAAACCTACGCCGTCATCATGCCTGGCTACTGCCTCGCGAACGCGGTTGTAGATTTGATGGACGGTGATGTGCTTAAAGGGGATGAGTACGCAAAAGTCATCTTGGCCCCAGTACCCTGCGACGCCCATATCGGCATTCTCGATGTCCTTGAGGACCGTGCCCACATCGGCGAGTACGCGGTCGCCCTCGGCCTGGCCGTGCCATTCATTAAACAGGCGCATGTGACCCATGTCGACGGTGGCGATGCACCAGGTGTCGTCGCGCCTTGCCTCGAGAAATGCGTTGGCGCGCCGCATAAACTCGCTGGGTCGATAGAGACCCGTGAGCGAGTCGATACGTTCGGCGATGGCGCTTTTGCGCTCCGCCTCGGGTATGGGGAGGCTGTCGTTGGGAACAAGCCCGCCGGCCGTGCGAAGGCGACGGTCGAGTTCGCCTAAAACGGCGGTCGCTTGATGGGCTAAGTGCTCGTAAAAGGCCGGGACGACAAGGCAGACGGGAGTAATGGTGTCGCCTGCGATTTGAACAGGAGCGAAAACGGCCTCTTTAAGGTGGCGGGTCAGTTGCTCGAATGCCTCGTGGTCCAAATCGTTGCTGAGCACGACGAACTGGACGCTTCGTGAACGGAAGACCCGGCTTCTGCCGCGGGTGATCGACAGCATGCGGCCTGCGTATTCGGCAAGCATGCTGTCGACAGCCTCGGCCCCGTAGAGCTCGTTGAGATTCGCCGTGCCACGAATGCGCACCGCTATAAGCCCCGTCTCGCAGCGGTCGCGACGGCAGGCATCGATAGCGTTGACCAGCATGCGCTGCGTTCCGAGGCCTGTGGCGGCGTCGACGGTTTCGGCAAGCGAGTGGTTGACGAGCTCGCCGACATAGAGCGAGGGGACATTTCCGTCGCCGTCGATGCGAAACCCGCGAGCACGGCAGAGAACGTAGTCACCCGCGGCATTGCGCATGCGGTACTGCATGACGCGGCGGTGTTTGGAGCCGTTAAAGATCTGGTTGATGTCGTTGGCGTAGGCCTCGAGGTCATCGGGATGGACGCGCCTCTTCCAGAAATCGCGGCAGCTGTCTATGTGCTCCGAAGGAAGACCGAGATCGCGCAAGGCACCTTGCGACCAAAGGGTGCGGTCCTTGTCCAAGTTCTCGATAAAGAAATAACGGCCTTCGTTGAGCATCGAAAAGGCGTCGAAAATACGGTCGCTTATTTCGAAGTCGTCGGTGTGGACTTGCGCGATATTACGTCGATCAAGATGCATGGCATGACGTAGCTTGTAGTCGTACATGCGATGGTCGGCATCGAGTGTCATGCGATTGGAGGCTTCGCCCAGGGCGGGGTCGGCGTGTGCCACTCCGTAGCTAAACGAGTGGGGCATCTCGCAATCGTTGTTTTTGAGCAGGATCGTTCGGCAGTGTTCCAGACGTTCGGCGAGGTCGTCCTCGGTCGCAATCGTAGATAGGATGGCAAACTCGTCGCCTCCCAGACGAAATGCCGCCTCGTCTACCTTCATATACAGCTTGAGATAAAGGCTTACCTGCAAGATATAGCGGTTGCCCTCGTCGTGGCCAAAGACATCGTTGCAGTGCTTGAGATTGTCGATATCGATGAACGCCATGGTAACGGGGGCGTCCTGCTCCCAGAGCTCCTCGAGGGAACGGGCAAAGCCGCCGCGGTTGCCAAGTCCGGTAAGCTGGTCGGTAAAGGCGGTCCTAATCAGATCATCCTGACGCTCGAGAAGGTCGCGGACGGTCTTTTCGAGCGTTTCGGTGTAATTGCTGACAGTTTCCATGTTCTAAGCGGCTTTCTGAGGTCGGGGCGGATTGCGTCGGGCGAGCTCGTTGTGTACACGCGTCGTTGCTCGGCGTTTTGCGTGTATCCAGGCCCCCGTCTTGCTGCGTTGTTGGGTTAATTTGCCGACGAATGTTCGCTGTTGATAGCTGCTGAGTAGCATAAACAGCAGTGCACAATTATAGATGGGTGCACATGCTGCGGGCGGCTATTATTCGACAAGCGGTAGCGCGACGATGCGATGCTTGATAAAAATGCGACTGAGACGATATATGTTGACGGGTATACTTGTCCCGGTTTAAAACGCGGGAACGGAGATGGTCGCATGGCACAGTCAAATATGACGCGCACGGTGGGGCTGGCGCTCGAGGGAGGCGGCTACCGCGGTATGTATACGGCGGGCGTGCTCGACGTTTGGATGGAGCACGGTTTGACCTGCGACCATATGGTGGGTGTCTCGGCAGGAGCGGCGTTTGGCTACAACTTTAAATCACGACAGATCGGCCGTGCCATTCGCTACAACAAGGCCTATTGCGCCGACAAGCGCTATGCGGGTGTAGCAAGCTGGCTGCGAACTGGCGATATGTTCAATGCCGATTTTGCCTATCACGAGGTGCCCATCGAGCGCGATCCCATCGACTTGGAGACGTATCGCGCCTGCCCCATGCGATTTACGTGCGTGTGTACCGATATCGAGACGGGCAAGGCCGTCTATCACGACCTGCCCTATGGCGACGAGCGTGATATCGAGTGGATCCGGGCGTCGTCGGCGATTCCCGTGGCGACGCGTCCCGTTGTTATTGACGGGCATAAGTATCTGGATGGCGGCGTGGCTGATTCTATTCCCAGTGCATGGCTGTTTGCGCAGGGATATGACCGAAACATCGTGGTACTCACGCAGCCGGCGGGCTTTGTGAAGCAGCCCAACAGCGTGATGCCCATGCTGCGGCGCGTGTTCCGTCACTACCCGGAGTTTGTTGCAGCGCTTGAGCATCGGCATGAGGTCTACAATGCCACGCTCGATGACCTGGCACGTCGCGAGGCTGCCGGCGAGGTCTTTGTGGTGCGACCGAGCGAATCGGTGAAGGTGCCGTCGCTGTGCCGCGAGCCCGATGAGCTCGAGCGCATCTACCAGGTCGGTCGTCGTGATGCGGAGGCGACCTTGCCGGCGTTGGAAGCGTATCTGGCGGGGTAGGGGCTGTGGCGGAAAGCGCATCCCAAAATGGACGTCCAAACTGGGATGCGCTTTCCATTGCTGAAGATATGAGGCTGCGGATCAGCTGCTCGGCTTATGCCTATGCCTGCTGCCAGGTGTCGACGAGCTCCTTGGCCGCGGCGTAGGGGTCGTCGACACTGCAGACGGCGCTCACCACAAAGAAGCCATCGACGCCGGTTGCCTTAAGCTGCGGCAGGTCGGCCGTCTTGACGCCGCCGCCCACCACGATGGGCACGGGGCTTGCCGCGTGGAGGGCAGCCAGGTCCTCAAAGCTCTTGGTGATGATGGAGCCATCGGCCGCGCGTCCGCAGTCGCGCTTGGTCTCGGTCTCGTGGAGTGGGCCGATGCCCAGGTAGTCGACTAGGCTCATGTCGGCGGTCTTGACGTACTCGAGCATCTCCTCGCAACGGGCCGAAAGGCCCACGATGGCGTCGGGGCCCAGCAGCTTGCGACAGACCTCGACGGGAATATCGCTCTGGCCCACGTGCACGCCGTCGACAGCGATGCCCTGCTCGCGCGCGGCAAGCACGCAGTCCAGGCGGTCGTCGATCAGCAGGGCGACCTGACCGGTCTTGCCGGCCTGTGCGATTGCCTGCGCGGCGTCGCCCGTCAGCGCAATAATCTCGCGGGCGCTTGCCACCTTGGAGCGCACCTGGATGCAGGTAAAGCCTGCGTCGAGCGCCTGGGCCACCACATCGCCCACGGGACGCCCGAGCGTGTTTTCGGGGCCGAGTACCAGATAGGCCGAGATATCAAGGTTGTCGCGGATACTCATCGTGCTTCCTCCTGCTTTTTGATCTGCGCTTCCATGCGCTCAAGCTTGCCGGTCATGGTGTCAGTAAATCCGGGTCGAATATCGGCTTTGAGCACGACTTCGGTGCGGATGCCCTTGCTCGCCAACACAAAGGTTGCGTCGCGCACGACCTGCATGACCTCGTCCCAGTCGCCCTCGATCTCGGTGAACATCGAGGTGGTGCGGTTGGGAAGGCCGCTCTCGCGAATGACGCGCACGACCTCGGCGACCTCGGCGGACAGCTCGTCGCCGGTGCCGCACGGGGCGATGGCCACGGCGACGAGCGTGTTCATGCCGGCATTGGTTACGGGCTCGGACATGGCTTATGCCTCCTCGAGCTCGAGTTGGTTATTGGCAATGTCCTGGGCGGTTGCGCGGTAGAGCTCGTCGATAAAGGCGACCTTAAAGCTTGCCGGGGCATCGGCGACAGCGGCGGCACGCGTGCCGGCAACGTTGTAGACGGCGGCGCCGCAGATGGCTGCCGTAAACGGGTCGGCGGCACAGGCGTACACGGCCAGCACGCCGCCCTGCGAGCAGCCGCAGCCGGTGATCTTGGACATGAGCGGGCTGCCGCCGTGGGACTTGGCCACCGTCGTGCCGTCGGTGATCAGGTCGACTTCGCCCGAGACCACTACGGCGCCGCCGGTGTAGCGGGCGAGCGCCACGGCGGCGTCGCGGGCGGCGTCGACCGTGTCGGTGGTATCGACACCGCGCACGCGGCTCAGATCAGCCGCCTCGCCCTCAAGGCCCCACAGGCCGGCGAGCGCGATAATCTCGGAGGCGTTGCCGCGCACGATGGCGGGCTTGTACTGCTTGAGCTCGTTTACCAGCTGGGTGCGCAGGCTACCGATGCCCAGACCCACCGGATCGAGCACCCAGGGCTTGCCGGCGTCGTGTGCCGCCTTGGCCGCGCGGGGAATCGTCTGCTCGTAGATGGGGAAGAGCGTGCCCATATTGAGATAGATGGCGCCGCCGCCGGCAACGAGTGCCTCGCCCTCGTCGGGCAGATAGACCATGGCCGCCGATCCGCCCACGGCGAGCTGTGCGTTGGCGACAAAGTCGATCGTCACCGTGTTGGTGATGGAGCCGGCCATCGGATTGGTAGCGCGAATCTCTTCCACGGCCTTGACCACATTTTGCTTAAGCTGTTCCGAATCAATCACTGCACATGCCTCCTTGGCATAGAAAAGGGGCGCTGTGCATAGACAGCGCCCCTGTAAAGGCGGCATGCTCCCTACGCCAGCATTAACTGACAGGTTCAAAGGATTGGGCCCCATGCCCTCTCAGCCTTGTGGTTTGCACCGCCGGCACTCCCGCATCGAATCTGTTGTTCCCTATACTAGCGCACCTGCCAAAAAGGGACAGGTTTATTTTGGCAGGTGGCAACTGGGGCGCTGCATTTTCCCAGATAAAACCTGCCAAAATAAACCTGTCTCTTATTGGCAGGTCGTTACAATGGTTACGGTGAAAACGACTGGGGGACTCTATGATCAAACTTGTGCTGACCGATATAGACGATACGCTGATTCCGGCCGGGCATGACGGCGCCAGCGACTACGCCATCGAGGGCATTCATGCCATGCAGGCGGCGGGTCTGCACTTTGGCCCGGTTTCGGGCCGTCAGCCGTCCGCGATGGGCTGGATGTTCAAAAATTGTTCCGAGTGTTTTTCGACTGGCGCGTTCTGTAACGGCCAGGTCATGTTTGTGGACGGCGAGGCGGTAGCCTCGCATGCGACCGACAACGCCGCCCTTATGCGCTTGGCTGACTACTTGGAGCAGGAGACCGACGATACGTATCTGAAGGTCTACAGCCTGGGTGATGACTTTTGGAATAACGATGCCTACTGCGTGACGAGCGATCCCGAGCGCGTTCGTCGCGCCATGGAGTCGGGCGGTAATGCGTGGCTCAAAGGCGAAGAGGCCCCGTGCCGTCCCTTCGTCGATGATGCGCCGGTGTTTAAGGCGAATATTTGGAGTGCCCGTTCACGTGAGGAGCTCGTGGAGCTACGCGAGCGCGTTGCCGCTGATGTGCCGGAACTCTCGCTTGTGTTTCCCAACAACCGCGTGCGCCTGCTTGACATCCTTCCGGCCGGTTGGGACAAGGGCTGCGCTGCGCTGGAGCTGGCGCGCGCTTTGGGCCTGACGACCGATGAGGTGGCCGTATTCGGTGATTCCGATAACGACCTGCCCATGATCGATGCCGTTCCCAACTCCGTTGCAGTCGCCAATGCCACCGAGGCTGTCACGGCTGCCGCGCGCTGGCATATCGGCGCTGCGGCAGACGATGCGGTTGCCGGGGCTCTGCATCAGATTGCCGACTGCGCCGCGACGGGGGAGATGCCGCCGTTTATGCGTCAGATGGATGCGACGGGTTTTGACGTCACGAACGTCTAGGGAGAAAGCTATGAAGCTTCAGCAGCTCAGGTATGTCGTCAAAGTTGCCGAATGCGGCAGCATCACCGAGGCCTCGCGCCGGCTTTTTGTGTCGCAGCCTTCGATTACCGCGTCGATCCGCGATCTCGAAAACGAGATGGGTGTGCACATCTTTGAGCGCACCAACAAGGGCGTCGTTGTGTCCGAGGAGGGCGAGACCTTCTTGGGCTACGCGCGCCAGGTGCTTGACCAGGCCGATCTGCTCGAAGGCAAGTACAAGGGCGAGTCCGAGCAGGTGCCGCACTTTAGTGTGAGCTGCCAGCATTATTCCTTTGCCGTCAACGCGTTTGTCGATGTGATCCGTGAGTTCGATGCCGCGCGCTACGACTTTACCCTGCGCGAGGAGCAGACTCACGAGATTATCGAGGACGTCGCGCATATGAAAAGCGAACTAGGCATCTTGTACTTGTCCGAACACAATCGCGAGGTTATCGAGCGCATGCTGGCGGCCAACGAGCTCGTGTTCGAAGGGCTCTTCTGCGCCACGCCGCACGTTTTTGTGTGTGCTGACCATCCGCTGGCGGGCCGCTCCAACGTGACGCTCGAAGATCTCGAAGACTATCCGTTTTTGTCCTACGAGCAGGGCAGCTACAACTCGTTCTATTATTCCGAGGAGCTGACCTCGACGTTTGAGCGCCGCAAGAATATCCGCGTGCGCGACCGTGCGACGCTGTTCAACCTAGCTATGGGCCTTAACGGTTACACGGTGTGTTCGGGCGTGATCAGCCATGAACTTAACGGCCCCGGTATTATCTCGATTCCGCTCGATGTAGACGAGTACATGGAGATCGGCATCATCACGCGCAAGAACACAACACTTACGCGCTACGGGCAGGCCTATATCGACGCGATCCGCCAGCATATCTAGGCTGCTGTGCTCCGCGCTGGTCAAATCTCTTTATGGCAGTCCAGACTGATATAGGAAACGTCTATATCAAACTGATATAAACGTATATTTTACGATGGCCATATGAGCGCTCATACTCTGTCCCAGTAAAGCAACCAATGCAAAGGGAGATATCTATGAGTACTTCGATTCAACCGAACGCGCCATTTCGCGCCGATATCGTCGGCAGTTTTCTTCGTCCGCAGGCCGTGAAGGACGCCCGTGCCGCCTACGCCGCGGGCACGCTCGATGACGACGGCCTTAAGGCCGTCGAGGATGAGGCCATTCGCGACTTGGTGGACAAGCAAAAGGCCGCTGGCCTGCAGGTGATTACCGATGGCGAGTTCCGCCGCAGTTACTGGCACCTCGACTTTATGTGGGGGCTCAACGGCATTGAACGCCGTACCTCGCGTACGGGCTATATGTTCCACGACGAGGAGACCACGGCCGATACCGCCGTGGTGACCGGCCCCATCAGCGGCGAGAACCACCCCTTCGTCGAGCACTTTAAGTTTGTCAAGGCACTTGAGGGCGAGGGCCACGTTGCACGCCAGACCATCCCGGCACCGATCCAGACGTTCTCTGAGGTCACGCTCGATCGCTGCGACGGCCAGCAGGAGAGCCTGCGTGCTGTCTATAAGACCGATGAGGAACTTGCCGACGCCATTGCAGCCGCTTATCGCACGGTGATCGCCGACCTGTACGCAGCAGGCTGCCGCAACATCCAGTTTGATGACTGCACCTGGGGCATCTACTGCGATACCGACTTTGTGTCCAAGACCGGCATGAGCCCGGTCGACCTGCAAAAGGTAAGCGAGCTGGGCGTGACGCTCAACAACGCCGCTATCGAGGGTAAGCCCGACGACCTGGTCATTAACACGCACGTGTGCCGCGGTAACTACCACTCTACCTATGCCTTCGAGGGTGGCTATGACCCCATCGCACCGTACCTGTTCGCAAACGAGGATGTCGACGCATTTTACCTGGAGTTCGATACGCCGCGCGCCGGTGGTTTTGAGCCGCTGAAGTATGTTGCCCCCGGCAAGAAGGTCGTGTTGGGCCTGGTGACCACCAAGGTCGCTGAGCTTGAGGAGGAGGATGCTGTCGTCGAGCGCATCCGCGAGGCTGCAAAGTACGTGCCGCTCGAGAACCTGTATCTGTCGCCCCAGTGCGGTTTTGCCAGCTGCGAGATTGGCAACAAGCTGACCGAGGACGAGCAATGGGCAAAGATCGCGCTGGTCAAGCGCGTTGCCGAGCGCGTTTGGAAATAGCGGTAACGTTCGCAGGTGACGGTGCGTGCGAGGCATGGCGTATCGCGTACAATGGTTCGGATCGTATCGTTCGGGCAGGTTATCCGATATGCCTGATCGCCCTTCCATTCGAAAGGACATCCATGTCCCAGTCCTCGACGCCCGCCGTCGCCGATGCCATCTACGATGCGTCGTCGCTCGGCCGCCCGCGCATGTTTCTACTCGGTCTGCAGCATCTATTCGCGATGTTCGGTGCCACGGTGCTCGTGCCCGTGCTCACCGGTCTCTCGGTTTCGGCGACGCTTTTGTTTGCCGGCTTGGGCACGCTACTGTTCCACTTCTTGTCGCGCGGTAAGGTGCCGGCATTTTTGGGCTCATCGTTTGCCTTTATTGCCGGTTATGCCGCAATCGCGCCCAACGGCGAGACCGAGCTTTTGCCCTACGCCTGCCTGGGCGTAGCCTGCGCCGGTCTGCTTTATCCGGTGCTTGCGGCGCTCTTCCGCGCCTTTGGCGCCAAGCGCGTTATGCGCTTCTTCCCGCCGGTGGTGACTGGTCCCATCGTTATTTCCATCGGCCTGATTCTGGCGAGCTCCGCTATTGCCAACTGCCAGACCAACTGGTTTGTGGCTGTTATTGCCGTTGCCGTTATCGTGATCTGCAACATCTGGGGCCGCGGCATGGTCAAGATCGTGCCGATCCTGCTGGGCGTCGTGGTGAGCTATGCCGTTGCGGCTGCGCTCGGCGAGGTTGATTTCTCGGGCGTTGCCGCCGCTCCGTGGGTCGGTCTGCCCATCGTGTGGGACAACACCGTGTTTGCACTCTTTGGGCCGCAGTTCGATAGCGGTCTTGCCACGACGGCCATCATCACCATCATGCCGCTGGCCTTCGCGACCATGATCGAGCATATCGGCGATATCTCTGCTATCGGTTCGACTTGCGAGCGCAACTACATTGCCGATCCCGGTCTGCATCGCACGCTGCTCGGCGACGGCCTTGCCACGATTCTGGCTTCGCTCTTTGGCGCTCCGGCCAACACTACGTATGGTGAGAACACCGGCGTGCTCGCCCTGACGCGCGTGTTCGACCCGCGCGTGATTCGCATTGCCGCGTGCTGCGCCATCGTGCTTTCGTTCTGCCCCAAGTTCGCGGCTATCATTGCGGCCATGCCGGCGTGTGTAATCGGCGGCGTGTCGCTCGTGCTCTATGGCATGATCAGCGCCGTGGGCGTTCGCAACCTCATCGAGAACCAGGTCGATTTTCAAAACAACCGCAACGTGCTGGTGGCCGCTCTGGTGCTCGTGCTTTCGCTCGGCATTGCGTACAGCACCGCCGGCGCCATCGTGCTTGAGCTGGGCGGCGTGACGATTTCGCTTTCCGGCCTTGCCGTGGGCTCGCTGGTGGGCATCGTGCTCAACGCCATCCTGCCGGGTAACGACTTTGAGTTTGATGTCTCCGAGCTCGAGGAGGCTGCTGAGTAGCAGCTGCGTTCAGCTAAACAAGATATGGTGCCCATGCGTATATGCGCGTGGGCACCATTTTTAATGCGTCAGTATCCAGTGGATGCCGCGGGCCATGCGCAAGTCGGTTTGGGCAAAGTGATTGCCGGGGTTGAGCTCCAGCGTTGTTGGAATGCCGCGCTCGACGAGCAACGCTTCCATGGCGCGTGTGTCGTCGAGTACATGCCGCATCATGCGGTTGGGCGTCTTGGCCTCCTTTTTGCCGAGTGACAGGTAGACGGCGTCGGGCGTAACTGCCATCGCGTGCTCGTGCGCATAGTCGATAAAGCCAGGAAACCACAGGGATCCCGATGCGCTTGCGACGCGGTCAAAGGCATCGGTCTGCCAGGGGGCCCAAAGCGAAAAGAGGCCCGCTAGCGAATAACCGGCAATGCCGCGCCAGGTGGGCGGCTGAGGAAGCGACGACTCCACCTGGGGGATTATCTGATTCAGCAGCTCATCAAGAAAACCGGCAGCTTGGCCTCCGAAAGGCTCGGCATCGCGTACGGTCCCGTCGCATGCCCAAGGGCTCAGCTCGCGATTCCAATCGAGCCCGCCAATGGTGACGAGGGCGAATGGCGGACAGTCGAGCTCTCGGCAACACTTATAAACCTCGCTGCCGTCGCCCACGACCACAGGAAGGTAGATGACAGGCGCGCTTTCCGTATGATTCGAATAAACGGTTATCTGCTTTTGATGCGCTTCCATGACGGGCTTCTCTCAGTGTTGTGATATCGGCAGCCCCAATTGTCGCACGCCAGCGTATGCCGGTTGGGCTAGACCAAAGACAATCTCGTGCATCCCCTGCGGACGCATATGGAAAACGCCACCGCCGGAGGGGAGCTCGGCGGTGGCGTTGTTAAACGGTGCTGGGGCTCGGGGCCTTCGCGGGAGCTGCCATGTGCGCAGAGGCGTCTAAGAACGCTTGCGGCTCGCCATGGTGCCTGCGGCGATAGCGGCTGTTCCCGCAAGGACGGTTGCCACGATGGCCGCACCCGAGGTGTCGCCGGTTGCCGCGAGCACGCCGGTAGTCTTGGCTTTCGTGGTTGAAGCCGCAACGGCCTTGGTCGGCTTTGAGCCCTCAGGCTTGGGGTTCTGCTTGGACTCCGCGGGCTTGCTTTCTGCGGGCTTGGTCTCGTCGGGCTTGGGGTCTTCCGGCTTGGCTACCTCGGGAGGTGCGATGGTCGTACTTTTGGCGACTGCTTTGATATAGAGGGAGTCGACCGTGGCGTCGCCCGTGCCGATGGCTTGGCCTGCCTCGTAGATGCCGTCACGGAGCTTGCGATAGTCAATGACCTTGCCGCCTTCGGGCGTCTGGATGGCGGCGTTCTCAATCTTGATGGTGCCGATTGTCTTGCCGTCAGCGCTCATGGCACGGGCAAAGATTGCCGCTGTATCTCCTTCGGCCGTTACCTTACTGCGGATGATCGAGATGACTGCGGGTGTGACGCCCTCGCTGGTCTGGGCGATGATGCCGATGTTCTCGCCTTGGGGTTCGCGCCTCGTCTCGCCATCTTGGTTTTCGCTGTAGGGGATGGGGCCGTCGCCGTTCTCGACATAGCGGGCTATGGCCTTGACAACGGAGTCGCTGATGTAGATGTGGCCGCCCTTCTCGTTGGGTCGATCGTTTCTGGTGGAGAATGCAGCCGAAACCTCGCCTTCCGCAAACGCGTCCACGGTGGAGCCATTCTTGACGACGATGTCGTCCTGGTAGGTGAAGAGGGCGTTGGCGCCACCGTATCTGCCTTTACTTGCACGGACCGTCACGTTTGCATGATCGAGGGTGATGCCCTTGTGGGCATAGACGCCATATTCAACACCGTTTACGTTGAGGGAGGCGTTTGTGGCTGCGAGGCTGCCCTTGGCCTCGACGGCAGCGTCTTTCTCGGAGCTTGCCTTGACCTGGCTGCCGTCCGAGATGTTGATATTGCCGCCGCTCCAAAGGGCCTCACCATCGGCTGAGCTTGCCTCGACCGTCCCGCCACCCTTGATGGTGAGGTTCTTGTCGGCTCCAATACCCTTGTCCTTGGTAGCCCTGGCGGTGACGGCTCCGCTGTCGTCAATCGTGATATTGCCGTTTGCCCTGATGCCATCCGATGCACCCGTGGCGTTGACGTTGCCCGAACCTTTGATAGCGAGATCACCTCCGGCATTGATGGCATCAAACCCAGTGCTCGTGGCGTTGACGGATCCGGCTCCGTCGATGTTGATATTACCCGTGGTGAGGATAGCGTCCTCAGTAGATGTCACGCTGAGCGTGCCGCCCTCGTCGCCTTGGATATTGAGCTCGGCATTCTCGTTAGTGCCATGAGAAACGTTGATGCTTTCGATCCATTCGGCAGTGACGATGTTGGTTCCCGAGTAATTCACGTTGAGCTTGCCTGCGGCCTGGATCTCGCCGCCGTTATAGTTGTTGAGCTTCAAGTCGTCGGCGCCGTCCCACGACCAGGTACCGGCCTCGTCGCTCGCCGCGGTGTTGTACTTGTTGCCGCCGACCTTGACCCATTCCGCTGCGAGCGAGACGCTCGGCATGAGCAGCGAGCTCACCGTGAGCGCGCAGGCCAGGCCGCAGACGATGCGGCGCGTCACGCGGCGCCAGCTGCCGTGCGCGAGTCCTATGCGACGGCGAACGTCGGGTTCGGCAACATGGGTTCCGGCGGTAGTGTCATTGCGTTTGGGGGTCGTGAACAAGGCTGCCATGGTTGCTCCCGTTCTCATAGGGCCTATACGACTAGATTCAGCGTATCTGCTGGATGTTGCCGGCGGTAGTGCCGTTTGGAGGGCAAAATGGCCAAAATGGGGGAGAAATAGGCCGCACGCCGGCGCAGGGACCGGCGCTAAAAGAAAAGCGCGGGGCCGCATGGCGACTCCGCGCTTTATTGTTCAGCTTTTGCAGCCTTGCCCTTACGCTACGAAGAAGTAGACGAGGAAGGCAAGGGCCGCGATCCACCCGTCCCGTGCGAAAAAGTGTTTACGAGCGCTTGCGGCTCACCACGGCGCCCGCGGCGATGGCGGCTGTTCCCGCAAGGGCGGCTGCCACGATGGCTGCGCTCGAGGCGTCGCCGGTTGCTGCGAGTTTGCCGGCGATCTTGGCTCCCGTGGCTGCAGCTGCAACGGTCTTGGTCGTCTTCGTGCCCTCGGACTTGGAACCCTCGGGCTTGGTCTCGCCTGGCTTCTCCTCGGGTTTGATCTCCTCGGGAGGCGCGATGACCGTGCTCTTGGCGACAGCTTCGTTATAGGGGGAGTCGATCACAGCGTCGCCCGTGCCGATGGTTTGACCCACCACGTAGAAGATGCCGTCATCGAGTTCTTCCTTGTTGCGATAGCCAATGATCTTGCCGCCTGTGGGCGTCTGTATGGGAGCGCCTTCGATCTCGATGGTGCCGATTGTCTCGCCGTCCGCGCTCACGGCAAGGGCGAAGATTGCCGCCGTGTCTCCCTCAGCTGTGACCTTACTGCGGACAATCGAGATGGTCGCGGGCGTGATGCCCTCCTTGGTCCGGGCAAAGATGCCGATGTTCATGCCCCTATGCTCGGGAATGACCGCGCCACTTTGGTCGTTGCTGTAGTGATCGGGGCCGTCGCTACCGGACTCGACATAGCGGGCTATAGCCTTGACAACGGAGTCACTAATGTAGATGTGACCACCCGCTTCGTTGGGGTAGTAGTTTCTGGTGAAGATTGCGGTCGAGAACTGGCCTTCTGCGAACGCATCCACGATCGAGCCGTTCTTGATGACGATGTCGTCCTCGTCGGTGAAGAGGGCGCTGGCTTCATCGTTCCCTGCACTTGCACGGACCGTTACGGTTGCGCCATCGAACGTGATGCCCTTGTAGACATAGATGCCATACCCAACGCCACTTGCGTTGAGGGAAGCGTTCGTGACCGTGAGGCTGTTTTTACCGTCGATGGTGGCGTCTTCCTCGGAGCTTGCCTTGACCTGGCTGCCACCCGAGATCTCGATGTTGCCGTCGGCCCAAATCGCATTGTCTTTGATAGAGCTTGCCTCTACCTTGCCGCCGCCCTTTATGATGAGGTTCTCGTTAGCATCGATACCCTGATCCTCGGTGGCCTTGGCGGTGACGGTTCCGCTGTTGTCGATCGTGATGTTGCCGTCGGCCCTGATGCCATCCGAATCGCCCGTGGCGTTAACGTTTCCCGAGCCCTTGATGGTGACATCGCCCCCGGCATCGATGGCATCGTGCTCGGTGCTCGTGGCGTTGACAGTGCCAGCGCCGTCGATGTTGATGCTGCCGACGGAAGTGATGGCGTCACGAGAAGATGTCACGTTGAGCGTGCTGGACGCGTCGCCCTGAATATTAAGCTCGGCGTTCTCGTTCGCGCCATCCTTAACCTTGATGCCGCGGCCGTCGCCGTTAGTGACGATGTTGTCGCCCTCGTAGCTCACGTTGAGCTTGCCCGCTGCCTCGATCGCGCCGCCGTTATAGCCGTTGAGCTTCATGTCATCGGCGCCGTCCCAGCTCCAGGTGCCGGCGGCGTCTCCCGCGGGCCCCGCGGCCGCTTCGTGGCGGACGCCGCCGACGTCCACCCACTCGGCCGCGAGCGAGACGCTCGGCATGAGCAGCGAGCTCACCGTGAGCGCGCAGGCCAGGCCGCAGACGATGCGGCGCGTCACGCGGCGCCAGCTGCCGTGTGCGAGCAGCGTGCGACGGCACACGTCGGGCTCGACAAAATGGGCTCCAGAGGTTTTGTCATTGCGCTTGGGGGTCGTGAACAAGGCGGCCATGGTTACTCCCATCCTCATAGGGCCTATGCGATTAAGCCCAGCATATCTGCAGGATGTAGCCGGCGGTAGTGCCGTTTGGAGGGCAAAATGTCCAAAACTTGGGAAGCAAAACATCGCGCGTCTGTGCGTTGCCTGGCTTTAAAAGAAAAGCGCGGAGCCGCTCGATGCGACTCCGCGCTTTGGTGTTCTGTTTTAGCAGACTATGCCGTTACGCTACGAAGAAGTAGACGAGGAAGGCGAGAGCTGCGATCCACATGAGCGGCTTGATCTTGGAGGCCTCGCCCTTAAAGAGCGCGACGATCACGTAGGCGATAAAGCCTAGGCCAATGCCGGCAGAGATGGAGTAGGTGAAGGGCACGCCGGCGACAATCATGAACGCCGGGAAACCCTGCGACACGTCGGACCAGTCGATCTCGGAGGCCTCGCTCATCATGAGGTAGCCGACGTAGACCAGAGCACCGCAGGTGGCGGCGCTGGAAACGATGGTGACGATGGGGGAGAAGAACGCGGCGAGAATGAACAGCACGCCGGTGGTGACGGAGGTGAGGCCCGTGCGGCCACCGTCGGCGGCGCCAGAAGTGGACTCGACGAAGGTGGTGATGGAGGAGACACCCATGAAACCGCCCACAGCGGCGGCGGCGGAGTCGACGATTAGGATCTCCTTGATATTCTCGACGTTGCCGTCGTCGGTGAGGAACTCGCCCTGCTTTGCTACGGCCATCGCGGTGCCCATGGTGTCGAAGAAGTCACTCATGAGCAGCGAGAACGAGATGACGAGGAGCGCGGGGTCGGTAAGGACCTTGACGATGGCGGGCACGCCGCCGGCGTCGGCGATGGGGCCACCGATGCTCGAGAAGTCGAGCGGGGCGATGATACCGGTCGGAGCCTGGGTCACACCTAGGGGGATACCGGCGATGACGGCGACGACGATGCCGATGAGCAGCGAGCCGGGGACGTTGCGGCAGGCGAGGGCGACCGTCACCAGGATGGAGATGATGCCGACGATGAAGGTGGGGGAGGTGATGTCGCCCAGACCGACGAGTGTACCGGCGCCAGCGGTGATAATGCCGGCATCGCACAGGCCAATCATGGCGATGAACAGGCCCAGACCCACCGAGATGGCGTGACGCAGGACAACCGGGATGGCGTCCATGATGGCCTCGCGCAGGCCACAAAGCACGAGCAGCAAGATGACGACGCCCTCAAGGAAGATGACGCTCATGGCCACGTGCCAGTCACCGCCGCAGACGGTGGTGGTGATTCCAGCGATCATCGCGTTGACGCCTAAGCCCGACGCGCAGGCGAGCGGGCGGTTGGCGAAGATGCCCATGCAGATGGTCATGATGCCGGCGCCCAGGCAGGTGGCGCAGGCGAGCGCTCCCGCATCGATGCCGGCGCCCGAGAGCACCGCAGGGTTGACGGCGATGATGTAGGCCATCGCCAGGAATGTTGTCAGTCCAGCGCGAAGTTCGGTCCCGATTGTGGACTTGCGCTCACTGACGTGAAATAGTTCGTCCATGCATACCCTTTCCTTGTTCGGCCCCGAGTTTAGGCCGATTGACACGAACTCACCCACTATAGCCCCTTTACGACGCTGTTGTTCCGCGCATGTTGATGTTCGGCGCTTTGTAGCAGACGGACGGTATTTTGCGCATGAAAATGTGTGGGTACCGTATACTTAAGCGGTTACAACGACCCCTATGGAGGAACGTATGATTAAAGAGCTCTGCCACGACGAGGCTATTCTGTCCCAGCGTTGCGAGGTTGCGACCGTCGAGGACGAGTCGGTTGCTCAGGACCTGATCGATACCATTAAGTCGCTCGACGATGCCGGCTGCCTTGCCGCTAACCAGATTGGCGTTACCAAGAAGGTCTGCGTCTACCTGGACGACGCCGGCGAGCCCCACGTGCTCTACAACCCCCGTCTGGTGTTTGGCTTGGGCGCCAGCAAGATGGAGGAGAGCTGCCTGACGCACGAGGAGGTCACCAAGTCCACGCGCTATATCAAGTGCAAGGTCGCTTATGACGTGATCGTCGACGGCAAGATGCGCGAGCGCAAGCAGGACTTTGTGGGCTTCGAGGCGCAGATGATTCAACACATGATTGACCACTGTCTAGGAAAGTTGGTCTAAGGGGACCAAAGCACCGCACCTTGCCGCTCAATCGTCGCTCGCGTACCTTAAGTACGCTT
>CATZEP010000010.1 GCA_958418185.1 uncultured Collinsella sp.
CTGGCGATGGGCGCCGGCAAGAAGGCCGCTGCCTCCATCACCAAGAGCCTGCTGGGCGAATAATCACCCGCACCGCTAGCCATCAAACGGCAAAGTCCCCGTCGAGCACACGCCCGGCGGGGACTTTTTCTATATCGGCCGCCCCAACCACCACAAAGGGGACAGGCACCTTTGTGGTGGTTTGGAGCCTGGCTGGTCGGTTTGTCTCGATCTGTAACAGGTGGGCCACGTTGAGTCCCGTAGTTGTTACAGATTGAGACATTGCGCGAACATCCGCCTGTTCATCTCAATCTGTAACAGTTAGAGGCCAAATTCCTCGCTATGTGTTACAGATCGAGACGTTAGGTTGGCGGCTGAACAGTTCATCTCAATCTGTAACACCTGGAACCCAAATATCTGGCTTGATGTTACAGATTGAGATTTTGCTAAAGCCGAGGATGGGCGCTGTCGCCAAAACTTAGCGCTTGCGGCGCTTGGTCGCAGCGATGCCGGCCGCGGCAACGGTTGCGCCGGCGATGCTCAGAGCAGCGACCGTCATCGCGGCGGAGTCACCCGTGCTGGCGAGCTCCATGCCACCGGACTTCTTGCCGTTCTTGCCCTTACCCTTGGACTTGTTCGTCGTCACCGTGGTCGTCGTCGAAGTCGAACCGCCCGCAGGGACCCCGGCGCCACCAGAGCCATCCGTACCGCCACCCTGCTCGCCGCCGTCAGGCGTCGGCTCGGGCTCTGGCTTCAGACTGGGATCGGGCGTCGGATCAGGCGCCGCCTCATCGGTCACCGTAATCGTAATGTTCAGACGCTCGGAATACTCGCTGTACGACATGCCAGGGCGCTGTGCCGCAATGCGCACATACATGTTGCTATCGAGCGCAATAGGCTCGGTGTACTTTACGCGGCCTTCGTCACGGCAGGGGCAGGTGTCGTTGGTGGTGTACCAAATCGTCGTGCCATCCTCGGCCGAAAGCTCCAGCTTCGTGCCCTTGGGCACCGTAATGTAGTTCTCCTTGGGCGACCATGCACCAAACGTCGTCGCACCAATCGTCGCCACCGGTCGCGCCGGTCGCACTGCCTCGGCAGACACGCGAACGTCGACCTGCTTGGACAGCGCCGTGTCATCCACCGTCGCCGTCAACGTCGTCAAACCGGGCAGAGCACCATGCAGCACAAACGTCGCCGCACCGTCCTCGCCCGTCACGGCCTGGGTGGCATCGACAGAGCAGATAGCCGAGGACTCCAGCCCAACACTAACCTTGGCGCCCGCAAACGGCTTGCCCGCCTTATCGGTCACGTGTGCCACCAGCTCAAAGTCACCGCCATCAAGCATGGTCACGGCCTGCTCCACGTTGAGCTTGAGCTTGTCGGCACGAACGCCCACGACAAGCTCGCCACTTGCCCAGCGCGCCATGGCCGTGCCGGCGTAGTTGCGAGCACCGTCGAGCTCAAACGCCACCGTTGAGCCCGCCTCACACGCATCGGCATAGCGAATACGCAGCACGCGCGACAGCGGCTTGCCATTGGAATCGTCCTGCTTGTCGAGCCACGCATACGTCACGTCGCCCAAGCCCTGCACACACAATGCGGCCAGGGTATCGTCACTCGCATCCATATACTGCGCAAACTCAACCTCGACGCAATCGGTATAGGCATGGGCCGAAACCACCTCGGGCGCCGCCGTCGACACCAAGCCAATGTTCACCTCAGTCTGAATCGGCGGCACGCGCAGCCAAGCCGAACGCGCCTCCTCATACCCGTCCTTGGTCACGCGCACCTGATACCAGCCGGTCGGCGTATTCCAGTTGTACGCACCGTCCGCACCCGTTGCAAGCGGATTGTCCTGCTCATACTCCTCGGCATCCCAACGCACTGCATTGGTACCGGCCGCATCGTCGGCGCTCCACAGCTCAACCGTCGCGCCTTCAACCGTATTGGACAGTAGGCCCTCGTACACCACGCCCGCAGGGTCGGGTGCAGCCTTGGCGGCCACATTGCGATAACGCGCCTCAAAAATCGACTGCATCTTCTCGTCCGAGATCAAGCCGTCCTTGTTGGCCTTGTAGACCTCGGCATCGGTCAGCTCGCCCCAGTTGACCGTAATACGATTCTGGCACGCGCGCTCCACCTGCTCGCAGGCAACATCGTAGGCGCATTCGGCATTGGTCAGCTTAATCGCGCGCTCCGAACCTACGCTGGTCGAAGCCGCGTCATAGGCAGCGCCCACCACGGTACCCGCCGAACCGGCCGTCAGCACGCCGGCGATTGTCATAATGGAGCCCACCGCCACATCGGTGCTATCGTGGCAGAGCTGGCGATACAGCAGATTCTCAAACGCACGCGCCTTCTCCATGGCATCGCGCAGCGCGTAAATGCACTTCCAGTCGTCCTCGGTCTTCTCGGGCTTGGCAAGCAAGCGCGTATGCTGAAGCTCATAGCCCTCGCGCTCGCCCTTCACCTTCTGCATACGGACGTTCACGTTCTCCCAGTTCTTGCTGGCATCGTTCACGCCGTAAATGCCGGTAAAGATGCCGATGCCCTGGGTCGCCGCGGGAAACGCCTGGCCGGCCGCCTTCCACGCATCGGTCTTAAAGACCTGTCCGAACATCTCGCACTCGATCTTATAGCTCTTGAGCGAACGAATCGTGCGGATGAGCTTCATATGGGCGCTCACGTCGTCGTTGCGCTTCCAGGCCATGAGCCATCCGCGCACCTTGGAGTTGTTGAGGCTATGGACCACATTCCAGTTGTCGTACAGGTTGTCCAGAATGTCGCACTGCATGGCGATCGAGTTAAACAGAAGCGCCTGGTTCTTGTTGTTATTGGAGTTCTCGATAAACTCCGACTCAATATAGGCCGTCTGCTCGCCATCGGGCGCGGCGACCTTAAAGCCCTTGACGGTATCGTCGTCAGCCGCCTTGTAGCTCAGCGAGCTGCCGAGCGCCTGGCCCAAATCGTTAAACCCGCTCGTCGACTGGCCGTTGTACTCGCTGGCCTTAATGCCCGCACACTTGTTGAGTGCCGCAGCGGTTGCGTCATTCCAGCTTCCGTATTGGTTGAGCTGGCCGATACCCATCGACTGGCCCACCAGGTCCTCGGCCTGCTGGGCAATAAACTCCGCTCGCGATGCATGGTCGACGAGCTCCTTGATGGCGGCCGCATCCGCAGCATTCGCGCCCTGGGCCGCCGCGAGTTCCTGATACCAATCCTCGCTGGTGCCGTAAGCATCCTCAAAGATCATCTTGTCCACATTGACGCCATAGCTGTCGCCCTGCTGGGTTAGCAGCGCCGCCGACCCGCCGACCGCGGCCTTGAGCTCAGCCGCAAACTGCGCGGCCTCGTCGTTGCCAGCACCATCACCCTCGCCGTCGCTGGCGGCAGGGGCGCGACGAGCCTTACGGGCAGCTCCACCTTGGGCTTCGTCCTCTTTACCGTCCTTGTCCTCCTCGGCAAACGCATCGGCGACCATCTGGTCAATCGCGTCGTTAAAGGCCTCGTCGACATCATTAAACGAGTTATCCATCATATATTCGTGCCACTGCTGCACGGCATTCGAGAACTCCTGCTGGCGCTCCTCGGCCGCGGCGGAATGCTTTTTGGCCGAAGCGTTGGCGTCAAAACTCAGCATGGTCATAAGCTGAGCATTGGAGATGCGGTAGGTCTGCGGCATAAAGATCTGCTCAAAGTTACCGCAGTTCACATAGGTCGAGTCATTCGCCTTGTTAAACTCGTCGAGCAGCTTAAGGTAACCCTCGTCCACATACTCCGCCACATAGCGCACACGGGTGCCCTCGCGCGACTTTTGAGTCAGAGGAATCGTCACCGTCTTGCCATCCACGCAGTCCACGTACAGGTCGAGCGTGTTGGCGGCCTCTTCGTTTCCCACCTCGAGCGTGATGTCAAAAGTCCAGTAGGCGTTCTTCTTTTGTGGCAGATGATGGAAGGTCCACAGGCTCTTGCCGGTGTCCTTGCCGTCCTTGACCAAGTTTTGCGTACCGCCACGATACGTCACATCAAAGTTCCAGACCGAAGCACCCGGAACATAGCGCACATAATTGCGAGCCGTTACCTCGGCAGCAGCGGCGGCAACATCGGTCGAGCCCACGCGCGCTTCGAGCGTCACACGCTCGGCGGCAAGCGTATCCTGCGGCAGGTCGTATTCAATCTTGGCACGGCCGAGTTTATTGGTCTTGCCGGTGTACTTTGCAGCCGACGAGCCCGTCCCCACGGCGAGCTGCACGCTCTTGCCCGGCGCCGCATAAACGTAGGCCACATTGCCCAGCAGGCTGTGAACGTCGGTGTTGTCGACCTCGATGCGCGATCCGCTAACCTCGAGTGTGGTGCTTCCCAGCGGCAATGTCACCTCGCCCAGCGTAATGAGCGGCGAGATGGCATAGGTGCCCGCGGCCTTAGGCTTAAAGCGCACAAACACATCGGCGCCCGCACTCTTTTTCATATCGAGAACGAGGTTGTCGCCCTCCCAAGTTGTGCCAGCCCACATGGCATCGGAGCTGGCGCCGGCTTCGCGAGCGCCTGCGGACACATCCTCGACGGCATCCTTGGCCAGCGGAATCTCAATCTTGGCAGCCTGGCTGTCTTTGAGCTCGTAATGAATGCGCAGCTCGGTCTCCACGCCAACGACCGCGGACGAATCAGCGATAACCGAGCCCGCCGTCAGCCCGCGCTCGGCACGATACGTCTCCACGTCAAACGTGGGAACGTCGAGCGTCACGTCGAGCTGTTTGCCGTCCTCGATCTTCACCTGCTTTTGCGCGATATGCTTACCCACGGTCAGCCCTAGGCGGCTAAACGTGGAATAGCTCGTTGCTTGGATGTCGTAGCTCGTCTTGTTAAAGGCGACGATGGTGTACGAACCGGCCTTAAGGCGCGGCGTCTCGGCCTTCATGATAGGCGTGGTGCCATCGTCTTCGTAACCCATCAAATAGGTGACACCGTCGGCAACTAGCTTGCCGTCGGACGTACGGAACACCAGCACGCGGTTAGCGCCCTGGTAGTCGCCCTTGGTCGCGACCGTCGCCGTGCCCCAGGGCTTCAAGTCGATATCGACCTTGCCGGCCGAGGGCTTCACCGTCGCCGTCGCCCCACCCAGCTTGAGGCTGTCTTTGGGCTCGAGCGTTATCTCCAGATCCTGGTCTGCGTCGGCAATGGCCTGCGACACCACGAGCGCTGTGCCCTGGATACGGAAGTCGTTTTCCTTGTCACCCTTGGCAGGCTTAAGCGTCTTGCCGCCGCTCTTCACCGTCAGATCGATGCTATCGAGACTATCGAGCTCAATGCGTTCGGTCTTATCCTGGCCCACAATCGGTTCAAGATAGCCCACGTTGAGCTCAATCGCGCGCGAGGCCGGAATCTTGGTAAAGTCCTCCGCCTTAATCTCTCCGATATTCCATGTGCCCGTCATCTGGTCGCCCGGGCGAGCGAGCACCATGTCATAGTAACCGCTGAGCGAAATGCGCAGCGTTGCTGCCGTCTTGGAGAGAGCGTCCGCTGTAAAGCTGCCGTCATCGCCAACCGCCAGCGGCGTGGACTGCCCCGCCTGCACGAGTGTAGCCGTCGCGCTCTGGGGAAGTTTGCCCGTCACCTGGGCCGCCTCGCCCATCCACTCAAACGTGTAGGCAGGCTTCGAGGAATCGACGGAGTCCTTGCGATCGGCCACGGCATCGGCAAGCTTTTTGACCATCGAGGGGTTGCCAGCCGAATCGGTCGCATAGGCATAGATGGTCTGGCCTTCACTAAAGGGAATCGCATACGTTACGCCATCGATTGTCACGCGCTCATTATAGTCGCCCGGATAGCCCGCCTCACCAAACTGAAGATCGGGGTTCATCACGCGCAGGGCAACGGCATTATGGTTCGTCTCGTTTCCGTATCTCGTGTTCTCAAAAGCTCCCCACTCTATCATTTCCACGCTTTTGGGTAGCACAATCTCTTTGCCGGCAATCGCAGGATCAAGAGAGGCGAACGCGAGCGCCCCGATATATTTAACGCCGTCGCCGATCGTCACCGACGACACATGCGAGCACCCGTCAAAGGCATTGCGCTCAATCCGCTCCACCGTGCCCGGCACATTGATCTGCGTAAAGGTGAGCACTGTTGTGTCCGAGACATAGAACTGTGGCACGCCGCAATAGGCGAATGCAAGATAGTCGATAGTTTTGACCGAAGTCGGCAGCGTTGCCACCACCTTGTCGTCAAGTTGTTCACATTCCTTAAAGGCCTGCTCGGGAATCGTGGTAAAGGCCGCGTTGTTGGGCCAGGTTACCGTTTGGAGCGTCTTGCTTTTGTAGAATGCATAGCTCTTGAGCTCCTCGACCGAATCGGGCAGTGCGATCTCTTTGATGCTGCTGCCGCCCAAGCCTCCAACCGAGCGGACATGCGAATTAGGGGCGAAGGTGATCGATGTGAGCGCAGCGCTTCCCATACCCGTAAGGCTTACGACATTTTTGTCGTCGATGGTCGAGGGCACCTCCAACGTGGTAATGCCCGCGTCGCCATACTCGATAGAAATTTCGTTGGTGAGGCTATCAATCGAGAAGTAGTACTGCGCGGGGGTCTGCTCGCCGGCCACGTAGCCATCGTCGTATTCGTCCTTTACGCCCGTGGCGCCCTTCGAGGTCATCCAGAGCCCAAGATCCTCATTCCAGGTTGCTTCGGCTTCGGCGGTCTCCTCCTGCTTCTGCTGTTCGGCGAGCTCCTTCCCCTCGACAAGATCGGTGGCAAGCGTGGCCACGGGCGTGCTCTCGGTCTGCCCAGCGCCCGTCAGGCCTGCCGCCGATGCAATCTCGGAGTCCGGGGGCGTAGGGGTGTCACCGGTATCGAGCACTGTGGGGTCGGCAGCGCCGGCATCGGGCGCGGCGTCGGCGGCATCGGGCGCGGGGTCGGCGGCGTCGGCATCGGCTGCTTGGTCGTTATCCGTCTGCACAAAAGTGCCGTCGGTGGTGAGGGTCTCGGCAAACGCGCCCGCGGGCAACGAACCCGTCACCATGGTGAGGGTCACCGCGGCAACGGTCAGGCGGCGGCAAAGCGCTCGAACAGTAGTCCACCTCATGGTCGTTCCTTTCCTGCAAACCAAAAGTCATCCAGCGTAATCGTTGTCCAAAAACAAAGCGAACGGTAGGTTCATATATACGAACCTACCGTTCTACCTGCGCAAACCGCCACAAAGGGAATAGGTACCTTTGTGGCGGTTCTGAACTTGGCCAGCCAGTTTGTCTCAATCTGTAACAGTTAGAGGTCAAATTCCCCGCCTGGTGTTACAGATCGAGACGTTAGGTTGTCGGCCGAACAGTTCATCTCAATCTGTAACATCTAGAGCCGTTTTGGGCAGTTTGGTGTTACAGATTGAGATTTTACTGAGGCCGAGAATGAGAGCCGTCACCCAGCTCTAACGCTTGCGGCGCTTGGTCGCGGCGAGGCCGGCGGCGGCTACGGTTGCGCCGGCGATGCCTAGGGCGGCGACCGTCATCGCGGTGGTATCCCCCGTGATAGCCAGGACAGCATCGCCCTTCTTGGCCTGCGTGGTTTTCTCAACCGTCTTGCTCACCGTGGTGGTCGTAGCCGGCTTGGCCGAGGGTTTGGTCTCGGGCTTCACCCCAGGCTGCGGCGTCGGCTTGGGATCCGGCGTAGGCTGCGGATCGGGAGTCGGCGTGGCTTCAGGCGTAAAGGTCAGATCGGTGTTGAGCCACAGGGTGTAGATCCAACCGCTGTCCTCATCGGATACGCTGTCCGCGACCTGGTAGCCGCACTCCTGGCCGTTGATCACCAGCTTGGTGTTGGGCGTAAAGTAGAAGCCGCGCGCGGACTTGAGGTAGATACCGTAACGATAGGTCACGCCGGGCTTAAAGGCGTCGATGTGGTTCGTAATGTTCTGATCCCAGAACTCCTGAGAGTTCACTTCGCTGCCATCGCTGCCCGTCCAGAACTCACACTGAGGAAGGGAGTTGGAGCCCGTCGGAACATTCGCCGTAAAGACCGGCTTATCGCCCGCCTTGAAGGTGGTCGTGGCGCCGTTGATCTCGATAACGTCGATGGCCCGCCATTCGTCGATCGGCTGCTCGCACAGCATATTGTCAGCGTTTGGCGCGAAGACGCCGTTGACGGTCTTGATGTGGTGCGCCCAATGACCGTTGACGTACATCATGCAGTCATCGGCCACGGTATTGTCGCCCTTGAGCCTCAGCTCAACGGAGTACATGTAGAACTTGCCCTCTTCGAAGTGTTCGATCCTCCTCGCGCCCGTCGGATACTTGGCAGGGTCGGAATACCAGAAGGCAACGGGCGTGAGCTCCGCAGGGTCGCTGCCATCCATTTCCTCCCAGCACTCGTAGGCGATCTCGTACTTGTCGGCATCGGCGGCGGGGATCGTCGCGGTCGCGCGCGGCGCCTCGCCGGGCGCGTAGTCGGTCTTCACGTCGTTGACGTTCAGGTTATGGAGGGCTTCGTTTTCCGATGCAACAAGCGTAATTTCGCTATTGATGACGTAGCGGAGGTAATAGTCGTCCCTGGTTTCGTTGACGGCAATCGAGCTGCCCGCGTAGCTGTTGTCACCTTCATAGTCGGTGCTGGTATACGTCAGTGCCGCGCCAATATAAAGATCCTCATTGCGCGTGAGTCGATACGAGCCGCCTGCCGCGCCACCCGTAAAGGTCAGCGTCAGCCTCATGTGATCGCCAACAGGCTCAAAGTGAGCCGTCACATCGGACATAGATGTGTCCTGGACTTCAGCCAGGGTGCCCGAAGCAGCATCGGCCCGGTAGTACTTGGTTTCGACAAGTTCGCAGAGCGGCTCATCCGGCATGCCGCCCTCAACATCGGGAAAATCATAGGTATACGGCTGGCCCTTTTCGAGCGTGATGTTGTCCGAAAGCTTGCAGTCCGTATCGTGGCGGACCACGGTCGTGTTGACCTTAACACCGCTCCCGCCTGTCACATCGGTCACGCCACAGGGCATGATAGCGTCGTTTGCCGATGAGCTGTCGGCGCCGCCAAGAGAGCCGTCTTGGTCAGCAGCGCCCGCATCGTTTACCGTTGCCGCCGGTGCGTCCTGCTGATCTTGCTGAGCTTCTGCCGTGGACGGTGCCGCCGGAGCCGCGTCAGCCATCGGCGCAGCCGGAGCCACCGGTACCGGCGCCGGAGCCGCCGTATCCTCCGCAACCGTCGGCGTCACCGGAGCCGCGGCAACCTCATCCGTCCCAGCGGCGGGATCGGCGCATTCCGTCGCCAGCGCCACGCTCGGCAGCAGCAACTGCCCGACCATAAGCGCACACGCGCCGGCGCAAGCTATTTTGGCACCCACACAACGCCAGGTACCGTGAACCAGCGAGCAGGTGGACTCACGCTGAGCTTGCTTGTCAAAGTGGCTTACGTTCATAACGGCCTCCTTGGTCGTAGGGACATGCCACCACAAAGGTGCCTGCCCCCTTTGTGGTGGTCCTGTACCACCAAGATGTGCCAAATGACTCCATATGCCTAGGTTCGTAGATGTGAACCTAGGCCTCTACCTGCGGTTTAATTCAATATGATTTCGCCATCGCCACACTCGTCCCGGGAACGCTACAATCGAGGACACGATTATTCGTCCACCCAAAGGACCGTCCTTGAACCTGAGCAGGTCTAAAATCAACGCGCTTCTGGCACTCGCGCTCTTCACCTTCGCCTTCCTTGCCGCCGAGTTTCGCTTCGACGTCAACGTCGGGCTGCTCGCCGGTGCCGAACGCGTTGTGATCGCACAGGGCTTTATCCTTGGCGCCAGCGTCATCGGCTTTATCGGATATGCACCACTGCTCGGTCTCGCCCAACGCAAAGGCCAGCCCCAGGCAGTTGTCAGCGCCGCCGTTCCCATCGCCATCCTGGGATTGACCCAGATCCAGTCCCCCACGGGTTCGCTTGCCCTCGAAATTCTGGGCTGCGTGGCATTCCTTGGACTCGGCCTGCTGGGTGCCGCCGCTCACCACGCCTTCGCGACGGCATTCCAAGACGATCCCAAGCTCGCCACCGGCGCGGGAGCGGCCTATACCGCGGGCATCCTGATGCAGTTCGTCATCAACCTGCTCAATTGCGGCGGCATCGCAGAGCTCATCGTCCTTGGCGCAGCGACTATCGCCATATCCGCCCTCAGCGTCGTTCCCCAAAAAGCTGCCGAGAGCTCCAGCCCCGCCATCAATCCCTTTGCTGAGTCCTCTCATGCCCTCGCCAAGCAGGCATGCTGGAGCATCGCGCTCGTCATGATTCTTGCCTGTCTGTTCTCCACCCTCGACAACGTGGTCACACTCTCCAACGCCCACGGCACCATTGCCGTGCAGACTTGGCCGCGCCTCTTTTTGGCGGCAAGCGGCCTTGCCGCCGGTCTTATCTTTGACCTTGCCGAGCGCCGCTACATGGGACTTGTCATGCTCGGCATCGCCGTGCTCTCGACCATTTCCATCCTGGCCGTGGAGGCCGGCGCCGATCCCAACCTAGGCCTTGTCGTCTTTTACCTGAGCTCGGGCTTTTTCGTCACGTTCTTTACCGCCACCTTTACACAGCTGGCACCGCACATGCATGCGCCCGCCCTTTGGGCTGGCATGGGCCGCGCCGCCAACAATGTATGCGCATTCACTACATCGGGCATCTCGCTGACACTTGTGACCTCGGGCAACGTTGCCCTCATCATGATCGGTGCGCTCATGCTGCTCGTGGCGGCGAGTGTGGCGTTTGTAGCCGCGGGCCTGTTCCGCCTACCCCAAACCGAGCAGGAGCGCGAGCGCGAGCAGCTGGCAGAAGAAGCGCTCGCCGCGCCCACCGTCGAGGAGCAGCGCCAGGCCTTCATCACCGACCACGGCCTCACCCCGCGCGAAGTCGACGTGCTCATAGCCGTGACCCAGGATGAACGCCCGCTCAAGCAGATCGCCGAGGAGCTCGGTATCTCGATGCGCATGGTGCAGCGCCACCTGAGTTCTATCTACCAAAAGACCGACACGCAAACGCGCGCCGGTCTCACCAAGGCCTTCCCCTCCGCCTAAAACAAAAACCACCACAAAGGTGCCTGTTCCCTTTGTGGTGGTTTTTGGTCGGTTAAGCCTCGAGTTGCGCCACTTTGTAGCGGTAGGCAGCGGCGATAACGTCTTTGCAGCCTTCGCGGCCCAGCTTGGCGCGGTTGACGACGATGTCTTTGCCGCTCGTCATCTTCCACTTGCCGGCGCTATAGCGCTTGTAGAATGCCTCGCGCGCCTTCTGCTGCTGCTTGACCAGCTTGGCGCCCTTCTTTTTGTTAAGGCCACGCTTCTTGCGCACGATCTCGACGCGGTCCTCAAAGGGCGCGGTCACCAACACGGCAATGTGGTTGGGGTTGTTACGCAGCAGGTAATCGGACAGACGGCCTTCGATAATGCAGCTCTCGGTCTCGCCCAGGTCCAAAATCACCTGGCTCATCTTTTGGAACAACTTGTCCGAGTACGAGCGCGCATCGTAGCGGTCGGGCAGGAACGCCATGTTCTCCACGGCCAGACGTTCGTCATAGGCAGCCATCTTATCGAGCGACTCGCCCGCGCGCAGAGACGCGCGCACCAGCAGCTCGTTGTCGTACAGCGGAATCCCCAACTCGTCGGCAAGCATGCGACCAATCTCGTGGCCCTCGGCGCCAAAGTCGCGCGCGATGGTAATGACCACAGGATTCTTCTTGTTCTCCAGATCGCTCATCGCGATTCCTTTCTAACAAATGAGAAATAGGCGATTCCTGATTCCCATTTTGTCACTTACGACCGTCCTGGTTTCCCAAGTGCGGCAGATTGCCCCGAAAGAGGAGCGCCGCGTACTAAATGTACGCAAGCGACGATTGAGGGGCAAGGTGCCGTGCTTGGGGAAGCAGGACTACGCTGCCACAATACGGCGTTGATATGCTCGGACCAGCAGCGAGATACCAAAGTTGAGCACAAAGTACATCGCAAACACCAGGCCGTAGAGCATAAGCACCTGCGACAGATCAATCGCGTGGGCCATCACGACATTTGCCGTGTACATGAGCTCGGCCACGTTAATGCCCGAAAGATACGAGCTGTCCTTGATGACGGTCGTGCACTGGCTAAACAGCGCCGGAATGATCATCTTAAATGTCTGCGGCAGAATGATGTAGCGCATGGTGGCAAAGAAGCCGAAGCCCTGGCTCTGCGCTGCCTCAAACTGGCCGCGCGGAATCGAGTTGAGGCCGCCGCGCACAATCTCAGCCATAACAGCGCTGGTAAACAGCGTAAAGGCGATGGTCGAAATCACAATGTCCAAACCCTGCACCGTAAAGTAGATAAACAGGATCCACAGCAGGTTCGGCGTGCAGCGGAACAGCTCGATATAGGCGCTCACCAAAATACGGAACGGGCGGGGCGCATAGCTTTTAACGAGCGCCAGCACCGTGCCAAAGATGAGCGAGAAAAAGATCGACAGCGCCGAGATCTCGATTGTCTTAACAAAGCCGCCCCAAATGTAGAGCAGGTTGGTCGCGTTGAAGATTTCCATGCGCTAGGCCTCCTCTACGTTGTCGAGCCCCAGCTCGGCCAGGCTCACGCCGCGCGGACGCTCCTTAGAGCGGCGCTCGAGCCACTGCACCAGCATGGCAAGCGGAAAGCAGATGATGAAGTACATAAGGCAGCAGACGATGTATCCCTGCAGGTAACCGTACAGACTCACAAAGTTGTCGGAACGGTACATAAGGTCGCCGCCGGCCACAAGCGCCAGCACCGACGTGTTCTTGACCAGGTTGAGCGCCTGGTTACACAGCGGCGGCAGAATGATCTTGAACGTCTGGGGCAGCACGATGTACCAGTACGCCTGCGCACGGGTGAAGCCCTGGCTCTGGGCCGCCTCCATCTGACCGCGCGGAACCGCCTCGATACCAGTGCGGATGACCTCCGAAATGTAGGCCGCGTGATACAGGCCCACACCCAAGAAGCCCAGCACGAACGGCGCGATGCGCACCGGCTGGTCGGCACCGGTTATGGCCTGCAAAAACTGCGGACCGGCCATGTACATAAAGAGCACCTGCACGGGCAACGGGGTGTTTTGGTAAAACTCCACGTACACGCGGCTTATGGCGCGCAGCACGCGCGAGCGAGTGGTAGAGAACACGCCCAGCAGCGTACCCAGCACCAGCGACAGCAGCAGGCCGGCAACGACCACCTGCAGCGTCACGCCAAAGCCCTCCCAGAAGGGCCCCATGTTTTGAAATGTCGTCGACCAACGGTCGGCGTCAAATAATCCTTCGAGCATTTGATTCCTTCCTTGGACGATGCGCCTATACAAGACCCCAGGTCTTAACCTCTTGTTCGAGCCAGCCGTCGGCCAGACGATCGCAAATCACCTGATCGACCACGGCGGAAAGGTCGCAGCCCTTCTTGGTCGCCACGCCGTAGCCCTGCTCGCCAAACTTGACCTCGGGCTGCAGCAACTCAACGGTCTCGTTCATATAGCCGGCCAGCGTGGAGCGGTCCATGGCAAAGACGTCGATATTGCCGGCGTCGAGCGAACTCTTGATGATGGGGTAGCCACTAAAGGCCCTAAACTCGGGCTTGCAGCTAAAGCCGTTGTCCTTGATCATCTGCTCGATCAGGCTCTGCGTGGTGGCGCCCTGGCTCACGCCGATGACCTTGCCATCCAAATCCTCAATCGAGGTAAAGCCCGAACGCTTCTTGACCATGAGTCCCACGTAGTCGGTGCGGTACGGCGTCGAGAAATCCCAGCTCTTCTTGCGCTCGTCGGTGATGGTGTAGGTCGCCGCGACCACATCGAGCTGGCCGTTATCGATCAGCGGGCCGCGCGTCTTGGGCGTTACGTCGGTAAACTCGACAAGCTCCTGAGCGCGGGCCTCCTTATAGCTCACGCCAAAGACGGCAGCGGCGATCTGGTAGCACAAATCGACTTCCATGCCTTCAAAGCGGCCCTTGGCGGTGTCGTAATAACCGTAGCCGGGAACGTCCTTCTTAACGCCGGCATTCAGATGGCCACGCGACTTGATGGCCGCAAGCTTGGACCCCTTGTCGGAGCCCTCGCCGCTGGTGGAGTTGCCGCAACCGGCAAGCGCGGTCCCCGTCAGCGCAAGCATGCCGGCGCCCGCCAGCTGCAAAAAGCGACGGCGCGACACGGCCGCCCTCGTCATATCCGTCATGTCCATCACCGCGCCTAGTGCAGAATCTTGGACAGGAACTCGCGGCAGCGCGGGTTCTCGGGGTTATCGAAGAAGTGCTCGGGCGTGCCCTCCTCCAGGATGCGGCCGTCCTCCATAAAGATGACGCGGTCGGCCACCTGGCGCGCAAAGCCCATCTCGTGCGTCACGCAGATCATGGTGATGTCCTCCTGCGCGAGCTCAATCATAACGTCCAGAACCTCCTGGACCATCTCGGGGTCGAGCGCCGAGGTCGGCTCGTCAAACAGAATGATGGGCTGCTTGGTGCACAGGGCGCGGGCAATGGCGATGCGCTGCTGCTGACCACCCGAGAGATTCTGCGGATACTCGCCGGCCTTATGCGCCATCCCGACGCGCTTGAGCGCGGCGATGGCGATCTCGGTCGCCTCCTCCTTGCTCTTCTTTTGCAGCTTGATGGGCGCGAGCGTCAGGTTGCCCAGCACCGTCATGTTGGGATACAGGTTGAACTGCTGAAACACCATGGAGCTGTACTTGCGAGCCATCTCCAGGTGGTTCTTTTTGGTGAGCGGCGTACCGTCGATGACGACCTCGCCCGACGTGGGCTCCTCCAGATAATCGACGCAACGGATGAGCGTCGACTTACCCGAGCCGGAAGGCCCGATCATTACGAGCTTCTCACCGCGCTTGACGGTGAGGTTGATATCTTTGAGCACATGCAGGTCGCCAAAGTACTTGTTGAGATGCTTGATCTCGATCATGTCTGCCATGAATGTCCCTTCCCTGCGTTTACACGAGTTGAACTATTGTACGGAAAGAACTACGTTTCCGCAGCCCACACTACATTCCCGTAAAGAACCCGCAACCTTCCACCTACTCATTGGGGACAGACTTAAATGAGCGCCGAAAATAATACAACCGCCCTTGTTGAGCATAAGTCAGCGAAAACCCGTACACGCGAGCAAGGTGACGTGAAATGAAAGGGCGCAGACCTTATGGTCGCGCCCTTGAAATTGAACGTCAGATTGCCGCGTGTACGGGTTTGCGGCGTCGGGCCGTTACGCGGTTTGGTAAAACCGCGTAACAAATTACGCGAGCTTTGCGCCGACGATCTTTGCCGCGGCAGGCTTATCAAAGTTACCGCCGGTGGCCTTGCCGAGTGCCCCCATGACCTGGCCCATCTGCTTCTTGGACGTGGCGCCCAGCTCGGCGATGACCTGCTCGATCAGAGCCTCGAGCTCCTCGCCCGAAACCTGTGCGGGCAGCAGGCTCTCCAGAATCTTGACCTGCTCGGTCAGGTTGTCGGTACGGTCTTGGTCGGTACCGGCCTTAATGGACATCTCCAGCGTCTCGCTCGTCTGCTTAATCAGACGCTTGATCATGCTGTTGACGTCTTCCTCGGTCACGTCGCGGCGCTCGTTAACCTCGATATTCTTCACCTCGGCCTTGACCTGGCGGATGATGGACAGGCGAACCTTATCCTTGGCCTTCATGGCGGCGATCATTTCCTGCTGCAGCTCTTCGTTGGTCATCTGCAAATCCTCCTCAATAGCGTGGGCGGCGCTCGCATGAGCACCGCCCCATGATTACTCAGTCGTCGACGAATCGTCGGTCGAACTCTTGGTAACGCCCTTCAGACTCACGTTATAGGGCACGTCCTTGGGCATGGGGTTGACGGTGATGTCGGCGTCCTTCTTGTACTGTTCCAGCCACTCGCTGTATGCAGTACTGGCCGCCTGCGTCTTCACCACGTTGGAAACATACTTCTTGATGTCCTTGGGTACCTGCTTGATGTCATCGACCTGGCTATCGACATGGAAGTAGTCGGTGCACCTGATGACATGGTAACCGTACGTCGACTCAACCACGTCGCTCACATCGCCCTTGCTGAGGCCCTCGAGCGCCGTCTGATAGCTGTCGACGAAGGTAGTGAGCTTATCCCAACCCACATCGCCCTTCTTCTCCTTGGAGCCAGTGTCGTCGGAATACTGCTCCACGGCGTCCTCAAAGCTCAGCTCGCCGGAGTTGATCTTGTCCAGGCACTCCTGTGCCTTGGCCTTGGCGGCGGCCTTGTCCTCGTCAGATGCGTCGGAATCGACCTTGATCAGGATGTTCGACGAGCGGCGGGCATCGTTGTAGTTAGACAGGTTCTCGTTGATGTAATTAACGATCTCGCTGTCCTTGGGCTTGCTGGTGGGCGCCACGGCATCCTTAAGCTTTTGCTGTGCCAGGCTCTCCTTGAGCGAGTCCTTGTAGGTGTCCTCGGTATAGCCGTAGGTCTTAAGGGTCTTCTTAAAGGTCTTGGCACCGCCCGCGCTCTTGCACGCGTCCTTCCATGCCTTCTCGACCTCCTCGTCCGACACCGTCACGCCGTTTTCCTTCTGCGCCTGCTGAAGCAGAATCTGCTGCGTATAGGAATCGATGAGCTGCTTGCGGTACTTTTTGGGCGTGAGGTCGTTGTCGACCAGATACTGCGCCCAGTCCTTGTCCTTGGTGTAGCCATAGGACGTGCGCATGCTCATGATCTGCTTGGTCACGGTGTCCTCGGTGAGGTTGGTGCCGTTGATGGTAGCGGCGACACCACCGGTGAGCTTATAGCCCGAGTTGGTGCTTTCGGTCTGCGACATCAGGCCGGAGCACGCCATGGCCGAGACGGAAAGCAGCATTGCCAGCACGCCGATAACCACCAGGACGATCTTGACGGTCTTAGACACGTACGTCTTGCGCTGCTTCTTACGAGAGCTGGAGGCAGCGCGAGCCTGCTGCTCGGGCGTCGGCGCGGCCTCGGAGTTCTTTTTCTTGTTTGCCATAGTTGGCCTTTCGCATCACGAATCGAACAAACGCCATTGTGTCACAACGCGGCCCCCGCGACACACCTGGTGTATGGGGGACAGGTTAATCTGCACCATTTTGGTGCAAAGGGAGGCTGTTCTGGCTGTTGGCAGTTAGGGACATTCCCCAAGCGCCGGCAGAAAAGGAATGTCCCCAAATGCCGGCTTAGCTCCACCTTAAAAGTGACGGCGGATGGCGTCGACCATGCCTTGGCATGTGGTCTGGCCGAGCACATCGGCTGCGGCGTCGGCATCCATAAAGATATTCATGAGCGATTGCAGGGCCTCGACCTGGCCGCCCGGCTCGGCAATGCCCAGATTGATAATGATCTGCGCGGGCACGGGGGCGCCCATGCCCGCCATAGCATTGAACGTGACGGGCGCGGCGGGCTTTATCACCGCGATATAGGGCTTAGCCACAAACCCCGGATCGGTGTGCGGGATGGCGATGTTTGCCGCCGGCATGGCGAGACCCGTGGGATAGGCGTTCTCGCGCGTGCGGACGGCGTCAAGCCAACCAGACGCAATGTAGCCACGCGGTGCAAGCTCGCCCTCGAGCCGCGCAAACACCTCATCCGGCGTCGCGCACTCCCAATCAAAAAACACCAGCTCAGGCGAGAATAGCATCTCGGCGTTATCCGCCATACCGTCCTCCAAAGTTGCATGAGGTTCACAATGTCCCATATGATAGCGAAACGAGACAGGCAAGGTTAGTCGAGGATCTCAATCATATCGAGTGCGCGGGCAGGCGTCAGGCAAACTTCGGGCATCGCCTCCAGCATACGGCGGTCACTCGTGACCACGTAGTCAACATCTGCCGTCTCGCCCGAAGCGATGATGAGGTTGTCTTCAAGATCCGGCATGTGTTTGCCAAGCATGCGCGCCATCTCGCACTCTGCCAACGATAGCGGAGAGGCAGTTGCCACCTGCATCATGTGCTCAATGCAGGCCCATGACGCCGAGGCAAACGACACGTTAAACCCATTCACATTCCGCCGGGCTAGTCGCCGAGGCAAAATATAGAACACGTCCTTTGCCGTCGTTGGCGCATACAGAAGGTCGATCTTTCCTGCCTCGGCCAGTTCAACCAATCTCTTCGCTTCGTCGAACGCCCCCTCTTGCAGGTAATAATCGAGCCAAACGTTCGTATCTACCAAGAGATGCTTTGCCTCAATCATCGGCAATTCGCCTCAATGTCAGCAATCATCGCTTCATACATATCATCCCGTACGGCATCCCAGTCTTCCGCAGATGATCCAGCTGGCGCAAAATCCGAAGCACGTAGCCCCAACGAAGAAAAAGCTAGGCCACACCCCTGCTCGGCCAGACTCTCCGCACGGGGCGCCTCGCGCTTATCCGCCACCATAAATCCCGGCAACGTTTGATGCTCGACGAGATAAGCCCAAAGCGCACGAATGGCATCGCTCGGCCCCAATCCATTGCGAGTTAGGACCGCATCGCCACCAGCTTTGAGCATAGGGTCGATTCGCGTGTTGAGCTGCACCGTTGCTGTACCCATAGCGGCTCCTCTCTCTACTTGCTAGCAGTATAGCAGACATAAAAGGCCACGCAAAAGGGCCCGGCCACACGCGGACGAGGCCCTATCGGATTTCTTGGGATGGAAATGACACACGTCACGTTATCCAGAGTCCAAAATCAAAGGGGTAATAAAAGCTGATTGGGGCACATGTGATTCCATATGCCCCAATCAGCTTTTTGATAGTTTACGTTGTAAGGAAAACCGAGCGAATCCTTTTACGCACGATGGCGGGGCGCATCAATTGCGACCTTGCCGCTCTCCAGCACGTGGACGCGACCGTCAGCGAGCATCTGAACTACCTCGGGATACAGCACGTGCTCAATCGCGTGGATATGCTCCTCGAGCGTGTCGACGTCCCAACCCTCCTCGACGGCCAGCGCGCTCTGGGCGATGATGGGGCCATTGTCGTAGATCTCGTTGGCAAAATGCACGGTCACACCGGTCACCTTGACGCCGCGCGCAAAAGCATCGTCGATCGCATGCGCGCCGGTAAAGCTCGGCAGCAGCGCCGGATGCAAGTTGACCACGCGGTTGGGAAACGCCGCCAGCAGAGGCGTGTGCACCATGCGCATGTAGCCGGCCATGACCACGTACTCGCAGCCGCGCTCGAGCAGCTCGTGCGCAATAATCTCGTCGGCCGCGATGGGGTCGGCATAAACATCCTTGGACAGCGTGAGTGTCTGGATGCCCGCGCGCTCGGCACGCTGCAGGCCCTTGGCCGAAGGACGGCTCGACACCACAAGCTCAATCGAGGCGTTGAGCTTGCCGGCGGCGATCAGGTCGATCAGCGCCTGCAGGTTGGTACCCGAACCGCTGATAAGCACGCCGATCTTAAGCGGCTCAGCCGCATCGGTACCGGTCGGACGGGTATAGGGCACAAAGCCCAGGCCCTCGGCATCAGCCATCTGCTCGTTAGCGCTCATCGGAGTACACGACCTTACCGGAGCCCTCGACGCACTCGCCCACGCGGAACGGCTTCTCGCCTAGCGCGACCAGAGCCTCGGTCACGGCAGCCTCGTCCTCGGGGGCGACGATCAGGCACAGGCCGACGCCCATGTTGAAGGTCTTGCATGCCTCGTTGGGCGCGAGCTCGGCCTGGCGCGACACGTAGGTGATGACGGGCGGAACATCCCAGCCCATCTGGGCGCCGTTGCGGGTGACCACGGCATCGACGTCGTCGGCGAGCGCGCGGTTGAGGTTCTCGGTAATACCGCCGCCGGTGATGTGGGCAATGGCATGAACGTTGGCGCCATTGCGCAGCAGCTCCAGAATCGGCTTGACGTAGATGCGCGTGGGAGCCAGCAGGGCGTCGGCCAGCGAAGCACCGCCGAGCTCCTCGAGCGGACGGCTTAGCTCCTCGGCCTTAGCGGCGGCCTCGGGCGTGCCCGGCTTGATGCCGTCGACACCGATAACCTTGCGCACGAGCGAGTAGCCGTTGGAGTGCACGCCGGTGGAGGGCAGGCCCAGGATGACGTCGCCGGGGCGGACGTTCGCGGGGTCGAGCATCTTGGGACGGTCGACGACACCCACGGTAAAGCCGGCGAGGTCGTAGTCGGCAGGAGCCATGACACCGGGGTGCTCGGCCATCTCGCCGCCCACGAGCGCGCAGCCCGCGAGCTTGCAGCCATCGGCCACGCCCTTGATGATCTTTGCCATATGCTCGGCCTCAATGTGGCCGATGGCGACGTAGTCCAGGAAGAACAGCGGCTCGGCGCCCGAAGCCAAGATGTCATTGACGCACATGGCGACCAGGTCCTGGCCCACCGTCTCGTGACGGTCCATGATCTGGGCGAGCACGAGCTTGGTGCCCACGCCGTCGGTACCGCTGATCAGGATCGGGTCTTCCATATCCTTAAGCGCGGCGGCCGAGAACAGGCCGCCAAAGCCACCGATACCGCCGATGACCTCGGGGCGGTTGGTGTCCTTAACCATTTGCTTAATAGCGTCGACGGCGCGGCCGCCCTCGGCGGTATCGACGCCGGCATCCTCATACGTCACATGTTTGCTGTCGCTCATCTGAGCCTTCCTCTCCCACTACCGTTTGACGCACAGACGCCAACCGGTGCTCATAGTTGCTCTCGATTCGGCGCGCATTCTGGCAACGCGCGCCGCTCAATCAACAAAACAGCAGGTAAAACCTACCAAAATAAACCTGTCCCTAAATGGCAGGTTTTAGGCCTCGCCGTGCTTCTCTTCCCAGCTGCGGTCATCGTATTTCTCGACCACGGCGTCGTCGTCAAAGTGCAGCGGCTTATCCAGGTTGCGGGGCTTAAAGCCCTCCATGAACTTGTCACGGCCAAAGCTCTCGGGAATCGCCACGGGATAACGGCCGGTAAAGCACGCATCGCAGTAGCCGCCCTTGGGCATGACCTTCAGCAGGCCCTCAACCGAAAGGAAGGCCAGCGAATCGGCGCCGATATACTCGCAGATCTCCTCGACCGTCTTGTTGGCGCTGATGAGCTGCGACTGCACGTCAGTATCGATGCCGTAGAAGCACGGCCAGATAACCTCGGGCGAGTTGATGCGGATGTGAATCTCCTTGGCACCGGCGTTGCGCAGCATCTTGACGAGCTGCACCATGGTGGTGCCGCGCACGATGGAGTCGTCGATGACGACCAGGCGCTTGCCCTCGATGTTGTCGCGCAGCGGGTTGAGCTTCATGCGCACGCCCATGGCGCGCAGTTCCTGCGTGGGCTCGATAAACGTACGGCCCACATAGCGATTCTTGATGAGGCCCTCGCCAAAGGGAATACCGCTCTCGTGCGAATAGCCCTCCGCGGGCGGCAGGCCGGAGTCGGGCACGCCGATGACCAGGTCGGCCTCGACGGGCTCTTCGTGTGCCAGCTGACGACCCATGTCGTAACGGCAGGCGTAGACGCTCTTGCCGTTCATGATGGAGTCGGGGCGGGCAAAGTAGACCTGCTCAAAGATGCAGTTGGCGGGCTCTTCGGCTGCGGGCACGCCCTGCTCGGATACCAGGCCTTCGGCGCTGATGCGCAAAATCTCGCCGGGACGAACGTCGCGGACGTACTCGGCGCCCACAATGTCGAGCGCACAAGTCTCGGAGGCAACGACCCAGCCGCCGGCGCGGGTGACATGGGTGGTGGCGTCGACCGTCGCGGCGCCGTCCTGCGACGGCAGTTGCGAAACGGATGCGGCATCGGCCTGGTCCAGGCCCTCGTCCACCAGCTTGCCCAGCACGAGTGGGCGAATGCCGTGCGGATCGCGGAATGCGTAGAGCGCCTGCTCGTTGATGAGCGTCATGGCGTAGCCGCCGCGCACGAGCTCCATGGTCTTGCGAATGCCCTCGCGCAGATGGCCTGTACGCTGAGTAAAGTAGCCGATGAGTTTGGTCGCGACCTCGGAATCCGAGTTGGAGAGGAACGGCACGCCCAGCTCGATAAGCTGGCGGCGCAGCTCGTCGGTGTTGACGAGGGTGCCATTGTGCGCAAGCGCGATAATGACGCTATTGATGGTAGAGAGGTGCGGCTGAGAGGCTTCCCAGCTCTTGGCGCCGGCGGTGCCGTAGCGCACATGGCCCACAGCCAGCTGACCGGAGAGCGTCGACAAGTCGGCATTGGAGAACACGCGGTCGAGCAGGCCCAGATCCTTGCGGACCATAACCGTACCGCCGTCACCAACAGCGATTCCCGCCGATTCTTGGCCACGGTGCTGCAGTGCACGCAGGCCAAAGTACGTCAGTCGAGCCACGTCGCGATCGGGCGCCCAGACACCAAAAACGCCGCATTCCTCATGCAGTTGGTCGGAGTCCGGATCATACGTCGACATGGCGTTCACCTGTCCCGCGGCACGCTCGGCCGCGCGGATGGTTTCTTGAGACATGGCATCCCCTCAGAGCCTCGTATTTTGGCGTTACCCGCCTTATTATACGCACGGCGCGACGCGCTCCCCAGCGCATGAGCAGCGCTTTTTAAAAGCCCACCGAGCTAATAATCCGTTTTGCGGCCAAACATTTTATCGGTCTGTCCAGTGCCAGCGCCCGCGCCCCCAGATGGCCGCCGCGTCCACCGTTGGGGATTACAAAGTTGCAATTGGGACGTTCGTCCTGTCTTTTAGCAGGTCGGCGGCGTATCCTAGTAACCTAGGACAAAGCGAGAAAGGTTCTGTATGGATCGAAACGAACTCGACCCCAGCGTCCCCAGCGCCACGGAGGTCAAGAAGATTCCCCTCATCATTAAAGTGTACGCCGTCCTGTGCATCCTGTCCGGCGTGGGCACACTCCCGTCGGTCGCCGTCTTTATGTGGCAGGTCATCACCGCACTCATTAACGGCAACGCCGCCGCTAAGCTCGGTGATAACACCCTGGTCGCGGTTGGCCTTATCGTCGCCGGCATTATGCTCTCGGCGGCAAGCGCGATCATCTTGATCGTCTTTGGCCTGGACCTCATCAAGGACCAGCGGCGCAATGCCGCCCGCCTGTCTTACGTCCTCATCGCATTTACCGTCGTGGAGCTTTTAGTTGACGTGATGCTCCAGGGTATCGGACCCTTCCTGCTGCGCCCCGCCATTCAGCTCGGTATCCTCATTGCGCTGTCGGTCACCGTCGACCCCACGCTACGCCAGGAGCGCGAACTGCAGCGCCGTCTGCAAGAGATGCTCGACCGCGATGCCGCCGCCGAGGGGATGCTCGGCCGCGACGAAACCGGCGAGGGCTACATCAAGCTCAACTACTTCAACCTGTTCTGGGTATTCTTCGTCTGCAGCGTGTTAGGTCTCATTCTCGAGGAAGTCTGGCATATGGTCGTCGTCGATCCCGGCGTCTATCAGGACCGTGCCGGTATGCTATTTGGCCCCTTTAGCCCCATCTACGGATTTGGCGCGGTGCTCATGACCATGGCGCTCAACCGCTTCTATAAAAAGAATCCTCTGATCATTTTCCTGGTAAGTGCCCTGATCGGCGGCGCTTTCGAGGTGTTCGTGGGCTGGTTTATGCAGACCTCATTTGGCGTGGTCTCGTGGAGCTACTCGCACATGAAGCTGTTCGGCATGCCCGACCCACTCGCCGTCCTTACGGGCGGACGCACCTGCACGGGCTTTGCCTGCCTGTGGGGCCTGGGTGGCCTTATCTGGATCAAGCTGCTGCTGCCGAGGCTGCTCAAGCTCATCAACATGATTCCGTGGAAGAGTCGCTACTCGGCTACCGTCATCTTTACCGTCATTATGCTGGTCGACGGCGTCATGACGCTGCAGTCGCTCGACTACTGGTACCAGCGCGTCAACGGCACGGAGCCGGATATTCCCGTCGCGCAGTTCTACGGCAAGTATTTCGATAACGACTACATGGAGAACCGCTTCCAGAGCATGACCATGAGCCCCAAGGATGCGACGCGCGTGTAGCGTCCAGCGCGCCCAAAACGCAACATGCCCGCCGGTATCACACGTACCGGCGGGCATTTTTTGTAAACGAGCCTTCTATCGACGCGAAGCCTATGCCTCGCGCTCGACCTCGCTCACGCATTCATTTTTAATGGTACCGACAAGCGCCTGCAGCGCATCGACCACGTGCGGGCGAATGTCCCCGCCGATGAGCACGAGCATGATGTCGTCGCCCACGGCAAGCTCGCCGCTCGCCAGCCACACGCGCACGTAGCCGATACCCGGCATCGCGCGCGTTGCCTTGATCGCGGCCTGCACCTTGTCAGCATCGTAGCCAAACACCATGCCGCCCACCTTATGCCCAGGCGCCACGCCATCGGTCTCGACCCCGCGCACCTCGGACTTAGGCGTCGCGCGCACCGCACCGTTATGCGTCAGGTACATGCCGCACCCGGACGCCGAAGCATCGGCCTTGGCCTCGCGCAGCCAAGCATCAACAGAAGGCATCGATTTGCCACTCTCAAGCATTGTTTCTCCCCTTGCCGCATTCAGTAGCTAATTTACTCCTCGACCGGTGTGAGCACCATGACGGCACGTGTGTTGCTCAGCGACAGCGAACGGCAGGTCACGAGCGTTACGACCTTGGTTGCCGAAGCAGCACGATCTGTCGCGTCACTCGCCGCGGCCGAGGCGCCATCGAGCATCTCGGACAGGTAATTCTTCAGTCCGTCATCGCCCTCAAAGTTGGGCGTGCGCGCCTTGGCATACGTGTCCTCGACCACCTTGGTCGCCAGCGGGCGCAACTTATACGTCGCATCGCGCGTGATGTAGTACACGTATTCCATGCTGTCGAACGTCGCCTGATCGGTTGTATCCGAAATCACGTTGAACATCGAACCGTCGTTCATATGATGACCGTAAATCGTGGTCTGCTGATCCACCATGCCCGGCGCGGTGTCGTCGCCATCCAAGAAGATGGCTCCCGAGGCATTGGCGGTGCCGTCGAACAGCGTGTTGAGGTACTTGGAGTTGTTGTTGGTCTGCACCACGGGGTAGTTGATGTTGGTGCCGGGCGCGTAAATCCAACCAACAACCTCGGGATTTGTCTGGGCAAGCGCGTTGAAGTCGATAATCGGCACGCCACTGGCGTCCTTGTCGCTCACATATTGCTTTTCGATCTTTTGATACGACTCGCTCGCCTGCTTGTAGCCAATCTGCGCGTTGATAAAGATGGCGGCAGCGGCAACGATCAGGCCAATGCCGATGATGATGAGCAGAATGGGAATGACGGAGCGGCGCTTTTTGCGCGGCGGCTCGGTATAGCTCGATGGCGCGGTATGCGCCGAAGAGCGAGGTGACTTCTTGGCCGTACTGTATGACGAAGGGCGATATGCAGCAGGTGTATCCTGACGGCGATGCTTCGCCGGCGTCACAGGGCGCGGCGCGCGCGGTTGCTGAGGAGAGGATGTCCGACCCTGCTGCGGCGCGCGGGCTGCTCCCGACTTGGCTGGATCGGGAATCCGAGAAGCCGAAAAACGCTTTCCCTGATAGTCGGACATGGCTCTCCTTATGCTGCAAATGGACTGGCAGAGCGCTTAGGCGTCAGCCATCTCCTGCTTCATCTTCTCGATAACTTTGCGGTACTCGGGGTCGCAGGCGCCCAGGATCTGCGTGGCGTAAATGGCAGCGTTCTTGGCACCGTTGATGGCCACACAGGCAACGGGCACGCCCGAAGGCATCTGCACCATCGACAGCAGCGAGTCCATACCACCCAGATCGCTCGTCTTCATAGGCACGCCGATAACCGGCAGCGGCGTAAACGCAGCCACGACACCGCCCAGGTGAGCAGCCTTGCCGGCAGCAGCGATAATCACCTTGATGCCGCGGTCGGCAGCGGTCGAGGCCCACTCATGGACCTTCGCCGGCGTGCGGTGCGCACTTGCAATCACGAGCTCATAGGGCACGCCCAGCGCCTCGAGCTCGGCGGTGCAACCTTCCATAACGCCCAGATCGGACTTGGAGCCCATGATGATCCCGACAACCGGCTTCTGATCTGCCATAAACAAAGACCTCCTGTTGAGAGCGGTGACGCGGCGGATCCGCGACCCTTAACTACTGAGAGTAGTATAGCTGCTCCCGTCCCTGCGGTCTCTGTGGCGCTTCGCGGGCGGGCCAGGCTTTATCTTCACTCCGGTTGCTTCGCAAAGTCGTTCAGATAGAGCCTGGCCCGCCCGCGAAGCGCCCTGCGACCTACCGGATATTGCCATGACGTACGTTGGCTGAAATAATAAAGCAATGCCCGCCGTCCTTGACGGAGCGGCGGGCACGTTTGCTTAGTTGTCGCTGGGACTACTTAGCCTTGCTGCGACGATGGAAGAAAGTGCCGATCGCGGCGATGATGGCGCCAAGACCACCGACGGCCGCGACGGTCGCCGCCGTCTGGTCGCCGGTATTGGGGATCGCCGAACCGCTCTTCTTGCTGCCCTGGGCCTTGTCGCCTGCGGGCTTGCCCGCCTGGTTGCCGCCGTTTGAGCCATTGCCGGAACCCTGGTTGCCCGAGCCGCCCTGGTTGCCGGAATCGGCATCCTTGAGGCTCTCAATGGCCAGCTTGAGCTGGTCATAGGCCGCCTGGAGCTGGATGTCGGAAGCATTCTCATCACCCAAGACGTCCTCGGCGTAGGTAATGGCATCCGTCAGGGCCTTGACAGACTCGTCCGTCTTGCCCCTGGTGTCAGTCTCCTTCGCCTGCTTGACCAAGGCCTTGAGCTGCTTCTTGGTCGGGTTCTCGACCGGGGTCACCGGAGTCTTCTCAAGCGCGTCGCGAGCACTCTCGAGTGCCTTGAGTGCCTGGTCGACCTCGTCCTGCGTGGCGTTCTCGTCGTTCAGGATGGCGCGGGCGCTCGCCAAGGCGTTCTGGAACGCGGTCCAGGAAGCCTCGGTGTAGTCGCTGGCCTTAAGGTCGCCGGCTGCAACCTCGGCATCAACCTTTTCAATCGCGGCAGTGAGGTCGTCCTTCGCCACCGGATTGGGAACGGCCGTACCGTAGAACTTGAGCTCCGCCATGCTGCAGTAGGCGTCAACGCTGCCACCGCCGGCGTGGAGCACCTTGACGGTCACGTAGCGACCGCGCGCGGCACCAAAGCTCATCTGCTTCCAGTCGCCACGGTCGGTGAGCACGCGGCCGTCGTTGTCGAAGGTAAACGTACCCATCGACGTGGCGGTGCCCATCTCATAACCGTCGGCGGTGTCGGAAACCAGCACCTCGGCCTCAAAGATATCGCCGTTCGTGCCGCCGTCCTGGCGCGGCAGGAACGTGACGTCGGTGAGATCGTAGTCGCGGCCCAGGTCGACGGTCAGGTACTGGGGCATACCGGCCTTATAGGCCCAGTCGCTGTGCCAGAGCGTCTGCTCATCGCCGTCAAGAGCGTTGACGGCGTTGCTGCCCTCATAGTCGGCCTCGCTCGAGAAGCCGGTCACCTTGACGTTCTCGCGGTTCTCGGGCGTGTTGATGAGGCTCTTCTCATCGACGGGGCGCATCTTGAGGCCGTCGATTGCCTTCTCGATCTTGGCCGTGGCGTCTGCGACATCCTTCTTGCTATAGCTGCCCTGGCCGCCATCGAGGAGCTTCTGAGCCGCCTCGACCGCAGCGGTGAGGGCTGCATAGGAATCCTTGGTGTAGACGGACTCGCTGTAGCCCGCGGCCTTGGAAAGCGCTGCCATGAGCGCAGAGGTGTCGACACCAGCCTTGACCTCGACCTCATAGGATGCGGTCTTGGAGGGATCGAGCACCGACGCCACCGTGATCGTTGCCTTGCCGGCCTTGTTGGCGCGCAGGTAGTAGCTCACGCTATCGCCGGCCTGGACAGCGGAGACGCTCACCACAGAAGGATCGGAGCTCTCGACCGTCACATAGGGGTAGCCGGCGCTCTCGGGCGTGGCCTTGGCGTCGACGAGCGTCACATCGCCCTCGAAGAACTCGGTCTGGTTCTTGCCCAGTTCGACACCCTCGATGGCCTCGACACCCTGTGTGTAGTTGAAGTTGATCTCGCGCAGCGTGAGCATCTGGTCACCCGATGCCTCAAGCGGCGTGATCTCGACCTTGGTCGCCTTCTTGCCCTTGTTCTCGGCAGAGAGGCCAAAGGCGTAGCGAGCCTGATAGGAATCAAAGCTTCCGCCCGAGAACTCCTGGGTCGAGCCGTCCTCGAACGTCACGACGGACTTAATCTTCTGCACGGTGCCGTTGCCACCGTTGCGGTTAACGACCTCGACGCTATCGAGTTTCGACGGCGTCTTGAAGGCGAACGTCATCGTGGCGGGCAGCTTGACGTAGGTCGGCATCTTGCCGTCGATCCAGTTGGGCCCATAGTTCCACAGGAACTCGAAGTCGTTGCCGCCCTCATTGTTGTCGAACAGTCCGTCATAGCTCTTCTGCTGGATGAGCTTCTCGACGTTGGTGCCGTCGTCGGTGGGGAGCTCGTCGTTGGTCATCGTGATGTCAAAGGCGTCGCGGCCGTACTCGGACTTGGTGGGCTGCGGGACACCGGGCATCGTCACGGTGCCATCACTCACGAACTCGAGCGCGTCGCACGCCGGGCCGACGAGCCAAGACGTCGAGGGCAGCTCGACCTTGCCGGCCGTCTTAGCCTTGAGTTTAAAGCTCGCGACCACACCAGTACTGTTGAAGAGCTTGGCGTCGCCGCGGTTGGCGAAGGCCAGGTTGATGGTCTGGTGGCCATCCGTGAACTGCACTTTCTCGCGCGAGAGGTTCTCCATGCCCGCCGTCGACGCATCCTGCGCGATGCTCTCGGAGACATACTCGAACTGGTCGCTGTTGAAGTTGACGAGCGCACCGAGCGCGTTGATGTTCTCGGCGTCGGTGGCGTAGACGTCGACCGTGATCTCGTCGCCGGCCTCGACCTCCATCTTGCTCGGGATCACCGCGAGGGTGCCAGCAGCCTTGCCCTTTTGCTTGGTGCCGCCGTCGAGCGCCGCCATGGTGAAGGAGTAGTCGTACACGTCGTAGACGCCGTTGCCGTTGAGGTCGGCGGAGTGGGCGCGGGTCTGGGAG
>CATZEP010000011.1 GCA_958418185.1 uncultured Collinsella sp.
CGTATCCATGCCGAGCAGCCCGATGCGACCATTCTGCATCTTGCGTACTCCGAAGTCACGACTTGCTCGCATCAGTCCTCCAAGATTGCGGCTAAGGGCCGTGACTACGTCTTCTCCATGGATACGCGTTTTGTCTCGGTGGGCCAGTCGCTCGTTGCCGTCGAGACCGCCAAATACATCGAGGCTCACCCCGATGCCACCGTCGACGAGATCTTTGCATTTACGAATTCCGTCATGGACCGTGTGTTGCTGGGTTTTGTTCCTACGGACCTTGCCTTCCTTAAGGCGGGCGGTCGCTTGTCCAACGTCGCGTTCCTGGGCGCCCACCTGCTCAAGATTAAGCCCTGCATTGAGGTAACGGGCGGTAAGTTTGTGGCGACCAAGAAGTTTCGCGGCTCTATGCTCAAATGCGCCCGCGCCTTTATTGACCACATGGTTGCGAAGGGCGAGATCGACTATTCGCACATTGGCCTGGCGTATTCGGTAGGTCTTTCCCAGGAGCTGCGCGACGACATGGAAGTCTATGCGCACGACCTGGGCTTTAAGGACGTTACCTGGACTCAGGTCGGCGGTGTCATCTCGAGCCATTGCGGCCCGACCGCCTTCGGTGCGGTGCTGACGCTTAAAGCGTAAGACCTGGCGTCTATCGATTTCTATTGCCTCGGCGGCGGGCGGGTTGCGACAACCTTCCCGCCGCTCTTGCGTGGGGCCAAATAGAACAACCCAATTGACCGCTAAACCGTTTCGCCATCATGCATATGGGCTAGAATGACTCTGGCATTTATGTAGCTAAAACCAATGAGAGGCAAGGTAGCGGGAATGGCTGAGATGACACTCGAGGGTGTGGACGCTCGTCCCGAGGACTCTGCGTTTGCCCTGGGCCGCGTGCATTCGATTGAGACGATGGGAACGGTCGATGGACCCGGCATCCGCTTTGTGGTGTTTGTTCAGGGCTGCCCCATGCGCTGTGCGTATTGCCACAACCCCGATACCTGGTCGGTTAACGGCGGCACCATGGTGACCGTCGAGCACCTGATGGACGAGTTTCAGAGCAACCATGAGTTTTACCGCAGCGGTGGTATTACGGTGTCCGGCGGCGAGCCGCTCCTGCAGCCTGAGTTTTTGGCCGACCTGTTCCGCGCCATGCACAATAACCCCGACGGTCGCGTGCATACCTGCCTGGATAGCTGCGGCTATGCGTTCGATCCCAACCATCCCGAGAAGTTCGATGCCGTACTCAACGAGACCGATATGGTGCTGCTCGACATTAAACACGCCGATCCCGTCGAGCATAAAAAGCTGACCGGTTGCGATCCCGCACGCATTCTGGCGTTTGGTGATGAGCTTGCCCGTCGCAAGATTAAGGTCGTTATCCGCCACGTGGTGGTGCCCGGCATTACCGATACGGTTGAGGAGTGCGAGGCACTCGGTCGTCTGATCGCTCCATGGCATAACGTGGTCGGTCTGGAAATGCTGCCGTATCACACGATGGGTGTCGTCAAGTACGAGCAGCTGGGGATTCCCTATAAGCTCGAGGGCGTTCCACAGATGGATACCGCGCGCATGCCCGAGCTGCGCAACGCCGTCATGATGGGCATGAAAAAGCGCCGCGCGGAACTCAAAAACGCCATCGGCTAGCGATCCATTTTCGCCCCCAAGGGCACTCATTGGGGACAGACTTAAATGAGTGCCCCCGGACACCAAGCTGATTGCCAAAGAGCCCCGTCAAGTTGCGGTGGAATAGTTCTTGTTTTTCGGCTTATGCCGCCCAAACAGGAACTATTTCACCGCAACTGCGTTTTGGACAGAGATGCGCAACAGAATCGTGCCATTTGGATAAATACGCTTGTGGTTTCTTTAAAGACACCTTAAACGCTGCTGAATATCTTTGGAAAGAAATGCCTGCTCGGTATTATGCTGCTCGTATATAAACGGTAGCAGTCAGGAGACCACGTGCGAAACAACGCATCGCGGGACGAGTATGTGCCGCAGCATGGCAGCAGATATGAGACGAAGGGCACGCCTTCGCGTGGCCTCGCTGCCACTCGCATCCGCGTGACGAAGATTGCCGCCATTGGGATGCTAACGTTGGCGGTTATTATCCTCGGAATTACCGCCAAAACCTACGCGTCGGAGCGAATGGCACACTCAGATGCGTCAACGGTACAGACGCAAAACGAGAAGGTTTCAAAGTCCAAAGCGTCGGCAGATCTCAAGACGAGACTTTCGAAGGCGGACTTCAACGATATCCCTTCGGGTGATACCGTTCAGACCTTCTCGTTGGTAGATAACAAGACTCCTACCTTGGAGGATGAGAGCCTTGCCTTGCTCCAGGATGCCCTGAGTCGGGCGCAGGAGCTAGGCGATGTGGGCGTGGTGTTCTACGACCTGTCAAGCGGCAAGGGCGTGACGTATAACCCCGATGTCGAGGTTTACGGCGCGAGTAGCTACAAGGCGCTCTATGCGTTGTACATCTGCGAATTTCTGGTCGAGACGGGTCAGGTTTCACTCGATGATTCCCTTGGCACCTATGGTGGCTACAACATGGGTTGGCAGACGGTGCGCGACCTGATCGATGCCGCGGTCGTTAATTCGGACAACGATTCGTTTATTGCGTTACGCGCGGCGTTTGACCGTGTCAGTTACGAGGATTGGATTGCCAGTCTTGGCATCGATTACGATACCGCACTCGATCCGATGAGTGATTTTCCCACCTATTGCCCGCGCACCTCGGCCAAGTTGTGGCGCGAGATGAGCGAGTATTTGAGCCGTGATACCGAGACGTCGCAATGGCTATCGGATCTTCTGGCCTCTACGACCCGGTCCTTTATCCGCGACGGCATTGCGGACGACCAAGCCCTGGTGCGCAACAAGGCCGGCTGGATTAGCGAGGATGGTTGCTATTCGACATGCGATGCGGGCCTCATCGATGTCGATGGCGACACCTACATTATGAGTATCATGACATCGATACCATGGAGCGATCGCTCGAGCGAGCTGGTGGCTGCGATTGCTAAGACATTCTTTGATACCCGAGCTGCGCTGGCCTAACGTGTTCGTTTGACGAGGTCAAACAAAATGCTGGTACCATACCGTGGTTGAGAATTTCGTATAGGTTTGGGGAATGGCATGGCTACCATCGCGATTATCGGTGCGCTCGAAAAAGAGATCATGCAGATTAAGGAAGAGTTGAGCAACGTTTGCATGGTACAGGAGGCGGGCTTGAACGTTGTGACCGGCGGGCTCGACGGCCTGTCGATTGTCGCCACGACGGCGGGTATGGGCACGGTAAACGCTGCCGCCGCAACACAGCACCTCATTAGCAAGTATGCTCCACAGGCAGTTGTGTTTTCTGGTATCGCAGGTGGCCTGAATCCCAAGCTCCATATCGACGATGTCGTCATTGGCAAATGCCTGCGCTATCTAGATACCGATACCGCGCTTATCGCCGAGTCTGCACCGGGGCTCGAGGAGTTTGTCTCGACGCCTGCGCTGGTCGATATTGCCGCCGATGTGCTTGCTGAGCGTGGGTTTGTTGATGCTTCGACAAATGAGACCGCTTCGAACGAGGGTGCAAAGCAGTTCCTGGTCGGCACGATTGCCACGGGTAACCGCTTTGTGACGGGCGCCGCCATGCGCAACGACGCTATCGAGGCGACGCATGCCGATTGCGTCGGCATGGAGGGCGCGGCAATTGCTCATGTCGCAACTAAAAATGGTGTCGATTGCCTGGTGCTGCGCGCTATCAGCGATAATTGTGACGAGGCGTACGATGCGATTTGCGACCGCGAGTTCGACCTGTTCGAGTATGCCCGTACCGCGAGTGGCATTACGCTCGATATCGTTCGCCGTATCGCTGCTATCTATTAGCGCGCTCTTTTGTAAGAACCTACGACCAAGGAGTGTCCATGGCCGATTCCATTAACTACCAGCTTGCCAAGTTCGTTGCCAGCTATGGCAAGGTTTCGCAGATTCCCGAGTCCACCTGCCCCGAGGTGAGCTTCGTCGGCCGCTCCAACGTGGGCAAGTCGTCGATCATGAACAAGCTTTTTGGCCGCAAGAACCTCGTCAAGGTTTCGAGCACGCCGGGCAAGACGAGCAACATCAACTTCTTCGAGGCCGACGACGTGCACTTCGTCGACCTGCCGGGTTATGGTTTCGCCCGTCGTTCCAAGGCCGAGCGTGACCGCTGGGCAGAACTTATCGGCGACTTCTTCGACTCGGAGCGCAGCTTTAACCTGGTCGTGTCGCTGGTGGATATTCGTCACGACCCGAGCAAACTCGACCATGACATGATCGACTACCTGCAGGGCAACGAGTTCAACTTTATCGTCTGCCTCACCAAGGCTGACAAGCTCAGCCGCACCCAGCAGGCCCGCCAGGCAGCGGCCATCAAAAAGCAGCTCAACGTCCCGGCCGAGAACGTAATCATCACAAGCTCCCAGACCGGTACCGGCATCGACGAACTTAAGCGCCGCATTGCCGAGGCCTGCCTCTAGTAAGGGCTCTTGGCAGGCAATAGTTTGCATCTATCTATATCACCCCAGTGATAGTTGTTGGTACACTATCACTGGGGTGATATTTTTGTTTGGAGGTCGATATGGAGCTTTGGCACGGGTCGGAGGTTGTTGTCGAGCATCCGTCGTTGGGTAAATGCAGACAATTCAATGACTATGGGTGTGGGTTTTATTGCACGCCACATGAGGAAATGGCAATGGAGTGGGCATGTCGGACCGAGTCCGATGGTATCGCGAATCGATATGAGCTCGATATGGATGGTCTTGCGGTCTTAGACTTGGAGTCCGGGGAGTTTTCAATTCTCAATTGGCTTGCGATTTTGGCTAACAATAGGGAGTTCAATGTTTCGACACCGCTGGCGCGCGAAGGACTTCGCTATCTGCTGGATAACTGCCTGATTGATATTTCTCCCTATGACGTAATTCGAGGTTATCGCGCCGACGATTCCTACTTTTCGTTTGCAAGACAGTTCGTTAACGGCATGATCTCGCTTAGGCAACTGCAACTCATTATGCGTTTGGGCGATTTGGGCATCCAATACGCTCTTATGAGTGAGCGTGCGTTTTCAGCAATCAGATTCCGCGAATGGAGGCAGGCGTTGGGATCTGAGTATTATCCCAAGCGCTTTAAGCGAGAACAGAACGCGCGGCGCAAGTACCTGGAAACTGTGAATGGATTCGACTCTGAGGGTGTCTACATTAGGGATTTAATGACAGGGAGGGTTGATTTAGATGATCCAAGAGTTGACGAATTGTGGACCGAGTAGAACATATCCCGTCTATTACCTTGAGGATGCAATGAGCAATCTCGGCGACTGCTTCGACTATGCCGTGAACGACTATGGAGCGGAAGGGTCCGAGGTCGCTGAACTCTTCTGCCTGAGCGGCGTAGCTCGCGAGTTCGAACGCGGCAACGCATGGGTCGTATCGGGAAAATCGGGCGTTGAGTTGTTCGCGCTTATCGCTGAAAGGTCCGGCTATCAGAGCGGGTCTATACCGGATCGCACCTATCGTTTTGAGAAGACGCCAGAGTATTGGACAGGCTGGATACTGGCATATCTGCAGTGGCGTTTAGGGGAGTCTTTCGAAGACCTGCTGCATGTCGTTCCGTTTGACGCACTGCGCAGTCTGTACTATCCCTGGCACGAAGCCTCGGAGGAACGCGTGGCTCGCCTCGTCTGCGATATGGCGAAAAAAGCGTCCAGGCAAACAAAACTTGCGTTAGCAAGAAAGAAGCTTAAGAAAACCCAACAAGACCTAGCATACGAATCGGGTGTGTCACTCCGCTCAATCCAAATGTACGAGCAGCGCCAGAGAAACATCAATGAAGCTTCGGTAACAAGCGTAAGAGCCATAGCAAAAGCCCTTCACTGCAACATCGAAGATCTCCTAGAGCCAATCTTCGAATACAAAGAAACCAGCGCAGCGTAAACCAATATATTGCCAAGGTTTGTATCTAGTAAGCGCTCCTTACCAGCAAGAGTCCCTACCAATAGATAGCGGCTTAAAGGGCCGAAATCGTATGAATGGCGTTGCGACTTCCAAATGGGTGACTGCTGCTTGAAAAACTATAGAAATAGGGGCCGATTTAACGGCCCCAAGCATCGCATAAATGGCATATACGTTTTATCAACTATTTCTTGTTTTTAACCCATTTGCAGATACGCCAAACAAGCACTCCGACGAGAATCCAAACGAGAGCGATCATAATGTCTGAGCGTGCAGGAATTGGGATCATTGAACTTCCTCAATTGATGTGAGTCTAGTTTGCATAGGTGTGGAGCGTGCTGCCTTCCATGGTCGCTTGCAACACGGCGATACCGGACGTCATCCCCATCGATTCATAGTTGAGTCGATATGTCGCCTGTTTCGAGTTCCATATAAAGGACTCGTTAGTTACCGTACAGCCGATAGTCGTATAGTTTTGTCCCCAAGCGCTGGTAATGAGCGAGTTCGCTATCTTGATCTTGAATTCGCGATAAATAAAAGGACTGTTGTAATAGATAGTCCAAGTTCCAGATGCGTTGTTGTAGTAACTGTCCCATATCAGGCTGGGTTCATTGGTTTTTTTAATTCCTATTACTGCAACGGTCCCATCCTTAAGCTTGATTTGATGAGACTGCTCGGGACCTTTCGTTAAATCAAAATCTTGGGTTGCGCCAGAAATTGCGACAGCATCGCTTTCTGCAGCATAAGCAGTCGAAGGGCTAAACGAGAAACATATCGGTAATATCAAAAGTATCGAGAGGAAAAACGAAGCTTTGAGTGTGCGTAACACTTTGACCACCTCCATACTGCGATGCCTAGTTAAATAGTAGCATAGATTAACAGTTTATTATGTAACCTAAAAAGCCCCTATCTGCCCGGCGCCCCTTCAAAGCGTGGGTCCCTGTAGACATCCTCAGCAAGGTAAACGCAGGGATGGTCGGGGTGTTCCCCTCAAAATTATTCCGCAGCGCGAAGGCCTCTCGTCTGTGGCTCCGTTGGAGCACAAGATTAAATCAGTGAATGCGACTATCCTGTCGAGGCTGTGCAGGTCCCTTTGGGGTTTCCCCTGAAAACAATCCGCAAATCGAATTGCCCCGTCGCGCGAAGCGCACGACGGGGCAATTCATGATCGAGGACGTTTTCAGGGGAAGCCCCAAAGGGACCGGTGAGAGCAATGAGGCAGGGCGCTACAGGTACTCGATTTGAGCGCCTTCCGTGTCGCACGTTAGAATATGCGTCTCACATTTGGGGAACTGCTCGCGCAGCTTGACCTGCAGGAACTTTGCCACGATGGTGTCGTCAGTCACGGCCATGAGGGTCGAGCCGGAGCCACTGATCCAGATGGTCTTGGCGCCTCCGTTAAGGCAGGTGTCGCGCACGGCGTTGTAGTCGGGGATGAGGCGGCGGCGATAGGGCTCCTGGATGCGGTCGTCGTTGGCGGCGGCAATCAGGTCAAGGTCGCCGGTCTCCAGGCCGCGCGTCATGCCGGCGATGCGTCCCATTTGCCATACGGCGGTGGAGAGTGGAATCTCCTGCGGCACAACCTTGCGCGCTTCGCTCGTATGCACCTCGTAGGGCGGAATCACGGTAATAAAACGCAAGCGATCGCTCACCTCGTAGCGCAGGCACTGGGGCAGCGAGTCGGTCGGCGTAAAGGAGCAGACGGCGCCGCCCAGGATGGCGGGGGCGACGTTATCGGGATGGCCCTCGACCTCGGTGGCAATGCGGACGAGCTCGGCACGGTCGACGGTGTGGCCCGTCAGCGCGGCGGCCGCCATAATGCCGGCGACGACGCAGGTGGAGCTGGAACCCAGGCCGCGGGCGACGGGCACGTCGGTCTGAATGTCGATAGCAACGGGAAAAGCCGGCTCGCCCCACGCGGCCAGAGCATCGACAAAGCTCACATAGACCAGGTTATTCTCGTTTTGGAACTCCTCGGGGCAGCCCGTGATGGTGAGCTTGTCGGCGCGCTCGAAGGTGAAGTGCGAGTAGAGGCTGACGGCCATGCCGAGGGTATCGTAGCCAATGCCTAGGTTGGCGCTGGTTGCTGGGACGGTGATTTTGATCATGTGAGTCCTCCTGGGCGGGTCTGGCCGTTTAGTTCGCTGCTCGGGCAGTCCTGGCTCGCTCGGAAAGCACATTAAGTGCTTTCCGGTTCGTGCGGAACTCGCGACGAACTAAACGGCCAGACCCGCTCGCATGCTCGTCATCATCCCAAAAGCTAAATAATTAGAAGGTGCGCCGGCTTTCGCCGGCGCTTAATAAGGGATCTAGTTGGTGCTCATTCGTTTTGCTGCAGACTCGACGTAGCTTGCCATCTCATCGACGTCGCAGACGTCTTCGAAGCGGACGGGCTTGGATTCGAGTTCGGCGAGCTGGGTCGGGGCGACCGTGTTGGTGGCCTGCTCGAGTACACGCATAGCCTCAAAATCATCTTCGGGAACGTCGAGGCCCAGGGCGTCGCAGCAGGCGCGCGGGAACTTGTAGGGGCTGGCGGTCGAAAGCAGCACGCGGGCTTTGGCACCCTCGGCGGGAACGACCTGCTCAAAGACGTGATAGCCGCAGGCGGTGTGCGGGTCGATCACGTAGCCGTTCGCATCCCAGCAACTCTTGATGGCAGCGCGGACCTCGTCCTCGCTGGCCCAACCGCAGCCAAAGACGCTCTGAATCTTTGCCAGCAGGTCGGCGGGAACCTCGTAGCGACCAGTCTGTGCCAGCTGCTCCATAAGGCCGGCAACGAGTTCGCAGTCGCCATCGGACAGGAAGTAGAGCATGCGCTCGAGGTTGGAGCTGATGAGGATGTCCATCGACGGCGAGATGGTCGTGAAGAACGGGCGGTTACGGTCGTAAACGCCGGTGGTCAGGAAGTCGGCAAGCACGTTGTTCTTGTCGCTCGCCACGACGAGCTTGGCGACGGGCAGACCCATGCGCTTGGCGTAGTAGCCGGCCAAGATATCGCCAAAGTTGCCGGTCGGTACGCAGAACTCCACGGCGTCGCCGGCCTTGATGGCGCCGGCGCGCAGCAGCCGCGCATAGGCGGCAAAGTAGTAGACGACCTGCGGTACCAGGCGGCCGACGTTGATGGAGTTGGCGCTCGAAAGCACCGTGCCGGCGGCCTCCAGACGCTCGGCAAGCTCCTTATCGGCAAAGATGCGCTTGACGGCGCTCTGAGCGTCGTCAAAGTTGCCGCGGATGCCGCAGACGGCGACGTTGCCGCCCTCCTGCGTGGACATCTGCAGGTTCTGGACGCGGCTGACTTTGCCTTCGGGATAAAAGACGGTAATACCCGTGCCCGGAGCGTCGGCAAAACCGGCGAGCGCGGCCTTGCCCGTGTCGCCCGACGTGGCGGTGACGATCATGATGCGCTCAGCGCCGCCGTCCTTGGCAGAGGTGCGGGCCATGAGGCGGGGGAGCATCTGCAGGGCGACGTCCTTGAAGGCGCTTGTGGGGCCGCCAAAGAGCTCCATCACATAGGTCTGAGGGGCGTCAGCGCCCGGCGCAGCGTCGAGTTTGACGAGCGGCGTAACCTCTTCACTCGCGAACGTGCCGCGGTATGCCTCGTCGACACACGCCGAAATTTCTTCGGCCGTGTAATCATTCAGTAACATTCCCAACACATCTTGAGCGATTTCAAAGTACGATTTATCTGCAAGCGAGCTGATATCGACCTGCTGGGTGCCGAGCTCGTCCGAGACAAACAAACCCCCGTCGGGAGCGATGCCGGTGCGGATTGCCACCTTACTTGAGCACGATAAAGTGCGTCCTCGTGTACTATGATAAGTTCCCATATAACACTGCTCCTCGGATGCCTTGGTCCCAATCGGTGAAACCATGGTATCAGAGCGCGCAAAACAGGTTTGCAGAGGCTTTTAGAAAGGTAACCTCAAGCCCATGATTAAGATTGCCAAGTTTGGCGGCTCGTCGGTCGCCGACGCCGAACACTTCAAGAAGATCAAGGCCATCGTCGATGCCGACCCTGCCCGCCGTTTTGTGGTGGTTTCTGCCTGCGGCCGCCGCTTTAAGGGCGACACCAAGGTGACCGACCTGCTCTACCTGGTTAACGCGCACGTTAAGTATCACGTTTCGTGCGAGGAACTGCTCGAGGACATTGGCCAGCGCTATTTTGATATCGCTGACGAGCTGGAGCTCACCTATCCCATCCGCGAGGAGTTTGCGGCCTTTGCCGAGCGCGCCCGCTCGGGCGGCTACTCTACCGAGGAGCTCGTGAGCCGTGGCGAGTACTTCACCGCTCGCCTGATGGCCGAGTACCTGGGCCTGCCGTTCCTGGACGCCGCGACGGTTGTGGCGTTCCATCACGACGGTACGCTCAGCATGAACCGCACTTCCGAGCTGGTGCAGGAGTACGGTCAGCAGGGCGGCTTTGTTATGCCCGGTTTCTACGGCGCGACGCGTGAGGGCCAGATCAAGCTGCTCGACCGTGGCGGCGGCGATATTTCCGGCTCGATCCTGGCCAAGTGCCTGGGCGCCGACCTGTACGAGAACTGGACCGACGTCTCGGGCTTCTATTCTGCCGACCCGCGTATTGTTCCGGAGGCTCAGCCCATCGCCCGCGTTACCTACGAGGAGCTGCGCGAGCTTTCGTACATGGGTGCGAGCGTCCTGCACGAGGAGGCCGTGTTCCCCGTGCGCGAGGCTGGTATTCCGCTGGTCATCAAGAACACCAATGCGCCGCAGGACCCCGGCACCATCATTAGCGAGACGGCTGACGAGGGCGAGGCAGAGCCCATCATTACCGGCGTGACCGGCAAGCGCGGTTTTGTCGCCATCAACGTCGCCCGTGACCGCACCAAGCCTCGCGTCGGCTTTATGCGCCGCGCACTTTCGGTCTTCGAGCGCTATGACGTTTCCGTCGAGCACATGCCCACCGGTGTCGATCGCTTTGGCGCCGTGGTGCAGGAGAAGGATGTGCACGACTCGCTGTACTCGCTCGTGGGCGACATTCAGCAGGAGGTCGAGCCGCTCGAGATTGAGGTTGTCGAGGGCCTGGCGCTTATCGCGACCGTCGGTCGTAACCTGCGCGGTCGTGCCGGCATCTCTGGCCACCTGTTTGGCATGCTTGGCCAGGCGGGCGTGAGCGTGCGTATGATTTCACAGAGCTGTGACGAGATCAACATTATCATCGGTGTGGAGGAGAAGGACTTCGATCTGGCGATCCAGACCATTTATCGTGCCTTCTCCGATGAGAACGGCATTGTGAAGGTCTCCGACCTGGAGGCTCCCGCGCCGGTCGATCCCGCCCTGGCCGCGCTCCACAAGTAGCTGCCATCCCGTTGATTTTTTGGGACATGTCTCATAAATCTACGGCGGGGCGTTTCGTTTCGGTTTCGTTTCGACGGGGCGGGTTTTATGTCCGCCCCGTTTTTGTATAAACTGGGCAAGAATATCCAGCCTGCTCGGCGTGCGGGCAAAAGCCACAACCTTTAAAGGGGGAAGCATGAAACAGTACACGGTTGCTATTTTGGGCGCGACGGGAGCCGTGGGCACCCAGATGCTCGAGTGCCTGAACGAGCAGGAGTTTCCGGTCGGTAAGCTCAAGCTGCTGGCGAGCGCACGTTCTGCGGGCAAGACCGTCGAGTTCCGCGGCGAGCAGGTTGTGATCGAGGAGGCTTGCCCCGAGGCCTTTGAGGGCTGCGACATCGTGCTCGGTGCTGCTGGCGACGATATCGCCAAGGAGCTTCTGCCCGAGGCCGTCAAGCGTGGCGCCGTCGTGGTCGACAACAGCCATGCCTTCCGCCTGGATCCCGAGGTGCCGCTGGTCGTGCCCGAGATCAACGCCGACGACATCAAGTGGCATCATGGTCTCATTGCCAACCCCAACTGCGCGACCATCATTGGCCTGGTTCCCACCTGGCCGCTGCATCAGCTTGCGGGCGTGAAGCGCATGATCGTCTCGACGTATCAGGCGGCTTCGGGTGCCGGCGCTCCCGGCATGGCCGAGCTCGAGGCTCAGCTGGCCGCCCTGGGCCGCGGCGAGGAGATTCCCGAGCCGCGCGCGTTTGCCGCCCAGCTGGCGAGCAACCTGATTCCGCAGATCGGCGGCGTCAAGGAGGAAGGCTTTACCTCCGAGGAGATGAAGCTGCAGAACGAGGGCCGCAAGATCATGCACCTGCCCGAGTTGCGCGTGAACTGCACCTGCGTGCGCGTGCCCGTGCTGCGTTCGCACTCCGAGAGCATTACGCTCGAGTTTGAGCGCGATATTACGGTCGAGGAGGCTCGTGCTGCGCTGGCTGCCGCTCCCGGCGTCAAGCTGGTTGACGATATGGCTGCCGAGGATGCACACGAGCGTTTCCCCATGCCGATGGATACGTCCGACCAGGACCTGATCTGGGTCGGCCGCGTGCGTCGCGACATCTCGAACCCCGAGGCCGCGCGCGGTATCACCTTCTGGTGCTGTGGCGACCAAATCCGTAAGGGCGCGGCAACCAACGCCGTCCAGATCGCTAAGCTGCTCTGCGAGTAGTGTGACCTGTCCGGCGGGGGCCGGGCTTAGTTTTCAGAACGTCCTCGACCATGTGTGGCGCCTTGTCCTGCTCCTTCGGAGCTGCGGACAAGGCGCCACACTGGTCTGCGGAGTGTTCTGAAAACTAAGCCCGGCCCCCGCCTGCGGTGACTCGGCTGCGAGCGGCCTGCGATGGGGCCGTTGTTGGTTGGGGCCGCTGGGCTGATGTGAGGGCACGTGGCTGTTGCGGGCCCTGGTCCCGGCGGCGGCCTCGGCGCTTTGCGCCTGCCGCCTTGGGGGGCTGTGGGGCGCGGCCGGCAGCGGCGGCGCGTTGCGCCTGCTGCCTGCGGGGACTTTGGGGTGGGGCCGAATCGAAGGTGAATGGTTTTCCGAGAAGTGAACGACCTATTTTGGACCCTTGAAGCATCGGCATATTTTGGCCGCCATTTCCTGCGGTTTTATCGCATGAATCCTGCTGTTTTGCAGTCAAAAAATGCGGATGCTTCGGGGCCCTAGTTTTACTCGTTCACTTCTCGGAAAACCATTCACCTTCGTTTTTGCCGGACATCGTTTTGGGCGTTGCGACTCGGTATCGGCCGATATTGAGAGGGAAAACGCCCTCTCTTGGACAATCGAGTCTGTCCGGACGTATCTGCGAGGTTGTCTGCACAATTCGCGGTATTATGGTGCGGAGTTTTGAAAGGAGCCGCTGGTGGTCACGACGACGTTTGCTTCGCCTTTGGGCGAAATCTTGCTTGCCGCTGATGGCCGCGGTTTGACGGGGCTTTGGTTTGAGGGTCAGGAGCACTTTGGCTCTACGCTGCTCAAAGAGGATGTGGAGTATGTCGTAGGTGCCGATGCGGTTTCTGGTACCGGTGGGATGTCTTCGGTGAGTCCGGCAAATGGCGCGGCATCTTCGGTGCTTGAGCGTTCTTGGGCTTGGCTGAATGCTTATTTTGCGGGGCAGGAGCCTCGGTTTACGCCGCCGTTGCATATGATTGGCACGGCGTTTCAGCGTGAGGTTTGGTTTGAGCTGCTTTCTATCCCGCGTGGCGAGGTCGCTACGTATGGTGAGATCGCCCAGCGTGTTGCGGCTCGACATCGTGTACCGGGAAACGAAGCACCCGTTGTGTCTCCCCGTGCCGTGGGGGCCGCGGTCGCGCGTAATCCCATTTCGATTATCGTGCCGTGCCATCGCGTGGTCGCGGCCGACGGCTCGCTTAACGGATATGCCGGCGGCCTCGACCGTAAGGAGTGGCTGCTCCGGCTTGAGAGCGCGTACGAGGAGTAACGCTCGAACACTTTGCATAACTAGGACGCCGTGAAAGAACGAGTCGCCGTCTTTTCGCGACCGGCATGCGTCCAAGCGCTCGGCATCTGCGCCTTAAGTTTGGTTAAGCCAAATCCTGCGTATTTGAAAACGCGCAGGTTGAGCCGCTAAGGCTGCGCTAAGGCAGCTTTCGTTGCGCTATTATCGGCAGTATCGAAACCTGTATTTCCATGCGCCAAAGGAGCAACTGTGAAGCTGATGCTTGCCGAGGACGAACCCGGCCTCTCCCGCGCCCTTACCGCGATTCTTCAACATAGCGACTACGAGGTCGACACCGCCCTCGACGGTCTGACGGCGCTCGAATATCTGCTCGCCAACGACTATGACGCCGGAATCCTAGATATCATGATGCCCGGCATGGATGGCATCGAGGTGCTCAAACGCACGCGTGAAGCCGGTAAGCGACTGCCCATCATCATGCTCACGGCAAAAAGCGAGGTGTCCGATAAGGTCGAGGGTCTGGATGCCGGCGCCAACGATTACCTGACTAAGCCGTTCGCCGCCAAGGAACTGCTCGCTCGCATCCGTGCCATGACGCGTGCCGCGACGGCAATTGACGCCACGACGCTCAGCGTGGGCAACGTGCGCCTCGACACGGCGGCTTGCACGCTTGTGGGTCCCTTGGGCGAGGAACACCTAGCCAATCGTGAGTTTCAGCTTATGGAACTCTTTATGTGCAACGCAGGGACGCGCATTCCCACCGAGCGTCTGATGCTCGAGGTTTGGGGCGAGGACGCGCCCGAAGGTGCCAACGTGGTGTGGGTCTACATCTCATACCTGCGTAAAAAGCTGACGGCGCTTGGTGCCGACGTGGCCATTCGCGCATCGCGCAACCAGGGCTATTCGCTCGAGGTTGTCGAGGAAGGCGAATAAGCGTGAGCGCGAGCGCGTGGTGGAAGCGCGCGACGGCAAAGCTCGGCATGGGCGCGGACTCGGGCAATCCGGGGCGCGCCGATGCTGCCAGCGCAATGGGCCGCCGCCTGCGTCGCAAGTTCATCTTGGTTGCCATGGGTGCCGTGACCGTCGTGCTTACGCTTATCATCGCCGGCATCAATATCGTCAACTACTCGCATGTCTGTAAAATGGCCGATGCTCGCCTGGACTATATCTTGGCAGGCAAGGATGGCATTGATGGGGAGGACGAGCCTAAGACCGGTCCCGGTCAGGATGCGGTTGCCGGCAAGGTTGCTACCGGTAACCGGGCGGCCATTCGCGATGGGCACTTCGAAGGCATGACGGCGGAGTCTCCCTTCGACACGCGCTACTTTACGGTGTCGATTGCCGGCGGGCAGGTGACCGATGTCAACACGGCCCGCATTGCCGCGGTGGGTGCCAAGCGTGCCGCCCGCATCGCTGCAGGACTATATTCCAAGGGCTGGACCTCGGGCTTTTCTGGTAACTACCGCTATACGGTTACGGTTCAGGGCGACGAGACAACCTATGTGTTCGTGGACTGCTCGCGCGAGCTTGCAAGCTTTCATTCGTTTTTGAGCGCGAGCGTGGCAATCAGTTGCATTGGCTGGCTGGCGGTGCTGGCAATTGTGGCGGGTGCCTCGGGCGCGGTGATTCGACCGATGGTCGAGAGCTACAGCAAGCAAAAGCGGTTCATTACCGATGCAAGCCATGAGATCAAGACGCCGCTGGCCGTGATTGACGCCGCTAACGAGGTACAGGAAATCGAGAGCGGCGAGAGCGAATGGACGCAGAGCATTCACGAGCAGGTCGCGCGGCTGACGGCGCTGACGGAGCGTCTGGTGTTCCTGGCGCGTATGGACGAGGGCTCGGCGGGCTTTACCATGACATCGATCGATCTTTCGGAGGCCGTGGACAAGGCGGTGGCGCCGTTTGAGTCGGTGGCGGTTTCGCGCGGCAAGCGGCTGTCGACGTCGATCGCGAGCGGTGTGCGGGCCCATGCCGATGCCGCGGCAGTGGCGCAGGTTGTTGAGCTACTGCTGGACAACGCCACACGCTACGCAAGCGAGGACAGCGTGATCGAGCTGAGCCTGCGTGCCGTTTCGCGCGGTGCGGGCAAAGGCTCGGCCGAGCTTGTCGTATCGAATGCTGTTGATGAGCTGCCCGAGGGTGACCTGGACCGGCTGTTCGACCGCTTCTACCGCGCAGATGTCTCGCGTAACTCCAAGACGGGCGGCTCGGGCGTGGGTCTATCCGTGGTGCGTGCCATCGCCGAAGCCCATGGCGGGAGCGCTTCTGTCTGCGCCCACGGCAACCAGATCACCTTCACCGTCCGCTTCTAAAACCTGCCAAAAAGGGACAGGTTCTTTTTTGGCAGGTTTTATCTGGGGAAACGCCGGCGGGGAAGGCTGTGGGCGGAGGGTACGTCCCGGCGTGACGCTGCGGAGCGGGATGCACTTTCCTCTTGGGGCGCCGAGCGGAAACTGCATCCCGGTTTGAGGCTTCAGAACGGGACGCAATTTCCCCTAGGGGATATAAGATGCGACGGGCCGCGTCAAGATAATTACCGGACGGCCTAGGAGGCGGCTGGTTGGCTGGCTTAAAACCTAGCGCGTGAGATGACGCTCCACGCTATTCAGCGCGCTTGATAGGATGACGAACCACAGTCTTAAGTTTCTCCGGTGCACATTTGCGTGGATCGGAGAGATAGATTTCGTGATGGAAACGGGTGTCTGAGAAGTCGGGGACATAGCCCTGCTCGGTCGTGTATTCATTCATAGCGCCTACGGTCGCCGGTTCGTTGTCGTAGGGCCCGGTGTGCATGCATTGAACGCAGAGGCCCTCGTCAACTTTAAGCAGCTCGACGGCAGAAAAGTTAAGTTTCTTTTTGGTCGTGGCTTCCGCGACTGCCCAGTCAAAGTCATCTCGGGTGACGAAATCGGGCAGGCGAATGCACGAGATAAAGTTGAAATCGTCCTTGCGTACATAATCGATGTCGCCGCTCGGGGAGTCTTGCCACCAGAAACCCTCGAGCGGCGGTACCACAAAGTCGAAATAGCCCTTGATACTCCTTGAGCCTTTCTTCGACATCTTGACGGTATAGGCGATGCCGTAAAGCAGCGGCAGGGCGTTTTGATACTCGCCACCTTCGGTATTTGGGTCGCCCTTTCCGCGAACGGCAACGTAGCTCATAGGCGGGACAGTTACGATGCTCGGCTTGCTTGCAGGTTTGTAGAGCTCCTTGCATTCCTTCTTAAAGTCGAACGCCATGTTGGCCGCCTTTCTGCGTATTGGCCTGCTTAGATAACGGAATCATATCATAGAAACGAACAGTTGTTCGAATGATTTTGCTGACAGATAGAGATGCGTGCGTTGTGTTTGGCGGTCGGCCTGACCCCGTCGATGATTTCTCTGCCTTCCCGGCGCTTGCCTGCGCTCCCCGTTTCCCCATATAAAACCTACCAAAATAAACCTGCCCCTTTTTGGTCGGTGCGAAATGGGTAATACTAAGGAGTTATCCGACCAGATGGGAATTAATCGATGGCTTATATCGAATTCAAAGACGTCATCAAGGCGTACGGCGAGGGCGATGCCCGCATTCACGCGCTCGACGGCGCGAGCTTTACCGTTGAACGCGGTGAGCTCGCCATTATCCTGGGCGCCTCGGGTGCCGGCAAGACCACGGCGCTCAACATCCTGGGCGGCATGGATACGGTAACCTCCGGCACCGTGACGGTGGACGGGCGCGACGTGAGCTCCGCCAACGAGGCGCAGCTCGTGGAATACCGCCGTGCCGACGTCGGCTTTGTCTTCCAGTTCTACAATCTGGTCCCCAACCTGACGGCGCTGGAAAATGTCGAGCTTGCGGCGCAGATTTGTCCCGATTCGCTCGATGCCGAGCAAACGCTTTGCCAGGTTGGCCTGGGTGAGCGCCTCGCCAACTTTCCGGCGCAGCTTTCGGGCGGCGAGCAGCAGCGCGTGTCCATCGCCCGCGCACTGGCAAAGAACCCCAAGCTGCTCCTGTGCGACGAGCCCACGGGCGCGCTCGACTATAAAACCGGCAAGCAGATCTTGCAGCTGCTGCAGGATACCTGCCGCAAGCAGGGCATTACGGTCATCATCATCACGCACAACTCCGCGCTCGCGCCCATGGCCGATCGCCTGATCCGCTTTAAGAGTGGTCGCGTGGAGAGCGAGACGGTCCAGCAAAATCCCGTGCCTATCGAGACGATCGAGTGGTAGCGCCCATGGACCAGGACCGCCAAAACAGCCAAAACCACGATACGGAGCGCGCGGGTCGCGACCGGGAGTTTGCGACCTACCGCACCGCTCAGAGCTCAAACGATATGGTGCCGACGGTTTTTCGCCGTGGCATCTACCGTACAATCCGCGGCAGTCTTAAGCGCTTCTTGTCTATCGTGGTCATCACCGCGCTTGGCGTGAGCGTGATGTGCGGTCTTAAGGCAGGCTGCGAAGATTTGCGCGATTCGGTCGACGCCTATTTTGACCAGCAGAATGTCTATGACATTAACGTGCAGTCGACCTATGGCCTTACGCGCGACGATCTTGCGGCTATCCAAGAGGTCGACGGCGTCGAGACGGCCGAGGGTATCTACACCGAGACCGCCTACACCGCCGTGGGCACAACACGCGAGCGCGTGATCGTGCAAAGTCTTTCCAAGGAGAATATCGATCAACCGGTGCTGGTGAGCGGTGATTTGCCCGAGAGCGCCGATGAGGTCGCGGTGACTTCGAAGTTCCTGAAGGCTTCGGGCAAAAAGCTCGGCGATACGGTGAGTTTTGCCGCCAATGACGCGAGCTCGTCGAACCAAAGTGCCAAGGACCAGTTTGCCGCGGGCGATTACACCATTACGGCCGAGGTCCTCGATCCCACCGACGTGAGCTCCGACTCGACAGTCAACGCCTTTCGCGCTGCTTCGGCTGCGGACTATAAGTTCTATGTGAACGAGGACGCCGCGACATCTTCTTCCTACTCCTCGGTCCACGTGATCGTCGAGGGAGCCAAGAGCCTCAGCTCCTATTCGGACGCCTACACGACAAAGATCAACGAGGTCAAGGGCAATATCGAGAAGATCCGCGAGGAGCGTGAGAAGGCACGTGCTCAGGAGTTGACGGTTGACACGCCGGCAAGCTTAGATGCGGCCGAACGCCAGGCGAATATGCTCTTTGGGATTGAACAGGGCAACATCGACCGTATGGCCGAGGGCAGCGAGGAGCGCGTCCAAGCTCAGGCCGAGTTGGACCAGCGCCGCGCCGCCGCCAACCAACAATTCGCCGATGCCCGCGCCGAGCTTTCCGATCTAGGCGAATGTACGTGGTACATCCAGGACCGCGGCAATATCGCAAGCTACTCGAGCGTGGAAAGCGATAGCTCGTCAATTGAGGCCATCGCCACGGTGTTCCCGTTTATCTTCTTTATCGTCGCCGTGCTCATCAGCCTTACCACCGCTACGCGCATGGTCGAGGAGGAGCGCACGCTTATTGGCCTGTACAAGGCGCTCGGCTATTCACGTGGGCGTATTCTGTCCAAATACGTGGACTACTCGCTGTGGGCGTGTCTGATCGGCGGCGTGCTCGGCAACATCATCGGATTTGTGGGCCTGCCGCTGTTCCTGTTTACGGTGTTCGACGACATGTACTCGCTGCCCCAGATGCTGCTTTCGTACGACATCGTGTCGTCGCTCGTGTCGGTGGCGCTGTTTGCCGTGGGCGTGGTGGGCGCTACGATTATCGCCTGCCGCCACGAGATGTCCGAGACCCCAGCCTCGCTTATGCGTCCCAAGGCCCCGCGTGCCGGCTCGCGCATCTTGCTTGAGCGCATCGGCTTTATCTGGCGTCGCATGGGCTTTTTGAACAAGGTGGCGGCGCGTAACCTGTTCCGCTACAAAAAGCGCGCCTTTATGACCATCTTTGGCATCGCGGGCTGCACAGCGCTTGTAATTTGCGGCATGGGCATTCGTGATACGTCGGTCGCGCTATCGCCCAAGCAGTACGGCCACGTCACGCGCTACGATCTGCTGGCGGTCGCCAATCCCGACGATTTTTCACAGACGTGCGCGGCATTGGATGGGCGCAGCGCGTCCAATGATTCCAACGTGACCGTGACTTCGACGCTGCCGATTATGACCGACAACGTCACCTTTACATTTGGCGGCAAGAGCGAGACTGTGCAGCTGATCGTGGTGCCCGATGACCGCACGAGTGACTTGGGCGATTACGTGCGTCTGGAGGATGAGTCCAAAGAACCGCTGCCTTTGCGTGACGGAGACGTGTATCTGAGCAAAAGTTCACAGCTGGTGCTGGGGATTCAGCCGGGCGATACGGCTCACGTCCAGGATTCGTCGCTCAATGTTGCCAAGGTCAAAGTCAGCGACATTTCGCTTAACTATCTGGGCAACACGCTTTACATGACGCAGGGCACCTATGAGCGCACGTTCGGCCGAAGCGCGCGTCTTAACGGCATCTTTGCACTGCTCAAGGGTTCGTCGGCCGACCAGATTGCGTTTAGCAAGAATCTTAAGAGTGACGGTTGGCTTACGATTTCGAGTACGGCCGAGCATTGGGAAAACTATGAGGCGAACTTTACGATTATCAATTCGGTCGTGGTGCTCGTGACCTTTATGGCGGCGTGCCTGTCGTTTGTGGTGGTGTTTACGCTGTCCAACACGAATATCTCCGAGCGCGAGCGCGAGCTGGCGACCATTAAGGTGTTGGGCTTCCGTCGCGGCGAGGTGCACCACTACGTCAACAAGGAGACGTTGATCCTCACGGCGATTGGCGCCGCACTGGGCGTACCGCTAGGCGGCTTGCTGGCCGAGAGTTTTACGTACATCCTGCAGATGCCGTCGCTGTATTTTGATGTTGAGGTCGAGCCGCTGAGCTACGTGCTATCCGTGTTGCTGGCCTTTGCCTTTACGTTTATCGTCAACCTTGCCACCAATCGAACGCTCAACAAGATCGACATGGTCGGCGCCCTCAAGAGCGCCGAGTAACCTGCCAAAAAGGGACAGGTTTATTTTGGCAGGTTTTATCTGGGCAAACGCCGGACAACCATTAGGTGGCCCAGCGTTTGCCCCGTTTTGCTGGGGATGTCTGTCGTTCAGTGCTCTTACTGGCCAATCCAGTGTTGCGCATAGCTCTTAATGTCTTCGGTAAAACCGTCAAGGTCGTCAAGGGTGATCACGCTGTCGATAAGCAAATTGGCTATCTCGCGGTGCATTGTGCTGCGGCGAATGTCGTTTGCAATTACGCCTGAGGACAGCTTGTCTCTATTGAGGCGCTCTTCTAGTGCCCAAAATCTACTGGACGCTTCGCTGTCGCCGTTCAGCATCTCAACGTACTGGCCGATGAGCTTTTCCATATAACGTTCTTGCCATTGAGGAAGCATTTTCTTAAACAGCTTCCAGTCGCTTTCGGTTACGTCGCGCATATGTTCTCCGCTCGTCAAACGGGCTTTCCATTTGCCTTTCATTTTATTTGGTTTTCGCTCGCAGGTGCGGATGAGAGGCTCTCTTTAGCCTTCGAGATTGGGCTTGAATGGGTCGTATGCCACAAAACGGGCCTATCTACTACGTTTAATTGGATACCCTCAACCATGCCGGGAAAACGAAAAATAAAACCGCAGGTAGAAGGCCTGTCGATTTTCGAAAAAGGCGGTCATGGTTGGCCCCATCGAGTTAAACGTAGTAGATAGGCCCTTTTCGTGGCGGACCATCAAACGAACGCCGACGCTTGTGCTGTAGCCGCTCCGATCATTCGTAAGTTGCGGTGGAATAGTTCCTAAATTCGACTACTCAAGGCTAAAACCGGAACTATATCACCGCAACTTAGGAGGGAGGGGCGGGGGGGTACTAGTTGGGTGCTGCCGTCGGGCTGGGATGGTTTAGGCTCGTTCGCGATGCTTCCATCGTTTACGGCACCAACGCATGAGTGCTTTTACGACCGGGATGGTGATGAGAATTACCCAGGCGGGATGGGGTTGCCCCAGACAGAGCCACATGTAGAGGAACCATGCCTCGGCACTGACCGAATAGACGACATCGATCAGCTTAGATAAGTGGCGTTGGTCGATAAAGTCGCCAAGCGCGTAATAGACGGGAATCAAAAAAACGAGGAAGAGTCCCGTAGCCCATGTGCCGTAGGCAATGCCGAGCACCAGGTAGGCGAGGGTGACGAGCGCGGGGAAGGGGAATTTGTTCCATGTACGTCCGACCTTGGTGTGGAAATGCTTGCCATGATGGTCGAGCTTGTCGTGTGCTTCCTTCCAGCTGGAAAACGTCTCGCCGTCGATGGTGACGGTGCCGTCGTCATTGGTATGCACGCTATGTCCATCGTCCTCAAGCGTATCGATATGCAATCCGCCTGGCCCCACATGGACCTCTTCGCCCTTGCGCTCGTTAGCCACATGGATGCCATTCCAGCCAACATGGACCTCTTCGCCTTTGTTGGGATCAATAACGTGGATGCCGCGCGTGAGGGAAATATCGACAAGTGGCTTATCGCTGTAACCAGAGTGCTCAGTAGAAGCCTCAGCCTCTTCAGCCTCATCTGAAGCTTTGGTGCCGGCGTCGCTGTCCTGTGCCTCATCATCAGCTTGCGAGTCGTCAGTGCTATCCACCGTCTCCCCATACAACAGCTCATCCAGCGACACGCCATACAGCGCGGCGAGCGCAATAAGGTTATCGGTATCGGGCGAGGACTCGCTGCGCTCCCATTTACTGACAGCCTGACGACTCACGCCCAGCTGGGCGGCAAGCGCCTCCTGAGAAAGCCCGGCAGCCTTGCGGCGATCAACGAGCCGCTGTGCCATCGCAAGATCCATGGTGGTTCCTTTCGTTTGATGGTCGAATCGAATGAGCCGAGTATGCTGAGAACAACCGGTAGCGACCACCATTTCTAGTTAGAATCTGCTCCAACCCTACCGCAACTACCGGTAGCAACCCCTAACGACCAGCCATTTCAGGACAAATGTCAGTGCAAGTAGCAGCCAAGAGCCCCCCATTCAGTAAGTTGCGGTGGAATAGTTCCTAGATTCAGCCATTTGCGGGCTAAGCGGGAACTATTTCACCGCAACTTAATTTCAGACCAGGCACCCGCAGCAAGAAGGCGAATAGCCTCGGCCTCCCTAGTTACCGCAGGAGGCCCTAGGGCTTACCTCCCAAATCTTTCCGCAGGACGGAAGGACCCCGCCGCGCGAAGCGCACGGCGGGGTCCTGACATGTCCGAGGACGATTTGGGAGGAAAGCCCCGGGGCCTCCGATGAGAGCAGTTCCAGCCGAGGCTATTCGTCGCCGAAGCTGATGCCCAACGCCTTGGCCTCGCGCACCAGATCGCTCTGGGGGTCGACAAACTTGAGCTTGCCGGCGACCTCCTCGAGCGGCATGTGGCACATCTTGCCGTCGCGCAGGGCGATCATGTAGCCAAACTCGCCGCGCAGGCAGCCAAGCGCGGCTTCGACGCCGCACTGGGTCGCAAAGATGCGGTCCTGAGCATCGGGTTGGCCGCCGCGCTGCGTGTGGCCGGGGATGGCGACGCGGGTCTCGCGACCGGTCTTGGCCTCGATCTCCTTGGCGATGTCGTAGACGATCGACGGGCTCGTGCGCTCGGCGAGTTTCTTCTTGTACTCCTTCTTGGACAGCGCCGCGTCCTCCTTGGAGATAGCGCCCTCGGCGACGGCCACGATGGTAAAGCGGCTGCCGGTCTCCATGCGATGCTCGATGGTCTTGATGACGTTATCCATGTCGTAGGGGATCTCGGGAATCAAGATGACATCCGCGCCGCCCGCGACGCCGGCGTACAGCGGGATCCAGCCAACCTTGTGGCCCATGATCTCGATAACGAATACGCGCCCATGGCTCGAAGCGGTGGTGTGAATGTCGTCGATGCATTTGGTGGCGACGTCGATGGCGCTCGTAAAGCCAAACGTCATCTCGGTGCCCCAGGTGTCGTTATCGATGGTCTTGGGCAGAGCGATAACGTTGAGGCCCTCTTCGCGCAGGCGGTTGGCGGTCTTGGTGGAGCCGTTGCCGCCCAGCATAAACAGGCAGTCGAGCTGTAACTTGTGATAGGTGTGGGCCATCGCGGGCACCTTCTCGACGCCGTCGGCCTCGGGAATGTTCAGGCGCTTGAACGGCGTGCGGCTCGTGCCCAAAATGGTGCCGCCGCGGGTGAGGATGCCGCTAAAATCGGCGGGCGTCATGACGCGGAACCTGCTGTAGATAAGGCCCTGGTAGCCGTCCTCAAAACCATAGATCTCGATAGGCTCTTCGCTATTGGTCATAAGCGTTTTGACGATGCCGCGCATGGTGGCGTTGAGCGCCTGGCAGTCGCCGCCACTAGTAAGAAGACCGATCCTAAGCATGGTGAATCCTTCCGGGCAAGTTATAACATGCGCATAAGTTTACCCCCGCACACTGTTGATACGGGGGTAAAACGTGTTAGCTCAAATGTATAGAAATGTAAGCAACGTCAGGCCAGCGTAAGGACGACGGTGCCAGCTCCTTACAGCGCGAAGGCGTCGACGTCGCCCCAGTGGCGGCGCAGCGTAATAGCGGCGGCGGGTTCGGTATTGTCAAAGACGACCGACCACTGCGTGTTGCTGGTGATGTCTTCCGGATTGGGCTCTTGCGCCGCGGCGCGTAGAGCCTTCCAAGCGACTGCCTCGTCCTGGGCGCCGACATGGGCGTCAAGGACATCGGCGATTGCGACGGCGCGCTCTTTACCATGGCCCAGCTCGCCATTCTTTTGGTTGGGTAGCACTTCGTCGCCATAGCAGGCGTAGAAGTTCGTAACCTGGCGTGCAGGAGTCGCTTTGAAAGCGCGGTCGGGGTCGCGCGGATCCCACTCCACCACCCGCGCGTCACCGGCGGCGTCGCTGATAAAGAAGTGGTAATCGCGTCCTGCCATGGCGTGCATGTCGTAGGCGGAAAGCAGGTCGACAGCTTCTTGCGTGGTGGCGGCACGGTCGAGCACCAGACGGATGGCGAGCGAGGTATTGATGACGGGGCGCTGCGTGTCCTGGTCACAGGGCTTGGAATCCAGGGTGAGTACGGCAATGGACACGCTGCATTCGTTAATACCGTCGAGCTGGGCAAACGGGCCCATGAGTGCGGCGGCACGTCCCGCGACGGAGTCAAGCGGAGTGTTATCGCCCAGGTTGTTAAGGGCGGCAAACCCGATGGAGGCATAACCGCCGCGTGGGTGATTGCGCACCAGCAACGCCGAGGTGTCGTCCTTAAAGTCGTAATTGCGGCCGGTGCGCACGCGGCCTTCGGCATCTACGGCGACAAAAGCGCTGCAGGCAAACTGGGGCGCCTGGACATGTGCCGGCACACCGGGCAGCACCTGCGCCACCACGGCATCGATGTAGGCCTGGTCGTCGCGCACGCCAGCTGCGATGATGCGGTCAAGGTCGTAGTCGTAGGCGATGTCGATTGCGTACAGGTCATAGCCGTCTGCGTAGCCAGTCAAGCGTTTGAGCGACGCGGCGGACTTGATTTGCTTGCGGTAAACGATGCCAGCGGCAGCGGCAAGGCCGACGGTGACTCCCGCGACACCGCAGGCGATGGCAATGTTACGTGGCTTCATGACGGCTCCTCTCGTCCTGTTAGCGCAATTGTCGCAAAAGGAGCGCGGGCATGATGGCTCAACTTGGTGAGTGGTGCGGAATTAAGCACGGAATGAAGAGTGCGGTGCTGGCGTGGCGGGGTATGCTGGAGGGGACCATCAACCCAGCGAAAGGGGAGAGCATGACGGATCAGGAAACGCCCGAGCGCGCGCATGTGACGGCCGACGATATCGAGGCCGCCAACGACCTCATCGACTTTATCGAGGCATGTCCCAGCATGTTCCATACGGCGGCGACCATTATGGCCGAGCTCGACGAGGCGGGCTTTACCTACCTGCCCGAGAACGCGGCGTGGGACATCGAGCCGGGCGGGCGTTATTACACGCAGCGCAATACCTCGAGCGTTATTGCCTTTAAGGTGGGCGAGGACCTGACCGCGACGTGGGGCGAGGACGGCGTTGCCGGTGACTATCATTTTCAGCTCACGGCGTCGCACAGCGATTCGCCGACGTTTAAGGTCAAGGCCGTGCCCGAGCTCGACGGCGCAGGCGAGACGCTGCGCCTGAACACCGAGGCCTACGGCGGCATGATCGACTACACCTGGTTCGACCGCCCGCTGGCGCTCGCGGGCCGCGTGTTGGTACGCGAAGGCGACCGTATTGAGAGCCGCCTGCTTGCCACCGAGCGCGAAGTCGCGATTATCCCGAGCCTTGCCATCCATATGAACCGCGGCGTTAACGAGGGCTTTGCGCCCAACCGCGCCGTCGACCTGTGCCCGCTCATCAGCGCCGGTGAGCTTAAGCAGGGCGATTTTGATGCCCTGGTTGCCGACGAACTGGACGTTGAGCCCGAGCAGATCCTGAGCCGCGATCTGTTCCTGGTCAACCGCCAGGATGCGCGCATTTGGGGCTGGGCTGACGAGTTCATCTCGACGCCCAAGCTCGACGACCTGGCCTGCGCCTACACCTCACTGCAGGCATTTTTGGGTGCCGAGAACGCGCGCGACGTCTCGGTCTTCTGCTGCTTTGATAACGAGGAGGTTGGTTCCGAGACCAAGCAGGGCGCCATGTCGACGTTCTTGGCCGACGCACTGCGCCGCATCAACGGATCGCTGGGCTTTGACGACGAGTCGTACCATCGTGCACTTGCTGCCTCGATGCTTGTGAGCTGCGACAATGCGCATGCCGTGCACCCCAACCACGCCGAGAAGTGCGATGCCCGCAACCAGGTGGTGCTCAACGGCGGTATCGTCATCAAGGAGGCCGCCAACCAGCACTATTGCACCGATGCCTTTAGCCGCGCGGTGTTCCAGGCCATCTGCGATGACGCCGACGTGCCCACGCAGGCCTTCGCCAACAAGAGCGATATGGCCGGCGGATCCACGCTCGGTAACCTGTCCAATATGCAGGTGAGCATGCACGCCGTGGACGTGGGCCTGCCGCAGCTGGCCATGCACTCGAGCTACGAGACCGGCGGCGTGCGCGACGTGATGTACGCCATCCGCGCCCTCACGGCCTTCTACGAGCGAAACCTAACCATCAACGGCGCCGAAAGCGTGGAGCTCTAAAAACCTGCCAAAAAGGGACAGGTTTATTTTGCCAGGTTTTATCTGGGCAAATGCAAAGGATGAAACCGAACTAGATTGGTGATGCGTAGCCGCCGAGGTGCAATGTGCCTCGGCGGCTTTTTGTGCACGGAGCACGGCTAATACTAATTTATTGCTATACATGCTTTACGTATCTACCATAGTGTTTTATGATAATTCTGAAGTATTAAGGAGGGGTCATGACCACAACAGCCGCTCAGATCAACGTACGTCTTGATGCCGATCTTAAAAGGAGCGGCGACGCTGCTCTCTCCAGGGCCGGTATGACGCCGAGCCAAGCGGTGCGAGCGCTCTGGCAGCTTGCAGCGTCGCTGGCCGATCGCCCCGGTGCGCTCGAGGATATCCTGCTGCCCAGTCGTGCCCGGGCGGAACAGCGCGAGCGCGAAAAGGCCGCCAAACGTAAACTCGAGCTCATGGATCAGGGATCGAAGCTGTTCGCTGCCGCTTGCCGTGAGTCGGGAATCGATATGGTCAGGGCTCAGCCATCGGACGACGAAGAGCTCAAACGGAATGCATATGCGGATCGCTATGGCGAGGAGATGAGCTGGCTCTATGAGTGAGGCTCTAAAGCGCATCTTGGTTGACACCAACGTGTGGCTCGATTACTTCATTCCCTCACGACGTGGTCGTTCGGCGGCGATTGAGTTTTTACGCGATGCATGCACGGCGCAGGTGGATTTGCTGTATGCGGCGACATCGTCCAAAGACCTGTTCTATTTGATTTCAAGCGAACATAAGGCATGGTATCGGCGAGAGCATGGCTCACTATCCCAAGATGCCGCCGTGGCGGCGACATCACTTGCATGGGATTGCCTCGACGTGTTGTCGCAACTTGCCACGCCGGTACCCTGCGACCTGAGTGACATATGGATGGCGAGCAAGCAGCGTAATCTCCATAGCGATTACGAAGACGATTTAATCATTGCGGCAGCGATACGCTCCCAAGCAGATTTACTGGTCACCAACGATGTCAAACTCTGTTCACACGTACCCGTCGCAGCAATGAGCGTAGAAGACGCAAAGAATTACTTAGCAACGCTCTAGCAATTTGAAGACCCCACAGGTCGAACAAAAGTCAGCGAGAGCCCACAGGTAGGGCCGCGCCAGCAAAGCGCCGCAGGTTGAACAAAAGTCAGCGAGAGCCCGTCTGGTCGAGCAAGGTGCCTTGAAAGAGGAGGGCATAGGCCTTCTGGCCATGCCCGACGATTGAAAGGCAGATTG
>CATZEP010000012.1 GCA_958418185.1 uncultured Collinsella sp.
TTGGTGACGGCTCTGCAGCTGCTGGCCGTGCTCAAGCGCACCGGTCGTACGCTCACCGACCTTGCCGGCATCATGAAGAAGTACCCGCAGGTGCTCGTCAACGTGCATTCGGACAACAAGGCCGGCCTGGACGATTGCCAGCCCATCTGGGACGCCGTCGCTGCCGCCGAGAAGAAGCTCAACGGTCGCGGCCGCGTCTTGGTGCGCCCGAGCGGTACCGAGCCGCTGGTTCGCGTTATGGCTGAGGCCGAGACGTACGAGCTGACCCAGCGCGTTGTCGACGACATCGTCGAGGTTGTCAAGCGCGAACTTCCCTAATGGTCAATATCGGGTGCCAAGTGGTAAACTGTTAAGGCTATTTTGATTGATTGGTATGTCCGAGGGGGAGCATGTTCACTAAAGTCCTGAGGTCTTTTGGTATGCGTGGTCGAGTCCTTACGCTGGATGCTCCCATCTCGGGCGACGTCATTCCGTTATCCGAGGTCAAAGACCAGACGTTTGCTACCGGCCTTTTGGGCCAGGGCGTGGCGATTCAGCCTACGGGTACACGTGTGATTGCTCCGGCTGACGCTAAGGTCGAGGCGATTTTTCCCACGGGTCATGCCGTTGCGCTCAACACGGTCGATGGTCTAGACGTGCTCATCCATGTTGGTTTGGACACCGTTCAGCTCGAGGGCAAACATTTTACTGTGTATGCGCAAGTGGGTGACATCGTCCATAAGGGCGATGTACTCATCGAGTTCGATCGCGAAGCGATTGCTGCCGAGGGCTACGATGTGACGGTTCCCATCTTGGTTTGCAATTCCGTTGAGTTCTCGAGCATCAAGGGCTCTGTTGGAGAGCATGTCGAGGAGATGGACCAGCTCATCGTCGCGCGTGAGCGCTAGTCGCTCCGCTTGGCCTTTGGCCTACAATTCAATCACGTTTACGGAGGGCGCCCTTGAAAGAGGGCGCCCTCCGTGGCAAGATGGAAAACGTCCGAAGCTAAACAGCTTTGGGTCGCCGTGGACGGGCAGGGGCCTCGACGCGGTTAGACACGAGACACATACATTACGCGACCTCGCCCTGGTGGCCGCACACGTTGGTTGCGGCCGACGCGGGCCGCGGGCAAGTGCTTGTAAGGGAAGCCTTGCCTCTCTTCTACGAGAAAGGACGCGTAATGAAAATCATTAAAGCTAAAGACTACGAGGATATGAGCCGCAAGGCCGCTAATATCATTTCGGCCCAGGTTATCCTCAAGCCCGATTGCGTGTTGGGTCTTGCCACCGGCTCCACCCCGATTGGCGCTTACAAACAGCTCGCTGCTTGGTACAAGAAGGGCGACGTCGACTTTGCCGAGGTCAGCACCTATAACTTGGACGAGTATCGTGGTCTTTCGCACGATGATCCCCAGAGCTATCACTACTTTATGCGCGAGAACTTCTTCGATCACATCAATATCGATCTGAACAACACACACGTGCCCGATGGCTCCAACCCCGATGCAGCTGCTGCCTGCTCCGAGTACGACAAGATCGTCGCTGCCGCCGGTTACCCGGATCTGCAGCTGCTCGGCATTGGCAACAACGGTCACATCGGCTTTAACGAGCCCGATGACCACTTCTCCAAGGGTACGCACTGCGTCGACCTGACCGAGAGCACCATTCAGGCCAACAGCCGCCTGTTCGACAGCATCGATGACGTGCCCCGTCAGGCTTACACCATGGGCACCCAGACCATCATGTATGCCCGCATGATCCTGGTTGTCGCCAACGGCGAGGCCAAGGCTCAGGCTGTGCACGATATGTGCTATGGCCCGGTTACGCCCAAATGCCCGGCTTCGATCCTGCAGCTGCACACCAACTGCGTTGTCGTTGCTGACGAGGCCGCTCTTTCGCTCTGCGAGTAACGCGATCAAGCGATCTTACATAGTTTCTCAAAAGGCCCTCGCTTTGCGGGGGCCTTTTTAGTGGACATACGCCGTGGCGTATACATGACGGAAACCTTGCCGCGTGCTTGACTGGAGGGTTTTAAATTTTTGTGATTCATTCTATAGCAGATTCTATGCACATTTGCCACCATAGAGGCGCAGGCGGTAGCGAGGAGTAGGCGAGTTGCGCAACTCAAATAAAAATAGCCGACTGCGCTACACTACAAATGGGATGGGACATGCTGGCAAGCGCATTGACCTGCGCAAAGACCTATTGGTCGGGGGATAAGTTACCATCGGGCCTCGCTGTACAAAAACTTGCCAAACACGTACCGGCAGACAATTAAAAACTCTAAGTCGCGCTATTCACGGGGCGGCTCATATGGTCCTGCAGCTACGGTGTCCATATGGTCGAGTTGAGGAGCAAGCATGGTAAACGATCTGGGCAATACGGACGACCTCGAGTTGATGCCGACGGGCGGCGGCTATATGGTGCGGCGCGATCGCTTGATGAACGAGCTCATCGTTAAAGGGCGCAAGGCGGGAATTGTTTTGCTCTACGCGCCCGACGGGTTTGGTAAGACGTCGGTGTTGCTGCAATACGTGCAGGAGGTTAAATCGGACCCCACGCGAGGGCCGGTTCGGATTATCGAGGCCGACCGCGCGATTGGACGCGAGCTCTTTATGCAGCTCGAGGTTGTCGCCGATGAGCTTAAGGACAAACCCCATTCGCTCGTTGCGATCGACAACGTGCCCAATCTCGAGCAGCGCGAAACCGAGGACCTCATCGATCGAATCCGCAGCTTACGTGCTACGGGGACGGGGGTCTTTATTGCCTGCCGCCCCTCCAACCGATTGCTTATCCACGGGCTGGGCGATTCTGTAAAAGTCAATGCGCAGATGCTCAAGGTGCACGCCTATGAGTATTCGTCATGGGCCACGGCGTTCTCTATCAGCACATCGCTCGATTTTTATCGGCTCACGCAAGGTGTGCCAGAGCTGGTATCTGCCTTGCAGACGGGGATGTATGGACAGGGCGATGTTGCCGGGTTGCTCGAAAACGAAATCGTCAACGTGTACGGTGCGGCGCTGGCCGATCTCGCATCGCTCGAGAACAACCTGTTGTTTACCGTTGCCTGCTTGATGGTATTGATGGGCGAGGGCCGCATTGCGGAGCTAGAGGCGTGCGGTGTGAGGCTTTCGATGGTCGACCAGTCCATCTTTGTGCGCGATTATCCGATTTTTGGCGTGGATCCGTCTGATCGCACCTTTAGGTGTTTGGGCGCTAAGGACAACGCGCGCCTGAGGCTGCGAAAGCTTGTTGCCGAGATCCGTCCCGAACTTGTATCGCGGGCTGCTCGCATTTTGATCAAGGCGGGCCGATGCGATTTGGCCATGGACCTGGCCGACGCGTTCTTGGACCGCCATGTGGTATTGGAACTTGCCGGGCAGTATGGGGCCGATCTTGCCCTGACCGGGCACGGAGGGGACATTTGCCGTGCGGCGTCGGCGATGATCAATGCGGAAAAGCAGGAGCAAGAGCCGGCACCCGCCGAGGCACTCGGCGTGTATCTGGCGGCTGTCAGCGTGTGCAATACAAAGCTAGCAAGGTATATGGCGTCCGTTATCGAACGTGTGGGTGACCAGGCGGCCCGCGAGGTCGACCCCGCTACCTGGAAAATAGCCCAGGCGCTTACTATCGCCTTTTACGGCGACAATGACCTGGGGCTTCCCGCCAACCCTGTTGTGCAAGAACAGACATCCTGCGAGGTGCTCGACATGCTGTCCGCGCATATCGAGGTCAAGCGCCACCTAACCGAGCGAGCGGAAGACGGCAATGTTCTCGCGAAGCTCAAGGCGTGCAAAGCTTATGATTGCGAGCTCGACATCGCGGGGATTCTCATACAGGCCGACCATATGCTGGTGGAGCTGTTCGACGGCTCGTTTGCTAAACCCGACGAGCGCGATGACAAGATGGCGCAGATACTCGAGGCGCTCGATATCCGCGGGCTTAAGGCACCATCCATTTGGCTGCGTATGGTGCTCGCGGCGCGGCGCCTGCTCGCGGGCTTGCCCGTGACCGACGATGTGGCGTTTGGCGAGCTCGACCGCTTTGCGGTGCGTGTTCGTGACAATCAAATTCAGCTGTTTGGGTTATTGCTGGAGGGTTGGCAATCGCTGGCGGAGGGGCGGCCGGTCAACGCGAAGTTCCGTGCGGTTCAGGTGCTCAAGCTCGCCGACGAATCGATTGCGTACATGCGCGAAAACGCGTTGCTGCTTGAGCGCGTGGCGTACCTGCGCAATACGTCGCTGGTATCGGTTCGCGAAGAGGCAGAACTGCTCGATATTAGCAAGACACAGGTCGGCGGCTCAGAAGCCTGGATCGTGGCACTGCATTTGGCCGCTGCGGGCCGCGATAGCGATCTTGCCGCTTGGATGTCTATGAATCGCTCGGGGATTTTAGACCCATCGTATCGGCTGTTCGCACGTCTTGCGATGCATTGTCTGGGCGAGCCTGCCGTCAGGATTCGCAAGAAGCTTCCGGTGCGTGAACTGTCGCGGTATTCACTACGCGATGATTTTGAGGGCGAAAGCGAGCACCTGTTCCAGGCGGGCGAGGTTGAGGCTGTCGATACGATCGGCCATATTGAGATGCGCATGTTTGGCACATTTCGCGCCGAGCGCGACGGCTTTCCCATCACGGATAAGATGTGGCGTCGCAAAAAGGCGGCAACACTTGCCGAGCGGCTCGCGTTGGGCATGGATGCCATGGTCGACCGCGAGACAATCGCCATGGAGTTGTGGCCCCATGCCGAGTTTAGCGCGGCGCGCAACAATCTGTATTCGACGGTATCGCGCTTGCGCTCGGCTTTGGGTCCAACGCCGGATGGCAAGTCGTGCGTGCTCATCCAAAACGAGTGCATAGGGCTCAACGGCGACTACGTTAAGACCGATGTAAGGCTCTTTGACCAGCTGAGCCGCGAGATCCTGGGAAACCGTATGGGCGCGAGAGGCCCTCACCTGGTTGAGCTTTGTCTTAAGGTTGAGCAGCTCTACGCGGGGCCGCTGTATGTTCCCACCGGTTGCAATCCCACGTTTTTTACGCGCATGCGCCACATTATGCAATCCAAGTACATCGACTGCATGATTAGGGGAGCGAATGCCGCTCTCGAGGAAAATGACCTGCAATCGGCAATTTGGCTCGTTGAATCGGGGCTTCGCCAAGAGACTGCGCGCGAGGACATGGTTCGCTGTGCCATGCGCGTTTACGGTGCGGCGGGACGACGCCGCGATGTTGTCGAGCTATACAGCGGTCACATGCACCACCTGCGAGAGCAGGTTCAAGGCGTGCCCGAGCCCGAGACAAGGCGCCTGTATGAGCGCCTGGTCGAAGGCAGGCTCAAGCGCGTGCTTGTCGAGCGATAAAAAACGGGCGCCCGAATCACTCGGACGCCCGCAGGCTACTCGGTATGGCCAGTCGGTTTTAGACGAGCTTGATCTTCTCGATATCCTTGCGCGAGGACTCGCGATACAGCGAGAACTTGCGGCCGATAACCTGAACGACGTCGGCGTGGCAGCGCTCGGCGAGCTCCTCGGCGGCCTCGCGGGCAGAAAGGCTGGAGCCGTCCAGCACGGAGCACTTAACGAGCTCGTGCTTCTCCAGGTAGGCGACCGTCTGCTCGACGGTGCCCTCGTTGACATCGGACTTACCGATGATGATGGCGGGGTTGAGGTGATGGGCCATGCTGCGAAGCTGCTTGACCTGGGCTCCTGTCAGTGCCATGGGTTCTCGCTTTCTATGTATGGGGCGCCCCGCAATGGGGCCTTAATCTACGTGAGCTGTCCCACGATAGCGCAGGAACGGCACGGTGTGGGGCATGTTTGCCCAGTTCGCAAAGAATGCGGATGCCGGGCGGGAAGACGATGCAAGCTTTAGATGGGCTACGGGCGGGGTACGGAGACCGGCTCCCAGGCGATAAACGCCCATCGGACTTTGCGGATGTGGTCGAGCATGTAGCGTCCCTGCGGTACGCCCTTGGATCCCGGCTCACCGGCATGCGGGTTCTCGATCATGTGGTGGGCGATATAGTTGCGCAGGCGGTCGATCTTGTCCTCGTTGCCGTGCTCGAGCATGCGAGAAAAGTCTGCCACGCCTGCCTCGAGACTATCGAAGGTGTCGCGGCGGGGTGATTCAAAATACGTGACCTGTGGCAGTGCACCCATCTGAATAAGGATGTTAAAGGCGTACACAAAACCATTGCTGCAGGTAACCGAGGCGCCGATGGCATTCATCAAGTGCAGGTCATAACGCGGGCTCGAGTTGGCGACCATCGTAACGGCACAACGCCGACGAGCCGTTCGATCAAGCTTGGCAAGTGCGCCTTTTAGGTTGGTCGTGGTGACAGAGCGACTGGCAAAGGCAACATCCACCGCTTTTGCGACCGGTCCAACCAAATCCCAATCATCATCCCAAGCAAGCTCAAGCGGTGTAATGCAATCCTCGAGCCCATAGTACTCAATGCCAGCATCAAGCGTGCCTAACATAGCAGGAGAAAAGTCAGCAGCAATCACAGGATGTCCAGCCTGAGCAAGCGGAATAGCAATCGACCCAGCCCCACACCCCATATCGAGCACCGACTCACCAGGCTCAAGCGCCAACAGCTTTATAAAATCCCGAGCATACGGGGCAGTCTCCAGTGGACGAAAATGCCGAGCCCGCTTATCCCACTCAAAAGAATCATCAGCCCGATGCCGAGCGGCCTGCAGACGCATCCATTCGCCATTCCAATCAGCAGAGAGAAGCTCAGCGCGAGAACCCCCATCAACACGGGGCAAACCTCATAGCAACAAAAAAGCGGCCCCTCCCAAAAGAAGAGCCGCAACCAGCATATATCAGAAAAAGAACCGTTCCAATGCCAAACCGCCGCACCAGCCAAGTGGTGCAGGAGCGAAGCGACTGCAATCGGGATAGAATCCAACCGAGGTCCCGTTGTGCGGGAGCCCCGGGGAGGGCAAATATATAAGGTCGATCGCGAGTTCCGCACGAGCCGGAGAGCACTTAATGTGCTCTCCGTGCGAATCAGGACTGTCCGAGCAGGCGACCTTATATATTTGCCCTCCCCGGGGCTCCTCGCCAGTCCTCCTCAGCTAGTTCTTCAGCGAGTTCAGCGGTGCCGGGAAGCGTCCACCACGGTGGGCAAGCACGGTGCCGGCGTTGGGGTTCACCGGCATGATGGGTGCACGGCCAAACAGACCGCCGTACTCGACACAGTCGCCCACGCCCTTGCCGATAGCGGGAATCACGCGCACGGCCGTGGTCTTATTGTTGATGACGCCGATGGCCATCTCGTCGGCGATGATGCCGGCGATGGTCTCGACCGGGGTGTCGCCGGGGATGGCGATCATGTCCAGGCCGACGGAGCACACGCAGGTCATAGCCTCGAGCTTCTCGAGCGAAAGCGCACCGGCCTCGACAGCGGCGATCATGCCGGCATCCTCGGACACGGGGATAAAGGCGCCGGAGAGACCGCCCACGCTGGAGCTGGCCATGACGCCGCCTTTCTTGACGGCATCGTTGAGCATGGCGAGCGCGCAGGTCGTGCCCGGGCCACCGCAGGTGCCCACGCCGATGATCTCGAGGATGCGCGCGACGGAGTCGCCGATGGCGGGCGTGGGAGCCAGCGACAGGTCGACAATGCCCTTCTCGACACCCAGGCGATGGGCGGCCTCGCGGCTCATGAGCTCGCCGGCGCGGGTGATCTTAAAGGCGGTCTGCTTGATTTTTTCGGCGACCTCCATCATCGATGCGGAATCGGGCAGTGTCTCCAGGGCTGCGGCCATAACGCCGGGGCCCGAGACGCCTACGTTGATGACGGCGTCGGCCTCGCCACCGCCGTGGACGGCGCCCGCCATAAACGGGGAGTCCTCGACCATGTTGGCAAAGCAGACAAACTTGGAAGCGCCGACGGAATCCTGGTCGGCCGTGAGTTTAGCGGCATCGATGATGGTCTGAGCCGCCATGAGCACGGCGTCCATGTTGATGCCGGCACGCAGACTGGCGACGTTGACGCTGGAGCAGACGCGGCTCGTGGCGGCGAGCGCCTGCGGGATGGACTGGATAACGCGGCGGTCGGCGTCGCCGATGCCCTTCTGGCCGAGTGCGGAGAAGCCGCCCAGGTAATCGATGCCGAGCGTCTCGGCCGCGCGGTCGAGGGCATGCGCGATGGGGGTGAGGTCCTCATCCTTGCAGCACGCGGCGATCTGTGCCACCGGGGTGACGGAAACGCGCTTGTTGACGATGGGGATACCGTACTCGCGCTCGAGGTTCTCGGCGGTCTCGACCAGGTGCTCAGCCGTGTGCGTCACGTGGTCGTAGATCTTCGTGCACATGCGGTCGAGGTTCTCGTCACCGCAACCCATGAGCGAAACACCCATGGTGATGGTCCTGATGTCGAGGTTCTGCTCCTCAACCATGCCGCGGGTTTCCGCGATTTCTGCGGGCGTGATCGCCATCCTTGCACTCCTATCTGCCAAAACGAGCATAGTCTTGTCTATTCTAACGTGCCGCACGCGTCTCGTGGCGCGTGCGGCACGTTTTGGTGCTCGGTTGTTTCCGTTGTGTTACTGCCCAAAGACCTCTTCGGCGATGCGCGCGCTTTCGGCGGCATCCTTGGCGTAGTAGTCCGCGCCGATCTGCTTGGCGTATTCGGGGGTGAGCACGGCGCCGCCTACGATGATCTTGACGCCCGGAACCTCGGCATGGAGCAGCTTGATGGTCTCCTCCATGGCGACGACCGTGGTGGTCATAAGCGCCGAGAGGCCGACGAGCTTGATGTCACGCTCCCTCACGGTCTTGAGCACCTCTTGCGGGTCGACGTCGCGGCCTAGGTCAAAGACGGTATAGCCGTAGTTATCGAGCAGCATCTTGACGATATTCTTGCCAATGTCGTGGATGTCGCCCTTGACGGTGGCCACGCAGATCTTGCCCTTGTCGGCAATCTCGCCGGCGGGCATCAGCCGCTTAATGGTGTCAAAGCCCACGCGCGCGGCCTCGGCCGAGGCCATGAGCTGCGGCAAGAAGAACTTTCCCTGGTCAAAGAGGACGCCAACCTCGTCAAGGGCGGGGATAAAGTGATTGTTGATGAGGTCCATGGCGTCGTGATCTGCCAGCAGACGCTCGGTCTCGGCCGCGATCTCGCCTTTGCGGCCCGAGACGACCATGCGACGAATCGGGTCGTCGTTGCTGTCAGTGCCGGCGGTGCCAGCAGCGGGCGCGGTGTCGGTCGATACTGCCTGAGCCGCCGCCGGGTTCGCGGCGATCTTGTACGGATCGGTCCAGCCGGCGTAGCGTTCGATGTATCCGGTCGAGCCCTCGTCCTCAACGCTCAGGACGCGATAGCTGTAGACGGTATCCATAAAGCGCTTGGAGCCCGGGTTCATGATGGGGGCATCGAGGCCCGCGCCAAAGGCGGCGGCCAAAAAGACCGAGCCCAGCAGCGGGCGGGCAGGCAGGCCAAAGCTGATGTTCGACACGCCGAGCGCGCACTTGACGCCCAGGCGTTCCTTGCACAGGGACATGGCGCGCAGAATCTGTTCGGCCTGGCGTTGATTGGTCGAGGCGGTCATGACCAGGCAGTCGATGAGGATGCGGTCCGGTCCGATACCGTAGCGCGCAGCCTCGGTTACGATGCGCTCGGCGATGGCGAAGCGAGCCTCGGCGGTATCGGGGATGCCGTCTTCGTCGAGCGTGAGGCCGACAACGTTGGTGCCGTAGTGGGCGACTAGGGGAAAGATCTCGTCCATGATTTGCCGTTTGCCATTGACCGAGTTGATGATGGGCTTGCCGGCGTAGCGGCGCACGGCTGCCTCGACGGCTGCGGGGTCGGTGGAGTCGATCTGCAGCGGCAGCAGCGTGGAGCCCTGGAGCTGCTCGGTCGCCTGTTGGATGATCTTGACCTCGTCGATCTCGGGCAGGCCTACGTTGACGTCCAGGATGTCGGCGCCCTGTTCCTGCTGGCTGATGCCCTGGCTCACGACGTAATCTAGGTCGCCGTCGCGCAGGGCCTGTTGCAGGCGCTTTTTGCCGGTGGGATTGATGCGCTCGCCGATGACGGCGATCTTGTGGCCGTCACAGGGAAGGTCCACGACCGTCTGGGCGCTCGTGACCGACATACTGGGCTTGCGGTGACGTGGGCTGGGCGTGTGGTTGTCGATGAGGGTGCGAAGTGCCGCCATGTGCGTGGGCGTGGTGCCACAGCAGCCACCCACGACGCTCACGCCGTCGGCGATCATGCCGGCGACGGCCTCGGCGTATTCGGGTGCCTGGATGTCAAAGACGGTATTGCCGTCATCGTCCACGCGGGGCAGTCCCGCATTGGCCTGCACCATAACGGGCTTGTCGGTAACGGTGAGCATGCGTGCGGCGAGCCCTCGGAGCTCGGCCGGTCCCTGGCTGCAGTTGATGCCTAAAACGTCGGCGCCGATGGCGTCGAGCGTGACGGCGGCCACCTCGGGACTCGTACCCAGGAACGTGCGACCGTCTTCCTCAAAGGTCATGGTGGCAAAGACGGGCAGGTCGGAGTTCTCGCGGCAGGCGAGGACGGCAGCCTTGATCTCGGCAAGGTCGGTCATGGTCTCGATAATAAAGAGGTCCACGCCCGCGTCGACGCCGGCGCGCACTTCCTCGGCAAAGAGGTCATAGGCCTCGTCGAAGCTCAGGGTGCCCAAGGGGCGAAGCAGTGCGCCGATGGGGCCGATATCGCCGGCGACATAGTGGGCGCCGGCCGCGCGGGCGCAGGCGACGGCGGCGGCAAAGACATCTGCCACGGTGGCGGCGCCGTCGAGCTTGTGGGCGTTGGCGCCAAAGGTGTTGGCGGTGATTACGTCGCAGCCAGCCTCGACGTACTGACGCTGAATATCAGTGATAACCTGGGGCTCCTCAAAGTTGAGCAGCTCGGGCAGGGCGCCGGCCTTCATGCCGGCCGCCTGCAGCATGGTGCCCATGCCGCCGTCGAACAGGAGGTGTCCCGTGCCCTCGATGGCGGCGCGCAGGCGATCGTCCTTAATGCGAAGGTCGCCGATCGTGCGCGTCTTGTACGTGGCGCCGTTACAACGCGCAGTATTGACGGGCGCTGCCAGCGCGGTACCGTCGGAATCATGGGTGATAAGCGGAGTAAACATCGAGGGCTCCTAATGGCTGGAATAGCAGGTGGTGTGGGCGGCGCGGAAGCGGCAGTGCTCGCGCATGCGGCAGATATTGCAGGTGGGGCGGCTCTGGGCGTCGTGGACCTCGCCGTCAAACAGACCGATCACTGCGGTCACACTCTTGGTGGGCATGAGCAGGCTGGTAGGTGTGACGGTAAGCCCGATGAGCCGCGTGGCGTTGAGCGCAGCCACGATTGAGTGCTGGGCCGTAAGCGGGCAGTCGCCGTAGCCGGGGCTGAAGCGCCAGTTACCGGCGAGTCCGTGTGCGGCGGCCACAGCCTTGACCTGCTGGTCCATCTGCTCGACGGCGGCTTCTACATAGGCAGAGCATGCAGCGTCGAGCACGGCTCCCTCTAGGGGTTGCTGGGCTCCCGTGGTGCGCAGGCGACGCTCAGCGTCCATGCCGAGGGTGCATACCATGAGTGCGGCAAAGCGGGCGTCTTTGAGATGGCGATAGATATCGCGACCGCGCAGCTCAACGTTGGTGCCGACCAGACGGATGCTGGGCTCTCCCTGCTCATCGACGCCCGTGGCATCGACGGCAAACACGCGTCGCACGCCGCGAGGCTCAATGTCCAGCTCTAGGCGCTCGACCACAAGCTCAATTCGTCGTGACAGCTCGGGCTCAATCTGCTGGCCGCTGTAGCCCAGATACCGCAGCATCTCGGCACGGTCGACACGAGGGTGGTGGGCAGCGTCGATACGGTAAAGCGCCGGCGACGCAAGATCGGCCGGCACTTCACCAAAAGCTGTATCGATGTGCGGTTTTTCCATTACCCCAGGCGCTCCATAATGGTCGCGGCGATTGCAGGACGGTTCATAGTGTACAGGTGCAGACCGTCGGCACCGTGCTCCTTGAGGTCGCAAAGCTGATGGGCGGCATAATCTACACCGGCTGCCTGCAGGCTCTCGGGGTCGTTCTCGTACTTGGCGAGGATCTTGATGACGGGGGAGGGCAGCGACGCGCCGCACATAAAGACCATGCGGCTGATCTGCGACTTGCCCATAAACGGCATGATGCCCGCGGTAATGGGCACGGTGATGCCGGCCTTGTCGGCAAGCTCGCGAAAACGGTAGAAGCACTCGTTATCAAAAAAGAGCTGCGTCACAAAGAAGCTCGCGCCGGCGTCCTGTTTTTGCTTGAGGTATTCGACCGAGGCGTTGAGATCTTCACAGGCAATGTGGCCCTCGGGGTAAGCTGCGGCGCCCACGCAAAAGCCGGCGTCGACGAGCTCAGGGATGAGGTCGCGGGCGTAGGCGTAGTCCGAGGCGGGCTTGTCGTCCTCAGTCGCGCCGGCGGGAAGATCGCCGCGCAGGGCTAGCACGTTTTCCACGCCGGCCGAGCGATACTCGTCGATCTTGGCGGCGATGTCGGCGTGGGTGCGGCCCACGCAGGTGAGGTGCGCTACCGAGGGCGTATCGAATTCGCTCGTAATCATATGCGCGATGGGGGCGGTGGTGGCACCGTTGCCCGAGCCGCCGGCCGAGCAGGTGACCGAGACAAAGCTCGGCGAAAGCTTGCACAGATTGCCTGCCACCTCGCGAGCCGTGTCGAGGGTAAGCTCGCCCTTGGGCGGGAACATCTCAAACGAAACGGGTGCGGTGCCCTGGGATGCTGCCTGCTTAAAAACCTCGTCGACGCGCATATCGTGCTCCTTTAGATACGTAATAGTGTGATGTGTTGTAAGGATTCTACAGCACCGCTGTGCCACGATGGAGTTTCACTCGCTATTTGAGGATACCAATCAAAGATGCCTTGCTATCGGCTTTCTCTATAACAGAGCGGCTAATCTAGGCACGGGCTATAAAGACTGGTATTTCGCATCAAATACCAGTCTTTATAGCCCGTGGCAAATGAGCTACCCGTAAACCATGGGGAGAGGTCTGCAATTTATGCAGTTGATTGGCTGTTGAGGGTGGCAACGCCGCCTCGATAGGGTAACCTCATTGATTGGTTTCGCGACAGCAACATAACGGTAATGTCGCGGAAACACGGCGAGTCTAAGCTATGACTCGTTCGTTAGTAATCAACACCGCTTCTCACGCGGTGCCGATACGAAGGGAGTTCCGTATGGCCGAACTTACTGACCGCTTCGGGACCATGGTGTTCTCTGAGGAAGTCATGAAGGACTACCTCCCCAAGGACATTTGGAAGCGCCTTGCTGCAACCCTCGAGGGCGGTGAGCCGCTCGACCTGGATGTGGCCAACGCCGTTGCCCATGCCATGAAGGTCTGGGCCATCTCCAAGGGCGCGACGCACTACGCGCACTGGTTCCAGCCGCTTTCGGGCATTACTTCCGAGAAGCACGACAGCTTCCTGGAGCCCAACCACGACGGCACCGCCATTACCAAGTTTACGGGCAAGAACCTCATCCAGGGCGAGCCCGATGCCTCGAGCTTCCCCAACGGCGGCCTGCGTGCTACCTTCGAGGCCCGTGGCTACACCGCTTGGGACCCCACTAGCCCCGCCTTTATCAAGGACGATGTCCTGTGCATCCCCACGGCTTTCTGCTCCTACACGGGCGAGGCCCTGGACAAGAAGACCCCTCTGCTGCGCTCCATGACCGCGCTCTCGCGTGAGTCCAAGCGCGTTTTGGCGCTGTTTGGCAAGACCCCCAAGAAGGTCGTTCCTTCCGTGGGCGACGAGCAGGAGTACTTCCTGATCAAGAAGGACGCCTACCGCAAGCGCAAGGACCTGGTCATCACCGGCCGCACCCTCTTTGGTGCTGCTCCCTGCAAGGGCCAGGAGCTCGAGGAGCACTACTTTGGCGCTATCCGCCCCACCGTCTCGGCCTATATGAAGGACCTGGACGATGAACTGTGGGCGCTTGGCATTCCCGCCAAGACCAAGCACAACGAGGTTGCTCCCTGCCAGCATGAGCTCGCCCCCGTCTATGGCGAAGTCAATGAGGCCATCGACCAGAATCTGGTCATGATGGAGAAGATGAAGCTCATCGCCTCCCGCCACGACTTGGTCTGTCTGCTGCACGAGAAGCCCTTCGAGGGCATCAACGGTTCGGGCAAGCACAACAACTGGTCGCTTGGCACCGAGTCCGAGAACCTGCTCGACCCGGGCGACACCCCGCTCGACAACCTGCAGTTCATCGTCTTCCTCACCGCGGTGATCGAGGCCGTCGATAACTATCAGGAGCTCCTGCGTGCCTCCGTTGCCTCGGCCGGCAACGATCATCGTCTGGGCGCCAACGAGGCTCCTCCGGCGATTATGTCCATTTTCCTGGGCGACCAGCTTACCGAGGTCGTCGAGAAGATCATCGATGGCAAGGCTTCCGTCCATGCCACGCGCGGCGTGCTCGACCTGGGCGCCGATACCCTGCCCAAACTGATGCAGGACAACACCGACCGCAACCGCACCTCCCCGTTCGCCTTCACCGGCAACAAGTTCGAGTTCCGTGCCTGCGGTTCCGAGCAGAACGTCTCCGACTCCAACCTGGTGCTCGATGCCGCCGTGGCCAAGTCGCTCAAGTCCTTCGCCGACGCGCTTGAGGGTACGCCCGAGGATGAGTTCCAGGACGCTGCGCTCGAGTACTGCAAGAAGGTCCTGACCGATCACCAGCGCATCCTGTTCTCCGGTGACGGCTACTCCGATGAGTGGCCCGTTGAGGCCGAGAAGCGCGGCCTTGCCAACAACAAGACCACGGCCGACGCCCTGCCCGCCTTTGTTTCCGATAAGGCCATTGCGCTCTTTGAGGAGACGGGTGTCCTGACCAAGGCCGAGGCTCAGTGCCGCTACGACTGCAAGCTCGAGAAGTACAACAAGCTCATGAACATCGAGGCTACCACGATGGTTCGCGAGGCGCGTCGTACCTATCGCCCGGTCATTACCGCCTATGCCACCAAGGTCGCTAAGGGCCTTGAGACTATTCGTGCCGCCGGTGCCGAGGCCGCCATGCAGTGCGAGCAGAACACGCTCAACAAGCTCTGCAACGGCATCACCGCCATCAACGACTCCATCAAGGCGCTCGACGCCGTGCATCAGAAGGCCGAGGCCCTCGATGGCCAGGAGCAGGCCAACGTGTACGCGCACGAGGTCGTCCCCGCTATGGATGCGCTGCGTGCCGCCGTGGACGCCATGGAGGAGATCGTGGCCGCTGACTACTGGCCGGTCCCGACCTACGACGACATTCTGTTCTATGTGTAACAGACACGTTTGATTTTGCGTGTGAAGGGGTCTCGCCTGTGTGAGGCCCCTTCTTTTTTGCCGCTTTGACCTGCTTTGAACTTGCAGCCGAGCGAGCGTTTCGCGCGGGGCATCTTAAAAGTTGTAACCTGTTTTGGCATGCGGACGTTTCGGGCGTTTGTTCATAAAGGGGAGGATGATCCGATGAGGGTATTCGATATCGTGTTTAGCCCGACCGGCGGAACGGAAAGGGCGTCTGGCTACATTGCCAATGCGTTGGAAGGGGAAACCGTTGCTGTAGATCTGACCGATAGCGGGCTTGGTTTTCGCACGGTTGCGATGACAAAAGAGGATGTAGCCGTGATCGCGGTGCCCTCGTATGGCGGGCGAGTCCCGGCTGTGGCTGCGGAGCGCTTGGGTATGATGCGGGGAAACGGTGCGCAGGCGGTTCTGGTTTGTGTTTACGGAAACCGCGCGTATGAGGACACGCTGGTCGAGCTTGAGGATGCGGCAAAGGGCGCGGGCTTTCGGGTGATCGCGGCGGTTTCTGCCATCGCCGAGCATTCTATTGTTCGCCAGTTTGCCGCCGGTCGGCCTGATGCACAGGACGCGGTGCAGCTCGCTGGGTTTGCGGATCAGATTCAGCAAAAGATATCTGCGGGAGATGCTTCTGAGCCGGCTATACCGGGTAATCGTCCCTATAAGAAAGCTGGGGGTACCGGTATGGTGCCTAGGGCCACAAAGGAGTGCACCGCCTGCGGGGCTTGCGTCGCAGTGTGTCCCGTTGGCGCTATCGATAAAGACGATCCCAAGCGGGTGGACAAAAAGGCCTGCATTTCCTGCATGCGCTGCGTTGCCGTGTGTCCGTGGGGCGCTCGCGCGGTAAATCCCGTCATGCTCTCTGCGGCTACCAAGATGTTGAGCAAAGTCTGCGCCGAACGGAAGGAGTGCGAGCTGTTTATCTAGCGCAGGGGCTTTGAGTACTTTTCGTCTTATAACGGCAAAAAGAACGAACCCGTCGGACCTTACATCCGGCGGGTTCGAACATTTTAAAGTTGGTGCCCCCAGCGGGATGTCCGCGTGCGGCTGGCGCCGCCCGCTTCCGCTGCGTCGCTCCGCTCCTTGCGTGCTGCGCTGGAAAACGCTTGCGCGTTTCCTCAGCTCCGCACCCTGTCGGGTTCGAATCCCGGCACATGGATAGCAAAAAGCCCGCTACCGAATTGGCAACGGGCTTCTCAGATTCTGTGGTGCCCCCAGCGGGATTCGAACCCGCGATATCCACCTTGAAAGGGTGGCGTCCTTGGCCGCTAGACGATGGGGACAGCGGGAAAGAGTATAGCAGACTTTTTTGCCGGCGCGTATATCGTTGGCAAACTGGAAAACCACCACACAGGAGCTGGCTCCCTATCCCGATCTTCAAACATCTCAACCTGTAACATCTGGGCTGATAAATCGGCTCTATCTGTTATAGATCGAGACAGACGGTGGGCGTCGGGACGAACATCTCAATCTGTAACAGTAAGACGACTTTTAACGGTCTAGATGTTACAGATCGAGACAAACTGTCGTGGCAGGTCAAAACCACCACAAAGGTGCCTGTCCCCTTTGTGGTGGCGGGGCGTTAGGGGAGGAGCTTCATCGCGGCGTCGTGGGCGGCGTGCTCGTAAGTGTCGTCGAGGGGCTTGAGCGGCAGCAGAGCGGTGGTCTGTGCATCGCCACGGTGCTCGAGAGCGTGGGCGATGAGCCAGTCGGCGAGCTCGGGGTTCTTGGGCAGTGCCGGTCCGTGTAGGTATGTGCCGATGACACCCTTGTAGATGAGGCCCTCAAAGCCATCGTCGCCGTTGTTGCCGGTACCCGTGACGACGGACGTTCCGAGCGGCGTGGCCTCTGCATCGAGCAGGGTGCGGCCGCCGTGGTTCTCAAATCCCACAAAGGGCTCGGGTGCCAGGTCGGTCTTGACGGCGACGTTGCCGATCAGGCGGTCGGAGCCGCGCACGGTTTCGGCGGCAATGACGCCCAGGCCCTCGATGCGATTCTCGCCCATGTAGTACGAACGGCCGAGCAGCTGATAGCTGCCACAGATGGCAAGCAGCGAGCCGCCATCCTCAACATAGGCTGCGACCTTGTCTTTTTGAGCGAACAGCTCGTGTGCCACGGCCAGCTGATCGCGGTCGGAGCCACCGCCCATCATGACGATGTCGGCGTCGGTGAGATCGAGCGACTCGCCCATGCGGACCTCGTCCACGCGCACGGGAATGCCGCGCCAGGCGCAGCGGCGCTCGAGGGCAATGACGTTGCCGCCGTCGCCATAGAGGTTGAGGGCATCGGGATACAGGTAGACGATGCGCAGGGGGCGCGAAAGCTCGACCGGCACAATGTCGGTGGGGACAGCGCTCCCATCGGCGCGCGTTACGGCGTGGGAGGCGACCGAGCTCGCATCGGTGCTCTTAAGCTCGTCGAGCTCCTTGACCAGCGGCGGGAAGGCCGTGTAGTTGGCGACGGCGTAGAAAGTGTCGCCGGCGGCTTCATCCGCAACGGCACCGATCGCCTGCTCGATATTCGAGATAATCGTGGCATCGATGCCGGCGTACTTGAGGCGCACCTGCATGTCATGCGCGCGCGTGCCGCCGGCAAAGGCGACAAGCCCCGTTGTGTCGGCGATGCGCTCAAAGTCGACGTCGTAGATCCACGATACATCGTGGCCGTCGGCATCGTTGTCGTTGAGGAAGAAAGCGCAGAGCCTGCCGCCTGCCGTCTTGATGGACTGGATTTGCCGATCGAAGCCTACGGGATTTTTGGCCAGATTGGCCTCGACAGTACGGCCGGCGATTTCCCAGCGGCCCATGCGTCCACCGGCGGGGACGTAGGCATCGAGCGTGGGCTGTAGGTGAGCTGCGTCCACGCCCAGCTCGTGGGCGGCAAAGAAGGCTGCAGCTACGTTGTAGACCATATACAGGCCGTTGTAGCGCGTGGCGATGTGCGTTGCGGGTGCGTCGATATCGGGTCCAAAGTTCAGGTCAAAGCCGTAGCCGTCGCAGCCGAGCTCCACGTTCGTCACGCGACGGACAAGCCCGGGGCGGGCCCAGCCGCACGAAGGGCAATGGTATGCGCCAAGCTGTCCGTACTGCACGTAGTCGTACTCCAACGGTGCGTTGCACTGTGAGCAAAAACGCGAGTCGCTAATGCGGTCGGACTCGGTGTTGGTGGCGCCGTCGATGCCAAAGGCGATGCTTGCATTGGGAACGCGCGCGGCGATTGCGGCACACAGCGGGTCGTCTGCGTTGTAGATGAGCGTTGTTGCCGGAGAGAGCTCCAACGCATGGGCGATGACGTCTTGGGTATGGTCGATCTCGCCGTAGCGGTCTAGCTGGTCGCGGAACAGGTTGAGCAGCACAAAGTACGTCGGCTTGAGCTTGGGCAGAACGCGTACGGTGTAGAGCTCGTCGCACTCAAAAACGCCCACGCGCTTGCCGCTGCTGGTGTGCTTAAGGCCGCCGCGGGCCTCGAGCAGAGCACCCACCACACCAGGCTCCATATTGTTGCCGGCACGGTTGCATACCACGGTGGCGCCGCTGGCGGCAACGGCGTCGGCGATGAGGTTGGAGGTGGTGGTCTTACCGTTGGTGCCGGTGATCACCACGCTGCGGTCGACAAGGCCCGCGAGGTCGCTCAGCAGCTCGGGGTCGATCTTCATGGCGATGCGGCCGGGAAGCACGCCACCCTGGCGCTTAAGGACGGAGCGCAGCCCCCAGCGGGCGATATCGCTCGAGGTGCAGGCGAGAGATGAGCGGAAGTTCATGAAGCCGTTCCTAACGTGAATGACATGGTCGTGGCGTTTGCGCCGTTAAAAGCCGTAGCGGCGCGCAAATTCCTGGGCAAGCTGCGACACGTCTTCGCAGGCATTGGCCCAGGGGGCAAAGTCGGGAGTGTCCGAGATAATGCCGTCCGCTTCCCAAACGGCCTGGTGCGAAAGATCCCAGGGATCGCGTGGCTCGGGCCGGCAGGGAAGGTACGGCGTCTGGTACATGGGATTCAGCAAGAAGAACGCGCCGCCCTCGCAGCGGTTAGCGAACTCACGCAGCGCGCGCACCGCCGGACGCATCTTGTTCGTTTTGAACAATAGGATTGTGCGGGCGAGCAGGTACCAAGGGGAGTTCTCGAGTGCATCGGCTCCCACCTGTTCCTCGAGCTGGTGAGCAAGGGCAAAAAAGCCGTCCTGGTCTTCCAGGCGTGCGAGGGCAAGCAGCACGGTGCCGGCGGCACGGGTGGGATAGCCTTCTGCCTTAAGGACGCGGCGGGCGTAGTTGGCGGCAGCGCGGTAGCGGGCGCTCGCCATGCACAGCTGCGAGATGGCCTCGAGCGTGTGAAGCCACCCGATAAGCGCCGGCTCGCTTACGGTGAGCTCTGCCGCCGTCACGCCGTCCGTCAAAACTTTGTTGGCCCAGTAGTGTGGGGCCTCCATATCGAACCCGGGCACGCTTTGCTGCAGGTAATCGGCCGTGGTTGCCTCGAGCTTCATCAGGTCGCCCAGGCAGGCGTCAACGGGCGTGTCGGCCAGGATGATGGCGAGCAGCTGCGCGTCGACGGCCAGTGCATCGACGCGGACAATCTTGAGCAGCTCATCGCGCATGTCGTCGAACAGGCGATTGCGCGTCTGCTCGAACTCCTCGTCACTGCCCATGTCCTCGATGCGATGGAGCTCGTCGAGCAGGTGGCGATGAACACCGGCATAGGACAGCAGCGCCTGGGCATGCTCGGACTGCGCATACTTTTGGGGATTCGTACTAATGTCGTTATGGACAAGCTCGCGTGCTGCATCGGTGAGCTCGGGGTGCGATGCCAGATAGGTGCGCTCCAAGTAGGCGGGGATGTAGACGCTCGGATCCATTAGAGGTCCCCTCCCTTAAATGGAAGCCCCTGCTCGGCTGCGCGCAGGATGCGCTCGTCGATCTGGGAACGCACGATGTCGTTGGTGGCGACCCAGGCGGCAAAGCTGGCGTTGTCGGGAGCGCCCAGGCCCTCCTGCAGTACCGGCGTCGCTTCGGACAGTGCAAGGACGAGCTCGTCGGTGGAGCCTGCACCCACGTTGACGCGGGCATAGACGCCATCGGGAAACTCGGTTTGGAAGTAGAGCGCCTCGGCTGCGTGCGGGCACGAGCGTGCAAGGATGCGCAAGTAGTGCTCGGCGCCCTCGTAGTCCAGCTCGCGCCAGGCAGCGCTCATCAGCGCGATGAGCGTCCACGGGTCCAAGTCGCGCTCCGCGTCCTTGGGACGACGGCGCAGTGGCGTGTTGGCGAGATAGGGTACGGAGTGGGCAGAGCGAAAGCGCTTGAGTTCCTCGGCGGGGTATTCGAGCTTTGCCATGGCGAGCATCGCGGTGTGGCGGACACCAGCCGGATCGTTGGGGGCAAAGTCCAGGCTGCGGTTTGCGGCTTCGAGTGACATACGGTAGCGGCCGCTAATGAGGGCGCGCGACGCAAGGGCGGCAAGCCAGCGCAGGTAGGGGCGGCGCATAAGGTCGCCTGCGGCCTCACGCTCGTAGGGGTCCTGCGCCGAGGCGATCTTGAGTGCCAGGTCGTGCTCGACTTCATCGCGCTTGGATACCAAGTACTGTACGTATTCCTCGTTGGATTCGGCGGTGAGCGCCGTCAGCATGCGCTGGGCATCCCAGTTGGTCGGATCGAGTGCGGCAGCCTCGCGGAGCATGTTCTCGGCAGCTGCCTCTTCCTGCTCTGCCTGGGTATCGTCAGGGATAAAGGGAATGCGGTAGTCGACAGCCTCGACCACCTTGGCAATGAGGTGCCCGGCGCGGTCGCGGTCGTGCACGATGAGCGGTGCGGGGTTGCGGGTGAATTGTTCCATCAGACGCTCTACGGCGGCACCGTCGGTGAGCGGGATATTGTCGCGGCGCAAGGCCTCAAGAACGAGGCGATGGCAATCCTCTTGAATGGGATCGAATGCCATGGGGCCTCCTTTGCTGCGGTTAGGGTTCAAATCTCTCTATATAAGGTTCTAGTTTACCCGCATGTGGCACACCGGGGGTGCCGCACTTGGACATGCACCTTTGCACCACGAAGACGGATGTCAGACGGATGTCGCACAAATGTCGGCACCTTGGACGGCCGAGTGGTATCACGGTGCCGCAAACGGTCGATTTTTGGCGGCGAACGGGGCACATTTTGGAGGGGCACCGTCCTGCCCGGGATATGTGGTCAACCTTGATAAAACGTTTGCCCAGCTTGGGAGTATGAATGCCCCATAAGGGTCTTCAGGGATAGAAAAAACGTTTCATCATTGTTGGCTTTAGGTGAATAACTGACCAACCAGAACGGTAAAATAGTGTTTGTCTGAGCATTGAGACGTTTAGACATCGCGCATTGTCATCGCCGGCAACGCGCAAAACGGTCCTAACGGAGCCAATCGGGTGCTCCGTTATATACGCAAGTCTAAGAGGGGCTTGTTTAGGAGGCACAGTATGGGACGTTTTACCAATCCTCGCGATCTGTACTTTGGTGAGGGCGCTCGCCACGAGGTGAAGAACCTCAAGGGCAAGAAGGCCATCATCGTTTCTGGCGGCAGCTCTATGCGCCGCGGCGGGTTCCTGCAGGACGTTGAGGCCGACCTCAAAGAGGGCGGCTTCGAGGTCAAGCTGTTCGAGGGCGTCGAGTCCGATCCGTCCATCGAGACGGTCATGAAGGGCGCCGAGGCCATGCGCGAGTTCGAGCCCGACTGGATTATCGCCATCGGCGGCGGCTCGCCCATCGATGCCGCTAAGGCCATGTGGGTCTTCTACGAGTATCCCGAGGAGTCCTTCGATAACATCATCCAGCCGTTCAGCTTCCCTGAGCTGCGTCAGAAGGCTCACTTCTGCGCCATCTCCTCTACCTCCGGTACCGCTACCGAGGTCACTGCCTTCTCCGTCATTACCGACTACGCCAAGGGCATCAAGTACCCGCTGGCCGACTTCAATATCACCCCTGATGTCGCCATCGTCGACCCCGAGCTCACCTACACCATGCCCTCCAAGCTGTGCGCTCATACCGGCATGGACGCTCTGACCCACTGCATGGAGGCTTACGTTTCCACCTGCGCTTCCATGTTCACCGACGCCAACGCTCTGCACGGCATCCGCGAGATCGTCGAGTGGCTGCCCAAATCCTATGCTGGCGACCATGAGGCCCGTCAGCACATGCACGAGGCTCAGTGCATCGCCGGTATCGCCTTCTCCTCGGGCCTGCTCGGCATCGTTCACTCCATGGCTCACAAGACCGGTGCTGCCTTCGAGAACGGCCACATCATCCATGGTGCTGCTAACGCTATGTACCTGGGCAAGGTCATCCAGTGGAACTCCAAGGATCCCCGTGCTGCCGAGCGTTACGCTTACGTGGCCAAGGAGATTCTGCACCTTCCCGGCGAGACCAACGAGGAGCTCATCGCCGCGCTCGTCCAGAAGATTCGCGACCTCAACGATCAGCTCAACATTCCGCAGTCCATCAAGGATTACGCGAATGGTGGCGTGAAGGTCGACGCCGAGAACCCGCAGATGGTTTCCGAGGAGGAGTTCCTCGCCAAGCTGCCCGAGATCGCCGCGAACGCCGAGCAGGACGCCTGCACGCCCGAGAACCCGCGTGAGACCAAGGCTGCCGACTTCGAGAAGATCCTCAAGGCCTGCTACTACGACACCGACATCGATTTCTAATCGACTCTTGTTATCGTAATGAGGGGCTCCGCACGTATCCGTACGGAGCCCCTTTCTTTTTAATTATTAGAGAATGGGATAGTTATGGCTGCAATCTTCAATAGCCCCAGCAAGTACATCCAGGGCCCGGACGAGCTGGCCAAGCTCGGCTCCTATGTCGAGCCGCTCGGCGCTAAGGCCCTCGTTATCGTGACGCCTTCGGGCAAGAAGCGCGTCGGTGCCAAGATCGAGGGCGGCTTTGCCGAGGCTAAGGCCGAGCTGCTGTTTGAGGACTTTAACGGCGAGTGCTCCAAGGGCGAGGTCGATCGCCTGGTTGCGCTCGCTCGCGACAACGGTTGCGACATCATCGTAGGCGTCGGTGGCGGCAAGATCCTCGATACCGCTAAGGCCGTCGCCTATTACCTGGAGTCCCCGGTTATCATTTGCCCCACCATCGCCTCGACCGATGCACCGTGCTCGGCACTTTCGGTGCTCTACACCGACGACGGCCAGTTCGATAAATATCTCTTCCTTAAGGCAAACCCCAATATCGTCCTTATGGATACGACGGTTATCGCAGCGAGCCCGGTGCGCCTGACGGTTTCCGGTATGGGCGATGCGCTCGCAACCTACTTTGAGGCCCAAGCGACGCACGATGCCGACGGCGGCACTTGCGCCGGCGGTAAGGGCGGAATGGCCGGCCTGGCGCTCGCCAAGCTCTGCTACGAGACGCTTATGGCCGATGGCGTCAAGGCCAAGGTTGCGCTGGAGAAGGGTGCGCTTACGCCTGCCGTCGAGCATATCATCGAGGCCAATACGCTGCTCTCCGGTATTGGCTTTGAGAGCTCGGGCCTTGCTGCTGCTCATGCCATCCACAATGGCCTGACGATGCTGCCCGAGTGCCACGGCATGTATCACGGCGAGAAGGTCGCCTTTGGCACCATCGTCCAGCTGGTACTCGAGGATGCTCCGACCGAGAAGCTCGAGGAAGTCTTGGGCTTCTGCATTGAGCTGGGCCTGCCGGTCACGATGAAGGAACTTGGCGTTGCCGAGCTTACGCGCGAGCAGGCCATGATTGTTGCCGAGGCCGCCTGCGCGCCCGATGATACCATGTGCAACATGCCGTTTGAGGTGACGCCCGAGATGGTCGCCAACGCCATCCTGGGTGCCGACGCACTGGGTCATTATTACCTTATGGATG
>CATZEP010000013.1 GCA_958418185.1 uncultured Collinsella sp.
AGCTTTGGCATAGCTTTTGACGGTAAGGCTCGGACGATTGTTATCTTGGCTGATATGCATGGCAATGAGCTGTTCGGTGCGATCGGTAACAAGTTCGCGCGCGGCTTCGGCGGCTTGGTCGTTGGAGAGGTGTCCCCTTGCAGACAGGATACGCTCCTGAAGTAAGCGGGGATATTCTCCCTCGCGCAGCATGGCCACATCGTGGTTGCTTTCGAGCGCGAGGACTCGACAATCTTTGAGGGTGTTCATGGCCTGGCTCGATAGCTCTCCGGTGTCGGTGGCAAAGCCGATGGAATCATCGAGGGCGTCGAATCGATAGCCGACTGGATTGATGACATCGTGTGATGTTGAGTAGGTTTGCACGTGGATGCCCGCAATGGACAGGGTGTCACCGGGATCGAATTCCTCGACAGGCAGATGCGAGAGATTTTCTTTGCTCGAAAGTGTGCCCCTGCTGGCAAAGAGGGGACCGTGCCAGTGCTTGCACCAGACATCGAGACCCTTGATGTGATCGCTATGCTCATGAGTAATGAGAAGAGCCGAGACGTTGTCCGCCGAGAGCCCCAGTTCTGCCATGCGCTTTAATGTCTCGCGGCGAGAAAGACCGTCGTCAATCATGATGAGCCCCCGGGGGCCTTCGATGAGCGCGCAGTTGCCTTTTGAGCCGCTGCCAAGGATATGAAGGTGCAGACGAGACATAAGATTCCAAAGGATACAATGGGTGCGAACGAATAGAGGAGGAAGCAAATGCCAACGGTATCTCAGCATTATGGACACCATGTTGCATCGTGGGCTGATGATAAAGCCCTGGCAACGCGGCAGACGGCTGCCCCCGTGGTGCTCATGGTATCAGGTGGCGCGGACTCGACGGCTTTGCTCCTTATGGCGTGCACATCAAAGTTGGATATTCTGGATGGGCGTGGTGTAGCCCCCATTGCGCGCGAGCGACTGCACGTGCTGCATGTGAACCATCATCTGCGCGGCGAGGCATCCGATGGCGATGAGGCCTTTGTGCGCGGCCTATGCGCACAATATGGCTTGCCGCTGTGTGTTGAGCATGCCTATTTTGATGATGAATCGGGCAATATCGAGGCGGCTGCCCGCGAGGTGCGCTATGCCGCGGCGCGGAGGTATGTTCGCGAGCTCTGCGCCCAGACGGGGGCACCGCGAACGGCGGCTCGTATCTGCACCGCGCACACGTCTTCGGATCGCGCGGAAACGTTTTTGATGAACGCGATTAAGGGTTCGGGGCCCGCTGGTCTATCGAGCATTCCTCGCCGGAGGAATATCGTGGTGCGTCCCTTGCTCGACCTGACTCATGATGAGCTCGTGGGCTATCTGCAGGTGCATGGTCAGCCGTGGCGAGAGGACGAGAGCAACGAGGACGTGTCGTACTTGCGCAACTACGTGCGCCATCGAGTGATGCCGGTGGTGGCGCAGCGCAACGCGAGCGTCTGTAAGACGATTGGCGCCGCCTGCGAGATCTTAGGCGATGAGGACGCCTTTCTTTCCCAGCTTTCCGCACAGGCGTTTCGAAGCTGCCTGCGCAAGGAGGCGGCGGGTGCACTGGTCCTTGACGCTCGCCGACTGGCCGCGGCCGAGGTGGTGATTGCTCGGCGCATGGTGCGACTGGCAATTAAGCGTATCGACCCAGACGCTCGCCCGGAGATGCGGCATGTGGAGCGCGTGCTTGCCTGTGTTGCCGAAGGCTCGGGTTCGGTCACGCTGCCGGCGGGAATCGATGCGCGCGTGGAGTTTGGCATGCTGTCATTCAAGGCCCCGGCGGCGCGCGAGGGGTTAGTTGCCGATTGGGTCACCATTCCCGGTCGATTGCCGCTGGGGGCGGGCCGCATCCTGATGGCAGAGCCGATAGCCGTCGAGCCGGGGTGTGATATTGTGCGCCGTGCCCGCGAACTTGCGGGTGCCGGAGGGGTGGTCGCTATGGTGGATGCAGCGACGCTGGGCTTTGCCGATCGCGATAGCGAACGGATGCTCGCCGGCTCGCGCGGGGAGATTCCCGCCGAGGCGCGTTTGGCGCGTCTGTGGGTAGACGGTCCCGCGCCGGGGGATGTGATGTGTCCGTTGGGCATGAGTGGGCGAAGTAAGAAGGTGTCCGACCTGCTCAACGAGGCTCGTATTCCCGTTTCTGAGCGCGCAGGCGTTCCTGTGGTGAGAACGGCTCCGGGAGGTGCCGTAGTATGGGTCGCAGGCGTTCGCACGGACGAGCGTTTTAAATGTACGGCCGCAACGCGCGTGGCGTATCTGCTTCGCGTGGTCGATGCGGAATAGCGTCCCACGCCAGCTATTCTGTGCGACGTTGACGGTATTCCCGCGCTGATGGCGTATGGGCTGGAAAATATACCCCGTGCGCTGCTAGAATATGAAGTTCGCGTCCGTACGGCGGTGTGTGGGCGATAAGCACAAGAAAGGGTTGTCATGGCTTCTCAACATCCGGATATCGAGAAGGTTCTGTTTACGCAGGAGGATATCGACGGTATCGTCTCTCGCCTAGGCGAGCAGATTACTCGCGACTACGCGGGTAAGGATCTGGTGCTGATTGCGGTCCTGCGCGGCGCCGTGGTCTTTATGGGCGACCTGATGCGCAAGATCGAGCTGCCGACCAACATCGATTTCATGGCTGTTTCGAGCTATGGCGACGGTGTGAAGTCCTCGGGTATCGTGCGTATCATTAAGGACCTGGATATCGACATCCGCGGTCGCGACGTGCTGATCGTCGAGGACATTCTGGACTCGGGCCTGACGCTCAAGTATCTGATGAAGAACCTCGAGAGCCGCAAGCCCGCTTCTCTGGAGGTCGCCGCCTTCCTGTGGAAGGACGTTGAGAACCGTACCTCGGCCATCACGCCCAAGTATGTTGGAACCCATTGCCCCGATGCCTTTGTGGTGGGCTACGGCCTCGATTATGCCGAGCGCTATCGTAACCTTCCGTATCTGGGCATTTTGAAACCGGAGGTTTATTCGTAAGATGCCCGACGACCGTAACGATAACAATTCCCAGACTCCCCGGGAGCCTAAGATCCCGGGGGTGCCCGGAGGCAAGAAGCCCACGCGTACGGGCTGGCTGTATTTTATTTTGGCTTGCGCGCTTCTGGGCTACGCCTTCTTTAACATGGGCTCCGGCTTTGCCAATTCCAGCAATACCGTAAAGCTCGCAACGAGCGAGATGGTCAACGCCATTAAGCAGGATCGCGTCGAAGATTTGACCTATACGGTTCAAGACGGAAGCGTGACGGGTCATTACTGGAAGACGAAGAAGGACAAGGGCGATACGAGCGAGCTCAAGGGCTTCTCCTCGACCTATGTCGGCTCCGATTCGCTTGCCGAGCTTATGGCGGAGCACCCCGATACCAAGTACATCGTCAACACCAATGACCCCGATTTTTGGGGCGACCTGGCGATGAGCGTGCTTCCGACAATCGCCCTGATCGCCATCATGTTCTACTTTATGCGCCAGATGATGGGCGCCAACAACAGGAACATGCAGTTTGGCAAGACCAACGCCAAGACCAACGAGGCCACGCGCCCCAAGGTCAAGTTTGAGGACGTTGCCGGCGTGGACGAGGCGGTCGAGGAGCTCGAGGAGATTCGTGACTTTTTGAGCGATCCGGATCGCTATCGCAAGCTGGGCGCCAAGATTCCGCGCGGCGTGTTGCTGGTGGGCCCTCCGGGCACCGGTAAAACGCTGCTGGCCAAGGCCGTTGCCGGCGAGGCGGGCGTGCCGTTCTTTAGCATCTCGGGTTCCGACTTTGTCGAGATGTTCGTGGGTGTCGGCGCCAGCCGCGTGCGTGACCTCTTTAAGGAGGCCAAGTCCCAGGCCCCGTCGATCATCTTCATCGATGAGATCGATGCCGTGGGACGTCAGCGCGGAGCTGGCTTGGGCGGCGGTCACGACGAGCGCGAGCAGACGCTCAACCAGCTGCTGGTCGAGATGGACGGTTTTGAGGAGAGCGAGTCGGTCATCCTGATCGCTGCGACCAACCGTCCTGACATCTTGGATCCGGCATTGCTGCGTCCCGGTCGTTTTGACCGTCAGGTCACGGTCGACCGTCCGGATGTGAAGGGCCGCGAGCAGATCTTGCGCGTGCATGCCGAGAACAAGCCGATGGACGAGGATGTGAAGTTTGAGAAGCTCGCCCAGATGACCGTTGGCTTCACCGGCGCCGATCTGGCAAATCTGCTCAACGAGTCTGCGCTGCTTGCTGCCCGCCGCCATCGTTCCGTAATCTCGATGGACGAGGTCGAGGAGTCGATGGAGCGCGTGATTGCCGGTCCGCAGCGCAAGGGTCGCGTGATGACCGAGGCCGAGCGCACCACGATTGCCTACCACGAGAGCGGTCACGCCCTGGTGGGCCACATCCTGGAGCACTCCGATCCGGTCCACAAGATCTCGATCGTCAGCCGCGGTCAGGCCCTGGGCTACACGCTGCAGCTTCCGCAGGAGGACCACTTCCTCAAGACCAAGAACGAGATGCTCGACGAGCTTGCCGTGTTCTTGGGCGGTCGCGTTGCCGAGGAACTCATGTGCGACGACATCACGTCGGGCGCGAGCAACGATCTGGAGCGCGCGACCAAGATGGCGCGCGAGATGGTCACGCGCCTGGGCATGAGCGAGGAGCTTGGAACGCAGGTGTTTGGTGAGGCGCAGCATCAGGTATTCCTGGGCCGCGACTATGCCGATCATCAGGACTACTCTGAGGAGACGGCGCGTCGCATCGACATCGAGGTCCAGCGCATTATGCGCGAGGCCCATCGCCGTGCGGTCGAGATTTTGGATGCCCGTCGCGATCAGCTCGACCTGATGGCGAAGGTGCTGCTTGAGCGCGAGACCGTCGAAGGCGACGCCGTGAACGCCCTGCTCGACAACGAGTGGGACGCCTACCTTGAGCGCGAGGACGATATCCTGGCGGCCAAGGAGGAGCGCAACGCTAAGGCGGCCGGCATGCCGACCAAAAAGCGTGCGCCTCGCATGAGCGAGGAGGAGCTGGCGGCTGATGCCGCGGCATTTGCGCAGGCGGCTATGCAGGAGGATGCAGAAGCCGCATCCGATGATGCCGGCGATGCCTGTGCCGTCAATGCCGGTGCCGACACCGACGACGACGAATAGTCTTTATGGCGAAAGCCTTCGCGGGGAAACCTGCGGAGGCTTTTTCTTTTGAGCGATATGGGGTCATCTGTTGATTGGGGACAGGCTTAAATGAGCGTTTTCACGCATTTAAGTCTGTCCCCAATCAACATTGCTGGGGTACTTTGCTCAACTAAAGCGTACAATAGCGCCTATGCGAAAGGGGTACAGATGATCAACGAAACCATGTATGCTCGCGGTGCGGAAAGCTCCATCATCCGCGAAATTTTTAGCTATGGCCTTGAGCGCAAGGCGCAGATTGGTGCGGAAAACGTATTCGATTTTTCGCTGGGCAACCCGAGCGTTCCGGCGCCCGCTGCTGTGGCGGAGTCCATTAAGAAGGCCCTGGAGCTGCCGAGTGACCAGCTGCACGGCTATACGCCCGCTCCGGGCCTGCCGCAATGTCGAGCGGCCGTCGCCGAATCGCTCAACCGCCGCTTTGGTACGAGTTATGAGGGTAAGGACGTCTTTATGACGGTGGGCGCTGCAGCTTCGCTCACCTGTACGCTCAATGCCGTTACGAACCCGGGTGACGAGGTCATTGTTATCGCCCCGTACTTTCCGGAGTATCGTGTGTGGATTGAGAAGGCCGGCTGTACGTGTGTCGAGGCGCTCGCCGATGAAGATACGTTCCAGCTGAGCGTAGACAACGTTCTTAAGGCGATTACCGATAAGACGGCAGCTGTCATCATCGACTCGCCGAATAACCCGACTGGTGCCGTGTATACGCGCGATACCCTGACGCGACTGGCTAATGTTTTGCACGAGGTCAACGCCAAACGCGAGCCCGAGAACCCAATCGCGCTTATCTCGGATGAGCCGTATCGCGAGATTGTCTATGGTGCCGAGGTGCCTTGGGTGCCTTCGATCTACGAGCACACCATCGTGTGCTACTCGTATTCCAAGTCGCTTTCGCTGCCGGGCGAGCGCGTGGGGTGGATCCTGGTTCCCAATACGAATCCTCGGGCAGCTCGTCTAATGCCCGCCGTTGCCGGCGCCGCCCGTACGCTGGGCTTCGTGTGCGCGCCGGCGCTCTTCCAGCGCGTAATTATCGACTGCATCGATGAGCCGAGTGACGTTGAGGCCTATGCACGCAACCGCACGGCGCTTACCGGTGCATTGGCGGAGTACGGCTACGCGTATGTTGAGCCGGATGGCGCGTTCTACCTGTGGGTGAAGGCGCTGGAGCCCGATGCGAACGCCTTTTGCGAGCGCGCGAAGAAGTATGAGCTGCTCGCGGTGCCCTCGGACAGTTTTGGCATGCCGGGCTGGTTCCGCTTGGGCTACTGTGTGAGCTACGAGACTATCGTTAACTCACTGCCCGCCTGGAAGCAGCTGGCCGACGAGTATCATTCAAAGTAAAGCGCTCTGCTTACAATGTTTTACGTGAAACGGGGTTTGGTTTTAAGCCAGACCCCGTTGTCTATGCCGTTGTGTGATTGGGATGAAGCAGTTTTACGACTGCCGAAAGCTATGCGTACAATGAATATACGCGACGGCCATACTGGACAAGGAGACCTGATGCCCTACCTTCTTTCTTGTGATATTCATACTCATACGTTGTTCTCCGCGCATGCGTACTCAACTATTGAGGAGAATGTGTACTGGGCGGCGGAACGTGGCCTGCAGGTGCTCGGATCTGCCGACCATCTGAGCTCGATGGTTACGGCTTGCCCCAACGACCTGCGCAGTTTCCAGTTCTTTATTAACCAGGATATCTGGCCGCGCATTTGGAGCGGCGTGCTGGTGCTTCGCGGCGCCGAGGTCGATATCGTTTCGCTGGACGGAAGCTTGTTTGGCGAGGACATTCCCGTGTCGCTCGATATTGCCGGCGATTCGTACAGTCACCAGCATTCGCTGTTCGATTTGGTGACGCGTAATTTGGATTATTTGGTGGCAAGCGTGCATAACCCGCAGTTTGCCGAAGGCGCGACGCTCGCCCAAACGACCCAGATGTACATCAATGCCCTGGAGCACCCCAAGGTGTTCATGCTTGGGCATGCGGGTCGTTCGGGCGTGCCGTTCGATATCGATGAGGTGCTGCTGGCGGCCAAGGCCAAGCACAAGATCATTGAGATCAACAACCATAGTCTTGAGCACGGTGCCGACACTGAGCATTGGGCCGTATGCCGCAAGATTGCCGAGCGCTGCGCCGAGCTGGGCGTGGGTATTGGTGTGTCGACCGATGCCCACATTGGTATGGCCATTGGCAAGCTCGAGCACGCCCGCAAGTTGCTCGACGAGATTCACTTCCCGCTGGACCTGATCGTGACGCGCGACCGCGAGACGCTGCTGCGCGAGATGGCGGCAGCCGGTGTGTGCGACCTGCGCAAGGGGATGTAACGAGACTCATATGTCCAACGAAAGGGGGGCGGTCCAGACGGGCCGCCCCCCTTTCTTGTCCTAAAAATCTGCCGGGGTTGGTTAGTGGCGCTCGAGGATCGCGACGGTCTCGGTGTGGTCGGTATGAGGGAACATGTCGACGGGCGTGATCTTGAGCAGGCGATAGCCACCGTCGAGGAGCTGGTGTAGGTCACGCTCTTGGGTGACGGGATTGCAGCTGATATAGGTGATGCGGCGCGGCTTAAGTGCGCAGGCGGCCTCGAGGAACTCGGGGGTGGAACCGGCGCGCGGCGGGTCGATGGAAAGGACGTCGACGCGCTCGTTGTTGTCGGCGGCATCGAGAATATAGTCGGTCGCATCGTCGGCCATAAACCAAGCGCTGCGGGTGAGGCCGTTGAGCTCGGCGTTGCGACGTGCGTCGGCAATGCCCGCCGGGTTGCGCTCCACGCCAAGCAGCATAATGCCGATGCCCTTGTCCTGGGCGGCTTTGGCTGCGCACAGGCCGATAGTTCCGCTACCGCAATAGGCATCCATGAGTACGTCACCCTGCTGCAGATCCATACCGTCAATGGCGAGCTGATAGAGCAGTTCGGTTTGCTGCGGGTTGGTCTGATAAAACGCGGTGGGGGAGATATCGAAGTCGCAGCCGAGCAGCTGATCGCGCATGCACTCGGCACCATAGACGATACGAGTTTCCTCACCCAAGATGGCGTTACCGGGACGGCCATTGATATTTTGGGCAACGGTGACGATATGCGGATCGAGTGCCGCGACGGCCTCAAAGAACTCCTGTGCATGCGGTAAGTCACGCTGGGCGGTCACGAGTGTAACCATGACCTGGTCTGTACGCCAACCGCAGCGGACGACGGCATAGCGAAGCAAACCAAGATGCTTGTCCTCATTAAAGGCGGGAATATGCAGCCGCTCAGCTTCGCGTGCGATGCCGTTGAGAATCTGACGAGCGCCCGGCGCCTCGACAGGACACTCGGGTACGGCAACGATCTTGTGTGTGCCGCGCTCAAAGAAACCGCAACGGACAGCGCCCTCCTTACCGGGAGCAAAGGGAGTGGCAGCCTTATGGCGAAAGCCACGCGGCGCAGGATATTTACCCGGATCGCCCAGGGTCACGCCCATACCGCGAATAGGATCAACGGCGATACCCTCACGCTCACAGAGCGAAGCAAAAAGCTCCTCCATAGCAGCCTGCTTAGCTGCCAACTGCTTTTTATAAGGACGATTGAGCGCCGTGCACCCACCACAAGATTTCATGATCGAACAGGGAGACTTGGGGTCCACAGCCTTACGTACAGACGAAACCGGATCATTATGCGGGCGCTTGGAACGAGTCTGAGATGCCTTGTCCTCGCTCCGACGAGAGCCGGGGCGCTTAGCCTTAGCCTTGCCCTTGACCGACTTGCCCTTCGCATCCTGAGACGACTTTGATTTCTTAGAAGATTTCTCCTCTTTCAACCCCTCAGCCGCCTCCACCAAAGCACGACGAGCCCTACGCTCCGCACGAGATTCTGCCATGAATTAACCCCACTAATTTATAAATTGAAATCTGAAAGCATTGTACCGTGCCAAGCTAGCAGACGATATACAAGCGTCCACTTCACGTCAGTGATAAGTCCAATGACGTTTGCCCGGCGTGGGCGGGGAGCGGCGCGTAATTAAGTTTATCGCGAGTTCCGCACGCAAAGGAAAGCACTTAATGTGCTTTCCGTCTTGCGCAGGACTGTAGAGCAGGAAACTTAATTACGCGCCGCTCCCCGCCCACGCCGGGCAAGCTCTCCCTTGTACTCCATCTCACTAAAGTGTATGATTCTGAACGTTATATGACTCACTTTAGCTAACTAAAGTGCCATCAAGGGGGATACCATGAATGCCGATATGTCTCGTCGTCAGTTTGTTGGTCTAGCCGGTTCGCTTGCCACGGTGCTTGGCCTCGGCCTGGTAGGCTGCGGCGGTGGTGCCGATAAGGGCTCTGCTGCCGGATCTACCGCAGCCAAGGACGCGAAGGGCGCTGCGGAGTCCAAGAAGCTCGTCGTGGGCTTTGACAAGTCCTATCCTCCGTATGGCTTTGTAGGCGACGATGGCGAGTACACCGGCTTTGATCTCGATCTGGCCAAGGCCGTTGCCGACAAGCAGGGTTGGGATGTTGAGTATGAGGCTATCGACTGGGATGCCAAGGACACGCTGCTCAACTCGGGTGCCATCAACTGCATCTGGAACGGCTTTACCATGGAGGGCCGCGAGGACGACTACACGTTCTCCGAGCCGTACATGCTCAACGAGCAGGTGCTCGTGGTCAAGAAGGATGCGGGTATCAAGAGCTGGGACGATCTTGCCGGCAAGACCGTGATTACCCAGACTGATTCCGCCGCACAGGATGTGCTCGAGGGCGACCAGAAGGATCTGGCCGCGACGTTTGCCACGCTCGATACCATCGGTGAGTACAACACGGCGTTTATGCAGCTCGAGAGTGGTGCAGTCGATGCCGTTGCCTGTGACCTCTCGATCGCCCAGTATCAGCTTGCCGCCAAGCCCGATGCTTATACCCAGCTCGACAAGCCGCTGTCCAGCGAGCACTACGCCGTCGGCTTTAAGAAGGGCGACACCAAGTCGGCCGACGCCGTGACCGAGTCGCTCAAGGCACTCTATGAGGACGGCACGGTCAAGGACCTGTGCGATAAGTATTCAAGCTACGGTCTATCCTTCGACAACTGGGTTTTGAAATAGCCACAGCACCCAACCTTGCGGCTCCAACCCTCCTCGCGTACCAAAGTACGCTTCGTCGGGCTTGTCGCTCGCAATCTTGGGCACTGTGCCTATTTCAATTAACACCTGCTGTTCTGTTACTGTGAAAGAGAGCTTGGGTTGTCTATTCAGGTCATGATGCAGATGCTTGGCCAGGGATTCTTGGTCAGCTTGCAGCTGTTTGTGCTGACGCTGCTCGGGTCGATTCCGCTGGGAATCCCCGTGGCGTTTATGCGCATGAGCAAAATTGCGCCGCTACGCTGGATTGCGCGCATCTACATTTCGGTCATGCGCGGTACGCCGCTCATGCTTCAGATGTTTGCCATCTACTTTGCCCCGTACTACGTGTTCGGCATTTCGCTCACGCCCGATTCCAAGTGGACGGCGTGCGTCGTGGCGTTCATCATCAACTACGCCGGCTATTTTGCCGAGATCTATCGCTCGGGCCTGCAGTCCATTCCGCGCGGTCAATACGAGGCTGCCGAGGTGTTGGGTTACTCGCGCATACAGACGTTTCTGTATATCGTGATGCCGCAGGTCGCCAAGCGCATTTTGCCGGCGATGGGCAACGAGATCATCACACTGGTCAAGGACACGTCGTTGGCGTTTGCCATTGGCGTGGGTGAGATGTTCTCGACGGCCAAGGCGCTGGTCGCCTCGCAGGTGAGCATGGTACCGTTTGCGATCGCGGCACTGATTTACTGGGTCTTTAACTTTGTAGTCGAGATGCTGTTAGGCGCTGCCGAGAAACGACTTGACTATTACCATGACTAGCCTGTCCCGTTGTGCTTTTCAAACACGTGGAGGTTCCTGTGTCCGGAACGGTTATGAATATATCGAACGCGCGTAAGGCGTTTGGCGGCAATGAGGTGCTCAAGGATATCTCGCTTGAGGTGAAGCGTGGCGAGGTCGTGGCGATTATCGGACCTTCGGGTGGCGGCAAGTCCACGCTGTTGCGGTGTGCCACGCTGCTCGAGACACTCGACGGAGGCTCGCTCTCGTTTGGTGACCTTGCCGTTGCGACGGATGCGGGTTCGGGCGCGGTGTACGCAAAGGGCGATGTGCCTAAACAGGCGCGCTCGCGGTTTGGTTTGGTGTTTCAGAACTACAATCTGTTCCCGCACTATACCGTGATGAAAAACATCACCGATGCACCGATCCGCGTGCTTAAGCGCCCGCGCGAGCAGGCGGAGGCTCGCGCACACGAGCTCATTGCACAGATGGGGCTTACGGGTAACGAGAACAAGGTGCCCTGCGAGCTTTCGGGCGGTCAGCAGCAACGCGTAAGTATTGCCCGCGCCCTGGCGCTCGACCCGGAAATCTTGTTCTTTGATGAGCCGACCTCGGCACTCGATCCAGAGCTGACGGCCGAGGTTCTGCGCGTCATCAAGGATCTGGCCGCGCAGAATATGACGATGGTGATTGTGACGCACGCGATGCAGTTTGCCCGCGACGTTGCCGACCGCGTGGTCTTTATGGACGGCGGTCGTATTGTCGAGGAGGGTCCTGCCGAGCAGGTTATTGATCATCCGCGCGAGCAGCGTACGCGCGAGTTCTTGAGCCGTATCGAGGGATAGGCTCAGCTATTTACTCAACTATTAATTGAGGTGATGCCGCCGCAGGTCTTACGGCCTGGGGCGGCATTTTATTTGCATCCGTGGGGTTCAATAATCGCCTCGCAAGCTCGCCCCTTCCTCTCGCCGCCTGTATTCATACGTGCGCCGAAAGGTGTGCATGGACAGTCGCCTGTGAGGGTAGGGTGGTGGCATAGGACATTTGGAGGGTGAGTCGGCTCGGCTGCCGACCATGCTGCTCCCGGGACGGCACCGACCGCGAACTCTCCCCGTTGGCGTCGCGCATTGCGCGCGGCCCTGCAAGGAGGTCATCATGGGTGCTCCCAAGACCGGCAACGTAAGGAACGTGGTGCTCGTAGGCCAAGGCGGGGTGGGCAAGACTTCACTCGCCGAGGCCATGCTCCACCTTTCCGGTAAGACCGCCCGCCTGGGCGGCCACGACGGCACCAAGCCCACGCTCGACTATGACCCCGAAGAGGTCAAGCGTTCATTCTCCATCTCGACGACCATCGCGCCGATCGATTGGAAGGGCGCCCGCATCAACGTGCTCGATGCCCCGTGCTACCCCGATTTTATCGGCGACGCCTTTGCCGCGATGAGCGTCTGCGAGACGGCTCTGTTTGTGGTCGACGCCGAGGCCGGCCCACAGCCTACGACGGTTAAGCTCTGGTATGCCGCCGAGGACCTGCGTCTGGCGCGTGCGGTGTTCGTAAACCGCCTGTCGCGCTCCGAGGCCAGCTTTGCGACCACGATGGACCTGCTGCAAGAGCGCTTTGGCACGCGCCTAGGCACCGTGACCCTCCCCTGGGGCGAGGGCGAGGACTTTGACGGCATTATCGACCTGGTGCGCATGAAGGCGCGCCATTGCAACGGCACCGAAGCCGTAGAGTCGGAGATTCCCGAGGAGTATCGTGCCCAGGCTGAGGAAGCCCATGACCATCTGTGCGAGTTGGTGGCCGAGGCCGACGATGAGCTGATGATGAAGTACCTGGAAGGCGAGGAGACGCTGACGCAGGAGGAGCTTGAGGGCCTGTTGTCCAAGGCGATCGCCGAGCGCATCTTTGTGCCGGTCTTTGCGGGCGATTGCATTAAGGAGCAGGGCGTCAACTCGCTGATGGACGACATCGCCACGTACTTCCCGGCGCCGACTGACTACGGCGAGATGCCGCTCATCGACGGCGACTCGCTCAAGATCTCGAGTGACGATGACCGACCGGTGGCATTTGTGTTTAAGACGCTGGCCGACCCGCAGCAGGGCCGCATCAGCTTTATCAAGGTGCTGACGGGCACGCTTGAGCCGGGTCTTGAGCTGGTCAACGCCCGCACGCGCAAGGGCGACCGTCTGGCTCACCTGTATGTGATGTGCGGCCGCGACATGACCGAGGTCGGTCACGCCTATGCCGGCGACATTATCGTGGCGCCCAAGTTGGCGGCAGAGACGGGTGACACGCTCTCCATTACCGGTAAGGTCGAGGCTGCGGCGTTTAAGTTCCCCAACTCTCAGTATCGTATCGCCATCGAGGCCGAGAATCGCGGCGACGAAGAGAAGCTCTACACGTTTATTGAGAAGGCGTGCAAGGCTGATCCGACCATGAGCATCGACCGCGATGAGGAGACCGGGCAGACCATCATCTCGGCGGTGGGCGAGGCGCAGGTTTCGGTCCTGCTCAACCGTTTGGAGGATCGCACCAAGGTCGTGGCCAAAAGCGTGCCGATCCGCATTCCGTATCGCGAGACCATCCGCCGCACGGCAAGCGCCCAGGGTCGCCACAAGAAGCAGACCGGCGGCGCCGGTCAGTACGGCGACTGCTGGCTGCGCGTGGAGCCGCTCATTGGGCCCGACGGCACGAGCGACGGCTATGAGTTTGTGGACGAGGTCGTGGGTGGCCGCATCCCGCGCTCGCTCATCCCCGCTGTGGACAAGGGCGTCCAGGAGACCATGAAGGACGGCATCATCGCCGGCTACCCGCTCACGGGCATTCGCGTCGCGGTGTACGACGGCTCGTATCACAGCGTCGACTCCAACGAGATGGCGTTCCGCGCGGCGGCCCGCATCGGCCTGCGCAAGGCGTGCGCCGATGCCGATCCAGTGGTGCTGGAGCCCATCGAGGAAATCACAGTAACTATCCCCGAGAGCTACGCCGGCGCCGTGATGGGCGACATCTCGGCCTCGCGCGGTCGCGTGACGGGTATGGAGACCGATGAGCGCGGCGATACCGTGGTCATTGCCCAGGCGCCGCTGGCCGAGCTGACGGATTATTCGACGCGCCTGCGCTCTATCACGCGCGGCACGGGCGACTTTACCATGAAGCCCGCCGGCTACGAGCAGGTGCCTTATGACGTTCAGGCCAAGCTGGTCGAGCGCTATGAGGAGGGCCGCGCCAAGTAGCGTGGGGCTTTGCCTGCAACATACATGCTGATGCAAGGGCCGCTCTGGGCAATCCAGAGCGGCTCTTTTTGATCCCCAGTGGGGTTGCAAATCGGTTCTTGTCGTGGCTTGGGGCTAGTCTCCCGAGGCCTGATTGCGGCCGGTGGCGTAGTCGATCTGCACATGCGGCTGCAGGTTGTAGCAATATACGTGGAAACAGAGGGTCTTGCCGTGGTCCTCGACCGATTGCGCCTCAAGGCGCACGCCACGGCAGACAAGTTCCTCTTCGTTATACATGGGCGTGACGCGGTAGAGCACGTGGTTGCCCGTTTCGCGGATGTAGTTGAGAACCTGCTCTTCAAACGGTAGCATGCCTGTCTCGTTGAGATAGCGCGTGCCGGTGAGGAGATTCTTGCGGTTGGCGTTTTCGCCGCAGAGCGACCAGGCGATAAGGTGGCAGCGGTTGTAGAGGCTCTGGCCCGGAATAAAGTCGTAGCGCTGCTGGTGCCAACCGGCGGGGTGGATGCGCGAGATATCGCCGCGCTCGCCTTGACCGAGTGACTCGGGGCCCACGCAGGCGAGCGCTTTGCGAGTGCGGCCCAGGCTGTCGAGCTTGGAGAACTTCTTAAAGCAGCCCTCTTTGGTGGCTCGCTCGTATTCATCGAGTGTGAATGACGGCGTGCCCAGCGGGTGCGTGCTGTCGGCACGAAGGGCAACGTAGGGGTTGCCGGCGTAGTCGGGAATGCTGCTGAGATAAACACCGCGGGCGCGGTTGAGGTCGGGGTTTTCGACCTCGTCGATGGGGGTGGCGGCGCTGTCTGCGGAAGCGCCGTCGCCGGTGTCGGTCGCGGCGGAATCGGTGACGACGCCAGAGTCTTGGCTATTTTGAGAGTCCGAGGAGCTCGCTGTTCCCGATTCGAGCCGGGCAACCAGGTCTGCCTCGTCGTCGGTGCGGCTGGGGCTTTCGTTTTGCTTTTCGGCCAGAGCTGCTGCCTGCTCATCACTTTGCGGCGAGAGCAGTCTGGGCGCCCCGTCCAGTGACCCTGTGAACAACGCAAATCCCAGCACCACGGCGGTGCCGATGGAAAGTACTTGCTTGTAGGCGGACTTGCGCGACATTGAGGCTCCTGGATGGACGGTTGGGAATCTACCAGTCTAGCAGGAGCCGGCAGGGGCCGTTCTGCCGAACAAATACTTAAGATTTGAGACAAACGCTACTGATTCATTTGTCCCGCGGTCTAGATCGAGGTGGAGTCGAGCCAGTTGAGCTTGCACTCGAGAATGCGCTGCTCGCCGGGTTCGCTGCTTCCGTCAAGTAGGGCGAGCAGCATCTCGGCTGCTTCGCGACCTTCTTGGTCGACGGGCTCGATGATGGTGGAGACGGTCGGTGTGGTGAGATTAGTCCAGTCTTCGCAGTTGAGTCCCAAAAGGCCGATTTGCTGCGGAAGCAGATGGGCCATTGGCTGGAGGGCCTTGTAGACACGGGGAAGTGCCCACTGATTTTGCACGAAGATAAGGGTTCGCTTGGCGGGATTGAACTTGAATTTAAAGTATTCAGTGAGCTCGTTGATTGACGGCTTGTTGTGATCGATGGGAATCGCTTTGTAGAGCTGCCCGTTCGCTGCCAGCGCCTCGGCATACCCCTGAAAACGCTCCATGCGGGTGCGCATTTCGGTCATGTTGGCGGCAATGGAAAAGAAATCTTCGTAGCCGGCGTCGAGGAGTGCCTGTGTGGCGTTGTACACGCCGTCGTAAAGGTTGGTTTTGATCCAGCTGGTACCTGGGCTATAGATGGCCGCATCGAAAAAGACGACCGGCTTGCCGGCGCGTCTAATGCGGTCATGCACGGCTTTGAAGTTTGCCGTGGGCTGGATGATAAAGCCATCGACGCCCAGCGAGAGCATCTTGTCGACGTACATGAGCTCGGTCTCGGGGTTAAAGTTGCTCGTGCAAACGACCGTCTGGTAGCCCGCGGGGAGCATGACCTGCTCCATGCCATTGAGAACGAGCCCCGCCCATTTGTTGGTGTTATCCAAAATGATGATGGCAATGACGTGGGTTTGCTTGCCGGTGAGCGTCTGCGCTTGGGCGTTGGGAACGTATCCGAGTTCCTTAATGACGCGCGCGATTTTGTTCTGCGTCTTCTCGCTAAGCTTTTCTCGTTTGTCGTTGAGGTAATACGAGACGCTTGCCGTCGAGGTTCCCGCCTCTCGAGCGACGTCTGCGATCGTAACGCGCTGTTTTGCCACAGCGACTCCTTCCGACAGATGAGCATTTTCCAACATGATGACTTTGAGTCTTGGTGAAGGATACGCTTCGGTGAGCGGCTTTTTCCTTTCATATGAGTATGCAACAAATGCGGCATACGGGTGGGGTCGAAATTTGTGACCGGCATGCGCATCTGCCGTCTACCGAGAAAATCAAATACTTCTTGACTTTTGAAATCGAGGGCAAAATCGCAGGATTCATTTTTGGTTAAACGCATAACTAAATCGCATAACCAACGCTCTGACCTGCGCGTTTACCGAAATAAGCTGGCATTAAGAAAAACGAGCACCTATATTGTTCTTGTCGAAAAGACAGCAAGTCCAAACGGCAGGGGATGCTCCGGAGGCCTCCGCAAACGGTGTCTTGCGCACGCAACTCTATGAAAAGAGGGAAGCAATGAAGATCGTAGGCGTTGCCGCCTGTACTGTGGGTATCGCCCACACGTATATGGCCCAGAAGGCGATTCAGGATGAATGCGCCGCCCGTGGCATCGAGTGCAAGGTCGAGGCTCAGGGTGGCCTGGGTATCGAGAATGAGCTCACGCAGGAAGACGTGGACTCCGCCGACCTGGTCCTGGAGTCCGTCGACGTGGGTGTCGAGAACGAGGACCGTTTTGAGCAGAAGATGGCCGAGGGCAAGTTCCTGAAGGTCGGCACCTCTGATGTAATCGCCGATCCGGTAAAGATCATCGACCAGGCCATTGAGATCATCAAGGCGACGGGTGGCGCCGTTGACGCGCCCAAGGCCGAGGCCAAGGCAGAGAAGAAGGCCGTCTCCGCTGCCCCGCAGGCCCCGACACCGGCGTCCAAGCAGTCTATCTTTGCCGATCCTGGCAAGACGCTGCTCAATGCATTCAATACCGGCGTTTCCTATTTTATCCCCATCGTCGTTATCGGCGGCGTGTTTCTTGCCTTCTCGCTGGCATCCGGTACCGCCGGCGCCAACGGCATGGAGGTTACGAACCCGCTGATGGTGAGCCTTAACACCATCGGCATGGCCGGCATCTCCATGATGATCCCGGTGCTTGCGGCATACATCTCCTACTCGATGGCCGGCAAGCCCGCGCTCGCCCCCGGTTTTGTCCTGGGCTACCTGGTCAATAACGCAGTCGTTACCCCTAACGGCAACAGCGTTTCGACCGGCTTCTTGGGCGCCATGATCATGGCGGTCATCTGCGGCTACTTTGTCCGCTGGATGAAGACCTGGAAGGTCAACAACACCATCCAGACCATCATGCCCATCCTGATCATCCCGATTCTGACCTCGCTTGTCCTGGGCATGGCCTATATCTACATCCTGGCCACGCCGCTTGGCTTTGTGATGGACTGGCTCACCGGCGTGCTCGGCAGCCTGCAGGGCGGTTCCGCAGTTGTCCTGGGTCTGGTCATTGGCGTTATGACCGCCTTCGATATGGGTGGCCCCATCAACAAGACCGCCTCGACCTTCACCATGGCCATCATGGCCTCCGGTATCTACGGTCCTAACGGTATGTTCCGCGTCGCCGTCGCCGTTCCCCCGATCGCCTGTGGCCTCGCTGCGCTCATCGCCAAGAACAAGTTCGATGACGCTGACCGCCAGATGGGCATCTCCGCGCTGTTCATGGGCTGCATCGGTATTACCGAGGGCGCTATCCCCTTCGCGGTCAAGGACCTCGGTCACACCCTGCCCGGCATTTGCATCGGCTCTGCCGTGGGTGCGGCACTTGCCGCCTTCCAGGGCATCGACTGCTACGTCCCGCACGGTGGCTTTATCGTCGCCCTTGCCACCAACAACGTCGCGCTGTTCTGCCTGGACATCGTGATTGGCGCCGTGGTCGCCGCTGCAATCCTGATTGCCATGAAGCCCACGCTCGATAAGCAGGCCAAGTAAACCTTTAAGGACTCCGGTTGTGCGGAGGGATGGATTTGACTCCGCACAACCGCCCCTACACAACAAAATCCATCCGTACTGATAGGGCCCACATCTGGGTCCCAGGGAACTTTTGTCAAAAATCCTCTGGAGAAGGAGAACAAAATGTCCAACCTCACCATCCGTCAGGCCGTTCAGGGCATGCTCAAGCTGCAGGATAGCGGCGATCACGCAACCATGGTCGGCATTGGCCCCATGAGCCCCAACCTGATTCAGGCCGTGTTCGAGCTTGCCAAGGACGAGGATTTCCCGCCCATGTTTATCGCCAGCCGCAACCAGGTCGATATGGACGAGATGGGCGCCGGCTACGTCAACGGTTGGGACCAGACGCGCTTTGCCGCCGACATCAAGAAGGTTGCCGACGAGGTGGGTTACACCGGTCCGTACTACCTGTGCCGCGATCACGGCGGTCCGTGGCAGCGCGACGAGGAGCGTAACGCCCACCTGCCCGAGGACGAGGCCATGGAGCTCGCCCGCAAGTCCTTCGTCGCCGACATGGAGGCGGGCTTTGACCTGCTGATGGTCGACCCCACCAAGGACCCCTATCAGATCGGCAAGGTTATTCCGCTCGACGTGGTGCATCGCCGCACGATCGATCTTATCGACTACCTTGAGCAGTACCGTCGCGAGCATAACCTGCCCGAGGTCGCCTATGAGGTCGGTACCGAGGAGACCAATGGCGGCTTGACCTCTACCGATAAGTACGAGGAGTTCATTTCTCAGCTGCAGCCCGAGCTCGAGAAGCGCGGCTGCCCCATGCCCACCTTTATCGTCGGCCAGACCGGCACCCTTACCCGCTGGACGGAGCAGGTCGGTCACTACAACTTCAAGAACGCCCGCGAGCTTGCCGATATGGCCAAGCGCTATGGCGTGGGCCTGAAGGAGCACAACGCCGACTATCTGGACGACGCGACGCTGCTCGAGCACATCCCGGCACACGTGACCGCCTCCAACGTCGCTCCGCAGTATGGCACCGAGGAGACCCGCGCCTACCTCAAGCTCTGCGCCACCGAGCAGATCCTGGTCGACAACGGTCTGTGCGATGACCCCTCCGACCTGTATCACACGCTGCTGGTCAAGGCTATCAAGACCGAGCGCTGGCGCAAGTGGATGACTGGCGACGACGTCAACCTGCAGGTCGATGACATCCTTGCCGACGATGAGCTCAGCCTGAAGATCCTGGATGTCTCCGGCCACTATGCGTTCAACGATCCCGAGGTCAAGGAGCAGGTCGAGAAGCTCTATCGCAACCTCGCTGCCCAGGACATCGACGGCAAGCGCTTTGTGATCGAGCACATCAAGCGCCCGATCAAGCAGTACGTCGTCGGTCTTAACCTCAAGGGCGTCACGAGCCGCATCGAGAAGGCTCTCGAGGACTAAGTAGCTTTTCCTACACGACGCCGGGCCTGGGGCATGTCCCAGCCGCAGGCCCGGCACATAGGACAAAGGGACATCCCCTTTGTCCTATTTTTTGAGTTTTGGATTCCTTCGAAGGAGTTTGCACCATGAAGTTCTTTATCGATACTGCCAATCTGGACGAGATCGCCGAGGCCAAGAGCTGGGGCTGCCTGGCCGGTGTTACCACCAACCCGTCCCTGTACGCCAAGACCGGCGGCAAGCTTGCCGACTTTGAGCCGCATATGCTCAAGATTGCCGAGCTCTGCGAGGGCCTGCCCGTTTCCGCCGAGTCTACCGCTACCACTGCCGAGGGTATGATCGAGGAGGGCAAGCGCCTTGCCGCCCTCGCTCCCAACATCGTGGTCAAGCTTCCCGTGTGCGAGGCCGGCCTTGCCGCCTGCCGTGCACTGGCCGATGCTGGCGTGCGCGTCAACATGACGCTCGTCTTCTCGCCGACGCAGGCCCTTATGGCCGCCAATGCCGGTGCTCGCTACATCAGCCCGTTTGTCGGTCGTTTCGATGACATCGCCGAGGACGGTATCTCGCAGCTCGACAACGTCGTGACCTGCATTAAGAACTACGACTGGACGGGCAAGAACGTCGACGACACCGTCGAGATCATCACCGCCTCGGTTCGTACGCCCAACCACGTGACCCAGGCCGCGCTACTCGGTGCCGATATTGCGACCGTGCCCATGGCCGCTCTCAAGAAGTGCCTGCATCATCCGCTGACCGACCAGGGCCTCGCCTCTTTTGAGGCTGACTGGCAGAAGGTCGTCGCTCAGGCTTAACGAGTGGATTGCCCCGGCATCGCGTCATCCGGTGCCGGGGTTGTTCTCAAGAGAGGAATTCGTATGACCAACCAGGAGCTGGCGAAGGTCGCCAATGAGGTCAGGAAGGGTGTCGTGACTGCGGTTCACGCGGCCAAGTCGGGACACCCGGGTGGATCGCTCGGTGCTGCCGACATCATGACGTATCTGTACTTTGAGGAAATGAATATCGATCCTGCCGACCCTCACAAGGCCGATCGCGATCGCTTTGTGCTCTCCAAGGGTCACGCGGCGCCGGGCCTGTATTCGGTGTTGGCAAATCGCGGCTATTTTCCCGTCGAAGAGCTCGAGACGCTCCGTCATATTGGCAGCCGACTGCAGGGCCATCCCAACATGAACGACGCCCCTGGCATCGATATGTCCACCGGATCGCTCGGTCAGGGCATCTCTGCTGCAGTTGGAATGGCGCTTGCCGCTAAGCACTGGGGCGACGGCTACCGTGTCTACACGTTGCTGGGCGACGGTGAGTGCGAGGAAGGCCAGGTGTGGGAGGCGGCCATGTTCGCCGGCAACCATGCGCTCGACAATCTTGTTGCCGTCGTCGACCACAACGGCTTGCAGATTGACGGCACGATCGATGAAGTCAACTCGGCCATGCCGCTCGCTGACAAGTTCCGCGCCTTTAAGTGGCATGTGATCGAGCTCGCCGACGGTAACGACATGGCGCAGATTGCCGCCGCCTTTGCCGAGGCCCGCAAAGTGAGCGACTCGCCCGTGGCCATTATCGCCGAGACGGTGAAGGGCAAGGGCGTCTCCTTTATGGAAAACCAGGTGGGCTGGCACGGCAAGGCACCCAACGATGAACAGTTTGAGCAGGCCATGGCCGAGCTCGCAGCAGCAGGGGAGGAGCTCTAATGGCAGACGTCAAGAAAGTCGCCACGCGCGTTAGCTATGGCGAGGCGCTTGTCGAGCTGGGCAATGAGCGCGATGACTTTGTTGTCCTCGACGCCGACTTGGCCGCCGCCACGCAGACCGGTAAGTTTAAGGCCGCGCACCCTGAGCGCTTCTACGATGCCGGCATTGCCGAAAGCAACTTGATGGGACTTGCCGCCGGCATTGCGACCACGGGCCACGTTGCCTTTGCGAGCACCTTTGCCATGTTCGCCGCCGGCCGCGCGTACGAGCAAGTTCGTAATTCCATCGGCTATCCGCACCTCAATGTCAAAATCGGCGCCACGCATGCGGGCATCTCGGTCGGCGAAGACGGCGCCACGCATCAGTGCTGTGAGGACATTGCGCTCATGCGCACGATCCCGGGGATGACGGTGATCGTTCCCGCCGATGACATCGAGGCTCGTGCTTGCGTGCGCGCCGCCTATGAGTTTGAGGGTCCGGTCTACATGCGTTTCGGCCGCCTGGCAACACCGGTCATCAACGACTGCGAGGACTATGAGTTCAAGA
>CATZEP010000014.1 GCA_958418185.1 uncultured Collinsella sp.
AAAGAACCCCCGCCGCACGTAGTGCGCAGCGGGGGTTCTTTCATGTCCGAGGACGTCCGCGAAGGTTAGCCCTCAAATCCTGCGGTGGGAGACTTAGGCCTCGTTGTACACCGTCTTGAGCTTCAGCAGGTGCTGATAGCGGTCCATAGCGGCCTGCTCATTCTCCTTGAAGAGCTCCTCGGCGCGCTCGGGGAAGGAACGCGTCAGCGAAGCGTAACGGGCCTCGTTCATCAGGAACTCCTGATAACCGCCCGCGGGCTCCTTGGAATCGAGCGAGAACTTCTTGCCGGCAGCAGCCTCGGGGTTGAAGCGGAAGAGGTTCCAGTAACCGCACTCGACAGCCTTCTTCATCTCGGCCTGGCAGTTCTGCATGCCACCCTTCTTGATGGAGTGCATCTCGCAGGGGCTGTAGCCGATGATGAGGGACGGGCCGTCGTAGGCCTCGGCCTCGTGAATGGCCTTGAGGGTCTGAGCCGGGTTGGCGCCCATGGCGACCTGCGCCACGTAGACGTAGCCGTAGCTCATGGCGATCTCGGCCAGGGACTTCTTCTTGGTCACCTTACCGGCAGCGGCGAACTGAGCGACCTGGCCCAGGTTCGAGGCCTTGGAGGCCTGACCACCAGTGTTGGAGTAGACCTCGGTGTCGAAGACGAAGACGTTGACGTTGTGGCCGGAAGCCAGGACGTGGTCCAGGCCACCGAAGCCGATGTCGTAGGCCCAGCCGTCGCCGCCAAAGATCCAGAAGGACTTCTTGGTGAGGTAAGCCTTGTCGGCGAGGATCGCCTTGGAAGCATCGCAGCCGCACTTCTCGAGCTCGGCGACGTAGGCAGCAGCAGCGGTCTTGGAGGCCTCGGCGTCGTTGACGGAGTCGATCCAAGCCTGGCCGGCGGCCTTGAGCTCATCGGACGGACCATCGGCAGCGATGATGTCCTGGGTAGCGGCGATCAGCTTCTTCTGGACGGCCTCGTAACCGACGGCCATGCCCAGACCGTGCTCGGCATTGTCCTCGAACAGGGAGTTGTTCCACGCCGGGCCGTGACCGTCCTTGTCCTTGCAGTAAGGAGCGGTGGCAGCGGGGTTGCCCCAAATGGAGGAGCAGCCGGTGGCGTTGGAAATGAACATGCGGTCGCCGGCGACCTGGGTCACCAGACGTGCATAGGCGGTCTCGGCACAGCCGGCGCAGGAGCCCGAGAACTCCAGGTAGGGCTGCTTAAACTGGCTGCCCTTGACGTTGGCCGCGATGAGCTCCTTCTTCTCGGAGACGTTCTCGACCATGTAGTCCCAAACGGGCTGCTGGTCCATCTCCTGCTCGGTGGGAACCATCTCGAGGGCGCCCTTGGGGCAGACCTTGACGCAGTTGGTGCAGCCCATGCAGTCGAGCGGGGACACGGCCATGGTGAACTTCATGCCCTTGGCCTTGGGACCCATGGCGTCGAGCGTGCGGGTAGCCTCGGGCGCGGCGGCAGCCTCGTCCTCGGTCATCGCGAACGGACGGATGGTGGCATGCGGGCACACATAGGCGCACTGGTTGCACTGGATGCACTTGGTCTCGTCCCAGTGAGGAACGACCACGGCGACGCCGCGCTTCTCGTATGCGGAGGCGCCCAGCTCAAACTGGCCGTCAGCGCAATCGACAAAGGCGGAAACGGGCAGGCTGTCGCCATCCATGCGATCGATGGGCTCGAGCAGGTTCTTGACCTGCTGGGCGATGGCGGACTTGGTCTCCTCGGAGAGCTCGACGGGAGCGGCATCCTCGGCAGTTGCCCAGTCGGCCGGAACCTCAAACTTGCGGAAGGCGGTAGCGCCGGCATCGATGGCCTTATGGTTGGCGTCGACGATGGCCTGGCCCTTCTTCATGTAGGACTTGGTAGCCGCGTCCTTCATGTACTGCAGGGCGTCCTCGGCGGGCAGGACCTTGGCCAGCGCGAAGAAGGCGGACTGGAGCACCGTGTTGGTGCGCTTGCCCATGCCGACCTTTGCAGCCAGATCGATAGCGTCGATCAGGTAGACGTTGACGTTGTTGTTCGCGATGTAGCGCTTGGCCACGGCGGGCATGTGCTCGGCGAACTCCTCGTCGCTCCACTGGCAGTTGACCAGGAAGGTGCCGCCCGGCTTGACGTCGCGGACCATCTTGAAGCCCTTAACGATGTAGCTGGGGTTGTGGCAAGCGACAAAGTCGGCCTTGGTCACGTAGTACGGCGAGCGGATCGGAGAATCACCAAAGCGCAGGTGCGAGACGGTGACGCCGCCGGTCTTCTTGGAGTCGTACTGGAAGTAGGCCTGAACGTACTTGTCGGTGTGGTCGCCGATGATCTTGATCGAGTTCTTGTTGGCGCCGACGGTACCGTCGCCGCCCAGACCCCAGAACTTGCACTCGATGGTGCCGGGGGCTGCGGTGTTGGGCGCATCCTCGGCCTCGGGCAGGCTCAGGTTGGTCACGTCATCGACAATGCCGATGGTGAACTCGCGCTTGGGCTCGTCCTTCTTAAGCTCCTCGAAGACAGCAAACGCGGACGCGGGAGGCGTGTCCTTGCTGCCCAGGCCGTAACGGCCGCCGACGACCTTGATGCCCGTCTTGCCGGCCTCGTAGAGAGCGGAGACGACGTCCTGGTAGAGCGGCTCGCCGATGGAACCCGGCTCCTTGGTGCGGTCCATGACGGCGATCTTTTTGACGGTCTCGGGGAGAACGTCGACAAAGTGCTTGATGGAGAACGGACGGAACAGGCGAACCTTGACCAGGCCGACCTTCTCGCCGTGAGCGTTGAGGTAGTCGATGACTTCCTCGAGCACGTCGCAGAAGGAGCCCATGCACACGACGACACGATCGGCATCGGGAGCGCCGTAGTAGTTGAACAGGCCGTAATCGGTGCCGAGCTTTTCGTTGATCTTCTTCATGTAGCCCTCGACGACGGCGGGAAGCTCGTCGTAGACCTTGTTGCAGGCCTCGCGGTTCTGGAAGAAGATGTCGCCGTTCTCGTGGCTGCCGCGGGTATGCGGGTGCTCAGGGTTGAGCGCGTGATCGCGGAAAGCCTGGACGGCGTCCATGTCGCACATCTCGGCCAGATCCTTGTAGTCCCACATGGCGACCTTCTGGATCTCGTGGCTGGTGCGGAAGCCATCGAAGAAGTTAAGGAACGGGGTCTTGCCCTCGATGGCGGCAAGGTGAGCCACCGGCGAAAGGTCCATGACCTCCTGGACGTTGCCCTCGGCGAGCATGGCGAAACCGGTCTGACGGCAGGCCATGACGTCGGAGTGATCACCGAAGATGTTCAGGGCGTGGGAAGCGACGCAACGCGCGGAGACGTGGAAGACGCCCGGGAGCTGCTCGCCCGCGATCTTGTACATGTTCGGGATCATCAGGAGCAGGCCCTGAGAAGCCGTGTAGGTGGTGGTCAGAGCACCGGCGCCCAGCGAACCGTGAACGGTACCGGCTGCACCTGCCTCGGACTCCATCTCGACGACCTTGACCGGGGTGCCAAAGATGTTCTTGCGACCCTGGGCCGCCCACTGGTCGACATGGTCGGCCATCGGGCTGGACGGCGTAATGGGATAAATTCCCGCTACCTCGGTGTACGCATACGAAACATATGCGGCCGCCTCGTTGCCGTCCATAGACTTAAACTTACGCGCCATATACCCCTCTCCTCTCATATAGGTATACAGGCCCCGGCGATTGCCGGGATGTTGGCGTGATGGGATTTTCGCTGTTGCTTCCAATCATCTGGCAGGCAGACTGAGCAGCAGGCACATGGCGTGGAGAGAAGGCATGCCAAGGCGAGGAGGGCTGCACGCGCTCCACAGGCCCAGCTACCCGTCTTGCACATGACCGAGCGCCGCAAAGGCCGCATGCCGGATGCTCCCGGGCACGCCCCGGCGATGGGAAGCGCCCGCAACGGAAATCCGCATGCGGGCTTATTGTACCCCGCCGCCAAGCCATATTTCGACAAATATAGGTGGGCGGTAAAGGTTTACCTTAGGTGACTGCCAAGGGGCGAGATGGCCCCTCGGACGGAAAAGTCGCAGCCTGCATCGAGAGTGGATAATCTCCCACTTTTTGCCTGTATCTTGACCAAAAGTGGGAGATTATCCACTCTCATGGGTTGTGCGTCCGAAAATCCTCTCTCGTGCGTCCGAAAATCCTCTCTCGTGCGTCCGGAAATCCACTCTCGTTTCTCTATCGCCGACCACACGGCAGTTGCGGTGAAATGGGGACTGTTTTTGCCGGTCGCGGCCTTAAACAGTCCCTATTTCACCGCAACTTATTTAGGAGATGAGTTAGAGAGCGCCGAGGAGGATGGCGTAGGTGGTGGATTCGCCGAGCTTGAGCTCGTCACCGGGGTTGAGCTGAGCGGAGCGGCCAGGCTCGACCTGGGTGCAGACGTTCGTCGCGCCGTTTACCACCACGGTTCCGTTGGTGGACGACAGATCCTCGACGTACCAGGTATTTTGGTCATCGCACCACACGTGGGCATGGCGAGCCGAAACGTCATCGCCCACATCGGTGATATCGCCTTCCCCCGTCGCCAGCGCACCGATCTCCACGCCCTGCCCACTCGGCTGAATCCAGCGCGGAGCGCTCACCACGTAGCCGTTTTGCACGCGAAGCAGGCCCAGCGGATGCGCAGGCGCCGCCTCGTGATCGCCCGTGACCGTCGAGGTACTCAGCGAGCGCGGCGTCGACGTGGCGCCGCCGCAGGTCGCATGAGCGTAGTCGATGGCATAGGTCACCGAGGATCGAACATCTGCCGAGCAACCGACGGCTACAAACAGCACCAGCACGGCCTCGGCACGTTCGGCGGGCATAAGCTCCGCCGCCTGCGACAGGCGCTCGACCGCATTGCGGTAGAGGCTCGTATCCTGATGGCATTCCTCGAGCGCCCGCACCATGGGCTCGCCGGCGGGGCCGCACACCATGTTGATCACCGCCGTGGCATTCATGGGATTGCGGCGGCGCAGGGCCAGATGCGACATGATGCGCGCGGCCGAGGTGCCGTAATCGGCAAAATAGCGCTCCTGCAGCGTGCCGACCGGAGCGCGCACGATAAAACGCGAGACCCAGGAGCGATCGGCGGCGCGGCTCTGGGGGCTGCGGCCATCGGCCAGCGGGCGGCTCGAGAGCACCAGGCCGCACAGTTCGATATGGCTCAGGTGCGCTGCGCGCTTAAAGATGTCAAACATTGCCCCGCACGGGGTGAGCTCAGCTTGAGAAGCCATGGCTTAGCCCTCCTTGGTCGCAGAGATAGTGTCGGATACTTCGGCCGGCCCGCCAAAGGCGCGAACAGCCGCGGCTCCGCCGGCAAGCGGCGTCGCCATGGGAATTTTCGCACGTCGTGCTGACACGACGGGAAGCTCAAAGGCAAACCCCATCGCCAGCAAAAACCACGTGAGCGCATAGGTTGCAATTATGGCGGCCACCAGGCCACCCGCCACGGCATGCTGGGAAAACACGGCGCATGCGAGTGCGGCCAGAGCCGGAACCTCACAGGCGGAAAGGGCCAACACGCCCTGCAGGAACCCCGCGCGGCGATTGCGCGCCAAGGCTCCGACGGCAATGCCCGCCACGCTCGGCAGCGCCAACGCCAGCACGGCGACGATGCCCGGCAGTGTGCCGGACCACGAAATGTGCCCCACGGCAACCGTCATACGAGCACCCGACGCCAGCAGCGCCGCCGACACCACCACAACGGCCCATACGAGGCCGCAGACAGCCGCAGCGCCAATCATCGCAGCGCGACGGACCGCGCGACCGGACGCGTCCATGGGACAGGGCATGAGCGGCTCGGCGCGAAGCGAGCGGGCGACATTTTGCGCATAGTGGTCGCAAAATGCCGAGAGCGCCGCCTCCACCGCAGCCGGCTCGGGACGATCTTCCTGATGGCAGGACAGGCAGGCCATCACCACATCGAACAGCTGAGCGTCGACAAACGCCAGCGCATCGCGCAGATCCTCGGAATTTGGATCGAGCCCCAGCTGCTGAGCCTGTTCGGCCGCGGCAAGTGCCACATCGGGCTCGCGTCGCAGCAGTTGCGTCAAGTCGCAGCCGGGCGCGTGGGCGCCGACGGGATAATCGGGCAGCGCATCCATCTTGAGACGATAAGGGCTGGCGATATCGCGCGTCTTTTTGCGCGAGCCCGAAGTACCCGACGTGCCCGGCGCTACTTCGTACGGCGCGACACCGGCGATGAGCTCATAGACCGTGCTCGCCGCGGCATACACGTCGATTGCCGGCGACATGCGCAAAACGCGCAGGTCGGCAATATCGTCGGTGAGCATCTCGGGCGAAGCGTAGGCAACCGTCGCGCGACGCAACGTGGCGTAGCGCTCTGTAAAGGACTCCCTGCCGCCGGTGCCGGCCACCGCAGAGGCGGGCTCGAGCGCCAGCGACGAGCCAAAGTCGATCAAGCACAGGTCGAAGGTGCCTTCGGCAAGCTGTCGGTCGAGCGGCAGGCGCGCCGTGCGCACCATAATATTGGCCGGCGAGATGTCGCGATGGACGAACCCCTCCCCCACCAAGCTCATGCGGCAGAGCAGATCGAACAGGTCGCGACCCAGGCGCGCCGCCACGAGCGGCGACAGACGCCCGGCATCGTCCACGGCAAAGCGCGGGCGCAGGCGAGCGAGCGTCTCGCCCTCGACCCACTCCATGACAATCGCGGGCACGCCGTCGACCTCGCCCCACCCGTACAAGCGGGGAAAGCCCTTAAGGCCCGAAAGGGCACGATGGCATTCATATTCCTCGCGAAACGCCGCCTTGAACTTGGTGACCAGCGCCTCGTGGGCGACATCGTCATCAAATTCGTCGCGCGTTGGCAAGATGAGCTGCTTGAGCGCCACGGCCTCGCCCTGCGCGTTGACGGCACGCGTCACACGGCCGATACCACCGCGGCGCATGGTGGCGTCATCGGCAAACAGCATCGTAAAACGGCGAAGGTAGGCGGGAAGCTCGTCCGTGCCCAGGGCGACGGCCGGCTCAAACCCGTCGACGCGCGCCAGGCGCAGGCCCACCATGGGATCACGGTTGAGCGACTGGGCTGCCGCAGAAGCGAGATCGTTCGTCATAGGGCGATCGCCGCCAGGCTATTGTTGAAGTTGTTAAGCGCAATGTCATCATCGCCGTAATGCCCCACCCATTGGCACAGGTTGGTGTAGCAGCCCCATAGGTTGGCGTACTGCCGATACCACTTTGAGTGGGGAGAAAACGTTTGCCGGCCAAACTCGGCACGGATGACAAACATATCGTTGGCCAGGTTATCGCACGGCCCGGTATCGCCTGTTGCGTTATAGGTCGTGACCGCGCTATTGGCGCGGGCGACATAGTCATCGAGCATGTTGTATTTGGTCACGAGCCAACTGTGGATACTCTCCTCCTCGGCAGCCGAGAGGCCCCCCGAGCCTGTGTCGCCGCTGTCACCCCCGTCCGTCGCGCCGCCCCTCCAAGATCCACCGCCAGAGCCCGGACCCCACCCGGAACCGCCGTCCGAGCCCGCCGAACCGGTGCCAGAACCGGACCCGTCCGAGCCGCCGGGCTTACCCGCCTGCTGCGTATCCCGCTCCTTCTGCTGTTCGGTCTTGTTAACGACAGAAGCCACGCTGTTATTGGAAAGCTTCGTAATGACCTTGGTGTTGGTGAGCACGATGGTCTTGCCGTTTGCCAGCGTGATCTCGTTGGACGCCCGCTCGCCCTCGTCCGCGGGATCGACGCCAAACACGGTGCGCCCGACCACGCTCGCCCACGCATATCCAGTTGTCGTTCCCAAGTCGCTTTTGGCCTTGCGCCCAATATGCAGCTCGCGCGCAGCATGCGCCTGTACCATGGACGGCACCGTCATGCCGTAAGCAGAAACACCCGCCACGACCAGCGCCAGCGAGCAAGACAGCAGCACGTACGCCCGAGGCGCCAGGCCCAACCGGCGTCGCATGCGCACCGCGGCGCCATGCTTTGTCTGAGTGCCAGCGGACCGCATGCGTTCTCCTCCAACAAAAACACGCCGCTTAAAAGCGGCGCATTCTTTCATATCCACATTTTGAGTGTATCAGCGAACCCAAAAGGTTGCGCAACGAATGGGCAAATACGAGGTGCGAGTGGGCCCATCCACGCGATAAGCGGATGAAAAGCAGGTTTGTTGCACAACAAATGTATGAACGCGTGCCCAATTATGAGCGCCCCGTGCGGCAGGCCGACGGGACATGCCGCGGAGCTGACGCCGCCTAGATCGCGCGGCGGGCCTCGATAGCACGGCCAAGCGTGAGCTCGTCGGCATACTCCAGGTCGCCTCCCACGGGCAGCCCGCTCGCCAGACGCGACACCTCGACGCCCAGTGGCTTGATGGTGCGAGCAAGGTAGCTCGCCGTGGTCTCGCCCTCGATATTGGGGTTGGTGGCGATAATGACCTCGTGGATATCCTCATGGCCCAGGCGCGCCAGCAGTTCGCGGATATGCAGCTGCTCGGGACCGATCTTGTCCATGGGGCTGATCACGCCGCCCAACACATGGTAGAGGCCGTGGTAGCTGCCCGTGCGCTCGATTGCCTGGACGTCGCGCGGCTCGCCCACCACGCAAATGCGAGTGGTATCGCGCATCGAATCCTGGCAGATGGAGCACTCGTCGGCCGTGGCGTAGTTAAAGCAACGGCTGCAAAAGTGGACCTCTTGCTTGACCTCCAGGATGGCCTCGGCCAGGCGGCGGGCCTCCTCGGCATCGGCCTCGAGCAGGTAGTAGGCGATGCGCTGGGCCGACTTGGGACCAATGCCCGGCAGACGACCCAGCTCATCGAGCAGTTTTTTCAGACTGTGATTCGCACTCATTGTATGCGTGTCTTAGAACGGCATGCCCGGGATGTTGAGGCCGCCGGTGATGGCGCCCATCTGCTTGTTGGCGAGCTCGTTGACGCCGCGGACGGCCTCGTTGACGGCAGCCATGATCATGTCCTGCAGCATATCGACGTCCTCGGGATCGAGCGCATCGGGGTCGATGGTAAGGTTGACGAGCTCCATCTCGCCGTTGACAGTCACCTTGACCATGCCGCCGCCGGCAGAGGCGTCGACGGTCTGGGACTTGAGGTTCTCCTGCGCGGCGGCAAGCTGCTCCTGCATCTTGCGAGCCTGCTTCATCATCTGCTGCATGTTCATACCGGCCATGATGGCTCCTTTACGTGCAGCCGCACGCCGAGCTGCAAGGGCAGCCGGAGCGCGGCAGGACTTTCAAACTCAAAAATCGTACCACGGCGCAAGGCCAGCGAGCGGGGCGGTTGTGCCACCTCAGTCGATATACATGTCCTGGAGTGCAAGCCGCGCCCAAAGATTATGCAAGGTTGAATAATTCGCATCTGCATAATATTGAAAGCTAAATCTTGTAGAACCGGAATCCGACATTTAATGCGTACCACTAAATGGCTAAATGCCGAGCCACTACTCGAAGCGGCGCTCATGACGGCGGGTATAATTTGATTGTCATAGATATCAATTTGGAGGTGCCCCATGAATGCCCCCGACGTGCTCCAAAACATCCGCTCAAAACACCCCGTTGCATATGTGGTTCTCTATCTCTTTGTCGGCTGGGCATTGCTGGTTGTCATCACCCATGCCATAGCCTTTGGAGCAGAACTACTGATAGCCAGCTCGGGCCAGCCCGTCGTCAAATGGGAAGCGACCGATGAGTGCACCGACGGAACCCGAACCATTTACTACAACAGCCCGTCCCTCTACCAAGAGTTCAAGGTCAAGATAAAGGACTCCAAGATTGTCGATGCCGAACTGGGCTCTTTATTTACAATCGGAGCAACCGTCAACGCCGAGCAAGTCGAGTACACGGACAGCCATGCGACATATCGTATCGACCTCAGCATCCTAGGCCGACCGTCACGTGCCTGTCTGCTCGAATGCGATATACGCGGCACCACACTACACATGTCCGAAATACAGATGCGCCCGGACAAAGAGATCTCTTCTTGAGCAGCGTACCCGCCCGCACAGTTACTCCACCGGTTTGAAGATGGTGGCCTGTCCAAAGACGTTGCGGATGAGGGCCTTGGCCTCATCCTCGGTCTGCGGGATGCTCGGGGCTGCGCCCTGGTGGCCGAAGGGACTGCCGGCGCCGGGGTTGGACTCCCAAGGGGCAGCGGGGGCGTCATCGCTTGTGGGAGCGGACGTCGCAGCTGCGGGAGCCGCGGCTGAAGCGGCAGGGCTGGGCGCAGGCACCGCGGCAGGCACGTCGAACGGAGGAAGATCCTCCCCGCTCGTATCGCCGGCGAAGCCGCCGACCATGGCGTCGTCGTAGGGCACCTGCTCGGATTCCCACGACGCAGCCTGCGCAGACGGCTGAGTCTTGGAAGCGGACGCGCGCTCGGGCGCTCGGGGCGCGGGTTCGGTCGGGAGCTTACCCGTAGCGGGGGCGCCGGCGGGGTTGTCGGAGCGCAGCCAGGGGGCCTTGGCCAGGTCGGATGACTCGGGCGCAGGCGCGGCAGCGGGCTTGGGCGCGGGGACCGGAGCAGCCGGTTTGGGCGCAGCGGGTTCAGGCGCCGACGGGGTCGGTGCCGCTACCGGCGCTGCCTTTGGTTGCGTCGCGCTGGCGTTCGAGGATGCAGGGGCCGCCGAGGACACGGGTTGCGGGTCCGCAGATGCCGCAGCCCGTGCAGATGGAGAATGCTCCTCATGTTGAGGAGCCGGCGTGCCACCCCCATCCAAGACATAGTCGACGGTGCGACGACCGAAAACCGCACTGACTGTCGGCAAAAACACCGCCTGTGTATCAGCACGCCCGAGCATCTTGATAGCAAATGCCGTAGGGAACGAGACCGTGAGCTTAGAACCATCGTCTGCCGTAGCGCGAGCGTTCAACAGGAGAGCCGCATAAGAAGGTTGTTGGGCCTTGACGCGCTCGACGACCTCGGCCCATTTGCGCTGGAGCTCGCCGGCATCCTCAACCGCGGGGGTCTCGGCGGCGCCGGCGGCAGCAACCTGGGCGGCGTTGTTGAGCTGGGGCTTAGGTGCCGGAGCGGCGGCAGGCGCGGGAGCCGCAACGGGCTGAGACATCGGAGCCGATGCAGGCTGAGATGTCAGCGCGGCAGGCTTGGGGGTCGGCGCGGGCGCAGGCTGGGTCGCCGGAGCGGCAGCGCCTCGGTCCCAGGGCATGCCGCCCTGGCGCGCAGACGCAGCGGCGGGCACGGCAGATGCCACAGGAGCGGCAGCTCGGGCACCCGAGATCAGTGTCGGCTGTTGCATCGCCGCAGGTGCAGCCGCGACAACCGCAGGCGCAGCACCTGCAGCAGCCACGCTCGCCGGCACCGCGGCGTTGGCAACCATGGCCTCCAAGCGTGCCACGCGCTCGGCCAGGGCCTCAATGGTCAGATCGGCCTCGGGACGTGCCAGGCGCGTGCAGGCGATCTCGAGCACCAGGCGCACGTCGCTCGCGCCCCTCATCTCCAGCGCGGCATCGTCGAGCACCGTCAGCACGCGGGCCAGACGGTCGGCCGGATGCTCGCCAAAGGCAGCAGCCTCGGCAGCAAGCGCCTCGGCCTGCTCGGCCCCGCCCTCAAACAGCTCGGCACGGGCACCGGCAACGCAGGCCACATACACGTCACGCACATGCGCCACCAGGTCGCGCGTCAGCTCAAGCAGGTCATTGCCCTCCTCGACCTGTGCGCGAATGAGCCCATAGAGCTCAGCAATATCACGCTCGGCGATGGCGCGCGCAAACTCGCCCAGAATCTGGTCCGAAACTTCGCCCAAAAGCGAGCGGGCATCGTCCGCGTGCACGGTACCGTTGCCGAAGACGCTCAGCTGCTCCAGCGTGGAGAGCGCGTCGCGCATGCCGCCCTTGGCATGACGCGCCACGATAGCCAGCGCCTCGTCGTCGTAATCGAAGCCCTCCTGCTCGCACACGTAGGACAGGCGATGCTCAATATCCTCGTTGCCGATGCGATGAAAATCGAAGCGCTGGCAGCGCGAGAGGATGGTCTCCAAAATCTTTTGCGGGTCGGTGGTGCACAGCACAAAGATCACGTGCGCCGGCGGCTCCTCGAGCGTCTTGAGCAGCGCGTTGAACGCCGCCGTCGTGAGCATGTGAACCTCGTCGATGATATAGATCTTGTACTTGCCGCGCACCGGGGCAAAGTTGACGGAGTTGATGATCTCCTCGCGCACATTGTCCACGCCCGTGCGGCTTGCGGCATCGAGCTCGTAGACATCGGGGTGGTTGCCCTCGGCGATGAGCTCGCACTCCTCACAGGTGCCGTCGGGCATGCAGCCGCTTGCACCCTCGGCGCGCGCCGCCTCGGCGTTGCGACACAGTAGCGCCTTGGCCAGAATGCGCGCCATGGTGGTCTTGCCCGTGCCGCGCGGTCCGCAGAACAGGTATGCGTGGGACAGGCGCCCCTCGGTGATGGCGTGCTCGAGCGTCGAGACGATATGCTGCTGGCCCACCACGGAGTCGAAGGTGAGCGGGCGATACTTTCGGTACAACGATTCCATGGGTGCTCCCCCGGGTATACTGAGTCTTGTTGCCGCGACGGCCATGCGGTCGCACGGCATACTGCATTCATAATAACCCGTACGGCGAGCCCGCCGCGATAGGAGTCCAAAGAGCATGGCAGACGCAGAGAGCAACCTCGTTCCCTCCGAAGCAGCCGACCAGGTCGAGGTCGCGCTCGAGAAGCAGGCCGCAGCCGATGACGGCATCCTGTACCTCAACGAGTACCAGTACGAAAACGACCTGGTCACCGACTTCGCCCGCCTGGTCGCCTCGCCCAGGCGTCGCGGCTCGCTGTATGTCGCCGCGGCAATTGCCGCGCTGCTCGGCATTGGCATGCTGGTGGCCGGCGGCAACTGGATCAAGTTTGGCGTCGTCCTGATCGTATTCGGCGCCTTTTTGGCCTGGTGGAGCAAAAACCTGCACCACACCCTCGCCCGTGACTTTATCGACGCCGTCGAGGCCGACGAGTCCATGGGTGGCCGCTATCGACGCGTCGCCGCCAACGAGGACGGCCTGATGGTTTGGGGCAAGAGCGGCAAATCGCAGTTCTTCCCGTTTGAAAAGCTCGACCACGTACTCGACGGCGAGCGCATCTTTGTAGCCATGTTCGCCGACCAGGGTGTGACTATCCCTAAGGACACCTTTGTCCGCGGCGATGCCGAGCAGTTTGGCACCTTCCTCAAGGCGCGCATCAACAAAAAACTCCGCATCGAGACCAAACGCAAGAAGATGAAGGCAGAAAAGGCCGCTGCCGAAGCCAAGCAGGGCGACAAGGCCGACAAGCCCCAGGATAACAAGGGCAAGCGGCGCAAGCAGAAGAAGAGCAAGAAGAAGCGCTAAGGCCAAGCCAGACAGGCAGCCTCGCATCCCGCCATCCTCGCCATCCGCCTGAGCGTGCTACACTAGCAGCATCTATGCCACCGCGAACGGCTCGGCCCCGCGCCCGCCGCTCGCAAACGAACTTTAAACGCACGAGGGTTGGCCATGCCGCTTTTCTCGCAACATACCGCCCGGTTCTCGCCGGACGTTCCCTTGGAGGGCACTAGCTCTCGCGAGCTGCTCAAGCGGTACCAGCCGCTCGAGACGCTTGCGACCGGCGGTTTTGGCTCCATCGAGATTTGCCGCGACACGCATCTGCGCCGTCGCGTGGCCATTAAGCGCATCCCCCTTATCAACGGCGCCGGCATGCCCGCCAGCGACATCATGGACGTGCTGCGCGAGGCGCATACCGCCGCCATGCTTCAACATCCCAATATCGTGCAGGTTATCGACTTTACGCACGACACCGCCTATGCCTACCTGGTCATGGAGTATGTCGACGGTATGTCGTTGGCCGAGTTTTTGCATCGCGTGGACGGCCACTCGCTCACCTTTGACGAGGCCGCGGCCATTGCCGACGCGCTGGGTCAGGCACTCACCTTTGCCCATGCAAACGGCGTGCTTCATCTGGACATAAAGCCCGCCAATGTGCTTATCGACCATTCGGGCAATGTAAAGCTCACCGACTTTGGCATGGCGCGGCTGTCGTCTGCCGGCGGCTTTGGCGGATCGCGCGGCGGCACCATCGGCTACATGCCGCCCGAGCAGCTCGACATCGAGACCGGCACGGTCGACGAGCGCGCCGATGTCTTTGCCCTTGCCTGCGTGATCTACGAGGGGCTGTGCGGCAGCGCCCCCTTTATGGCGGCCACGCCCGCCGACTCGCTCGACCACATCATCGGCGGCGCCACCTATCCCAGTGAGCTGATCCCGCACTTTCCCCCAGGGGCCGAGGCGGCGCTCATGAGCGCCCTCTCCCCCATGCCGCAAGACCGCCCCGATAGCATCGAGGCATTCTGCGACCGACTCCTTGCCGGCTTGGGGAGCGTGCGCGAAGGCCGTCGCAGCTTGGAGCAGATGGTAGGCGAGCTTTCGAATGACGAGTGCGCGGCAGATGATATCGAGCCATCGAGCTACGAGGATGACACCGTCGAGGTCGACCCCGCACTTGGCTGGGCGGGCACGCGCTGGGGCCGCGCACGCAATTACACCATGCGCGGTATCTCGGCGCTCTCATGCGGAGCCTTCAGCTTTTTGCTTATGCAGACAGCCGGCGTCGCGGCGCTTCCCGGGCTGGCCGTGGCGGCCGTCGCCATTGGCGCGGCGGCAGGCTTGGCCCCGCAGATTGGCTCGGCCATCTCGGCCGTGGGCTTTTTGGTGCTCATGGCCAACGCCACCATGCAGGCGCAGGGCATCCTGTCGATGTTGCCGGTCGCGGTCATTTTTGCCGCTGCCATGTCCGGTTGGTGGATTGCTTGGGGACGCACCGAGGCAGCTGCGAGCACGACGCTCACCTGCGCGCTTGCGCTGGGTTGCCTCACCGGCGACGCCCTCCTTGCCGCCGGAGCCGCCGCGAGCATCGCGGCGTTTTGGCTCGGCCCGGCAAGCGCCGCGGCAGCCACGGGCATGGGCGCACTCTTTGCCCGCCTTGCTGCAGCGGCTCTCTCTGCGGGAGGCGCACTGGGGCTTAGCAATGTCGCCGCAGCGCTGGGAGACGCGCTCCTTCTCGCTGCAATCGTGCTGGTTGCAGCAACAGCCGCGGCAACATCGCTGCTGCTCAATGCTCATGCCAAGCGCGCCGAGCAGGGATCGAACCTTGCCGCCATCGTCGCAATTGCCGTCGCCGGCATCGGCTCGGCCGTATCGTTTTGTCTTGCACACCATATGGAAATTGCCAGCCTTGCGGGCCCGGTCGTCGCCAAGGCAGCGGTTACGGGAATCCTATCCTCTATAATCGTCGGGATATGCCTTTATTTGCTCGGATACCAAAGAACCTATACGGAGAGTGATCTTTCGTGAACTTCCTGAACATCTTCGAGGACCACGTGGCCGGCATCTTCGGTGCCACCCGTGCCCCGTTCTCCTTTAAGAAGCTTGCCAAGCAGGCCGCTCGCGACATGGAGGATCAGACTCTGGTGATCAACGGCGTCAACACCGCGCCGGCGCTCTATACCATCCTGATTGCCGCCGACGACGATCCCATGCTCGCCCCGTTCTATCCCGAGCTTTCGCGCGAGGTCCGCGAGTTTGTGAAAGCGCAGGCCGAAAAGCGCCGCTACGTCTTTGTCGGCGAGCCCCTCGTTCGCTTTATGATCGACCCGCAGCTGCGCGGCGGCAAGTTCTCGGTCTTTGCCGAGAACGTCGATGCCCCCACGCTCGGTCGCCTGTACGAGGAAGAGCGCGCCTACCAAAACGGCCTGGGCCAGAACAACTCCGCGGCAAGCCGTGCCGCCAGCGCCCCGCGCGCCGGCCAGCAGCAGTTTGCCGCCCCGCAGCAACACCCCGCTGCTATGCCGCAGCAGCAGCCGGCACCTCGTGCTGCCACTCCCGACCCGCTTGCCGTGGCCGACCCCTTTGCGCCCAATATGCCCGACCCTGCCGCCGCACCCATTCCCGTGCCCCAAACCGTCTCGCGCGACGCGCTTGCCGGCATGGGCGGAGCCGCCGCGACCGGCGCCGCCGCTGGCCTTGGCGCCGCAGCCAGCATCGCCTCCAACATGGCAAGCTCTCGCGCCCCGCAGCGTCCGCTCGCCCAGCTCGTCGATGTCGTGAGCGGCGAGAGCCACGCCATCACCTCCGCACAGGTGACCATCGGTCGCGAGCGCTCGGTTTCCGACATCGCCCTGCGCGACCCCAACGTGTCGCGCCGTCATGCCCAGCTCACCTTTACCGGCTCGGACTGGTCGATCGAGGACCTCAACTCCACCAACGGCACGCTCGTCAACAACCGTCGCATCACGCGCTGCCCGCTGCGCAACGGCGACCTGCTGACGTTTGGCCTGAGCACGTTCGAATTTAGGGGATAGTCGCTTATGAACATCGATATCGTCCTGTTTGCAGGCCGCATCGTCCTGGTCGTTCTGCTTTATATCTTCCTGTTTGCCGTCATGAAGACCGGCGTGGGGCTCGTCCGCGGCCAGCGCCGCGACTCGGCCATCTGGACGATCGATGTGGACAAGGGCCCGCGCGGCATCCGCGGCATCCACGTGGATATGCTCGGCCCCGTCATCGTCGGCCGTTCGCCGTCGTCGGACATCTGCATCAACGAACCGTTTGTCTCGGCCTCGCATGCGCGTTTTTCGCTGCAGGGTCCGGCACTTATTATCGAGGACCTCAACTCGCTTAACGGCACGCTCGTCAACGGCCGCCAGCTGGTGGAGCCCGCAACGCTGCGCGAGGGCGACGAAGTCCAGATTGGCGACGTGGTCATGAAGGTGAACCGTCGATGATCGACGAGGAGAACAAGTCCGCAACCATGACCGAGGCACCGGCCGCCGCCACAGCTGCACCGGCCCACGCCGCTCCGGCGGACTCCACACCCGTGGAGCCCGAGGACACCGTGTTCTCCCTGCCTCTTTCGCATGTAACGCAAGAATATCCGACGCTGACCGACGACGAGGATACCGAGGGCAACGCTGACGGCGGTAACACCCCCATCGGCGTGCACGCCGCTACCGAGCAGCCCGCGGTCCCGCAAGACATGCCCGCGCCGGCTCACTTTGCCGAACCCGTCGCCACGGCGATTACCGAGAGCTCCGCGGTATTTGCGGCTCCCGAGCCCGCGGCACCGGTGTTTCCCGTAGCGCCGGCACCCGCCGCAGCGCCCGAGTCCGCATCTGCACCGGAACCCGCGGCGGCGCCCTCCCCCGCGGACGCATCGGCGCCCGAAGCCATGCAGTCTGTAACCGAAGGCGTACCCGCAGCAACGACGGAGGATGTCTCCCAATCCCACGGCACGCCCGCGCCCGCGCACTTCGCGACGCCCGAGTCTGCAGCCGTCGCCCCGCAAGACGACGAGCCTGTCGACCGTACAACCGAAGAGCCCGCCACGCCCAACGTCAACGACCCGAGCAACGATGCCGACACCGTCTCGCCCGGCGATACGGCCGAGATTGACGTTGCCGCCGTGGAGGCCAAGCTTAAGGACCCCGGCTCGACCATGAGTTTTGAGACGCTGACCGACGAGCGCACCGAGACTGACTCGACCTACGACGCCGGCACGACCACGCAGCTCATGTGGGGCGCCCGCTCCGATGTTGGCTGTGTGCGCCCGCATAACGAAGACTCCTATCTGGTGCAATCGCCGCTCTTTTGCGTATGCGACGGCATGGGCGGCCACGCCGCCGGTGAGGTAGCCTCCTCCATCGCCGTCGAGACCATTGCCAAGACAGCGCCGCAGGCAGCCGACGCCGCACGACTGGCAGCCGCCGTCGAAGCTGCAAACGCCGCGGTCATCGAGGCTGCGCTCAACGGGCTTGGCAAGCCCGGCATGGGCTGCACGGCAACCTGCGCCTATATCGAAAACGACATGCTCGCCATCGCCCACGTGGGCGACTCGCGCGCCTATCTGCTCCACGAGGGCACGCTCATCCGCGTGACCCGCGACCACTCCTATGTGGAGGAGCTCGTGGACGCCGGCGAAATTACGGCAGACGAGGCTCGCGTCCACCCCAACCGCTCGGTCATCACCCGCGCGCTGGGCTCGGATCCCGCCATGTATGCCGACCACTTTACCCTGCATATCGAGGAAGGCGACCGCCTGATCCTGTGCTCGGACGGTCTTTCGAGCATGATTCCCGATAGCGATATCGAAAACATCGCCACACAGTCCTCGACCGCGCAGATTTGCGTCGACAACCTTGTTGACGCGGCACTGGTCGCCGGCGGGCATGACAACGTCACCGTGCTTGTCGTTGACCTGGTCGACGATGGCGTCATGCGCGAGGCAAAGCGCGTCCGCCGCCGCAACATCACCATTGCCACCGTACTGGGCATCGCTTTTGTGCTGGCGGCAGCCATCTGGGCCTACGCAGGCATCACCGGCTCGTACTACCTGGGCACCTACAAGGACACCGTCGCGGTCTACCGGGGCATTCCCGGCAAGCCGCTCGGCCTTAAGCTGCACTGGCTCGACAGCACGACCACCATCAAACTGTCCGACCTGCCCGAAGACACACAAAATCGCCTTAAGGCAGGTATTCAGCAGACGAGCATCGACGACGCACAGGACACCATCTCCAAGTACCGCCATCAGATCGACGAGGAGCAGACCCGTCAGGTGATCGACGCGCAAACGATCCGCAATAACACCGACCAGGGTTCGACCTCCGAATCGGATTCCGAGAATACCGCCGAACAGTCCGCCGAGGCCGAAGCCTCCGATAAGAATTAGAAAGGGAGTGCCGCTTATGAGTCGCCGTAATACCGAACTGCTCTTACTCATCGCCTCGGCGTTCCCCGTCATCCTGCTGTATGCGATGTACGTGCTCACCGCAGGCGCCGCCATCTCGTTTGAGACACTTGCCGTTCCGATCGGTCTCTTTGCCGCCTTCGCCGCGGCGCATATCGCCGTGCGCATTCTGGCACCCGGCGCCGACCCGGCCATCCTGCCCATCGTCTTTGTTCTTTCGGGCATTGGCATCACGTTTGTGACGCGCTTGGCGCCCACGCTCGCCATCTCGCAGCTCGTCATCCTGTTTATCTCGGTGGCGTTGATGGTAGGTACGCTTGCGCTGGTCAAAAACCTCGACGTGGTCATGCGCTACAAGTACACCTTTGGCATCATCGGCATCATCTTGCTGATGCTGCCCATCTTTATCGGCACCACGATCTCGGGCTCTAAACTGTGGATTCGCATCGCCGGCTTTACCATTCAGCCCGGCGAGTTCGCCAAGGTCTTTATCGTGCTGTTCCTAGCCGGTTACCTGGCCGAGAACCGCGAACTGCTCTCTATCTCCAACCGCAAGATCTTGGGTCTTAAGATTCCGCGTCTGCGCCTGCTGCTGCCGCTGTTCGCAGTCTGGGGTGTATGCCTGCTCGTCGTTGTCTTCGAACGTGACCTGGGCTCGGCCTTGCTGTTCTACACCATCTTCTTGCTGATGCTCTACGTTGCCACGGGTCGCTTCTCGTATGTCATCATCGGCCTTGTGCTCTTGGCCGTGGGGGCCGTGGGCGCTTACAAGTTCCTGTCGCACGTCCAGGTTCGTTTCCAGATCTGGGCCGATCCCTTTAAGGATGCACAGGGCCAGGGCTACCAGATTGTCCAGTCCCTCTTCTCGCTGGCCGACGGCGGCCTTGTTGGCGTCGGCATTGGCAACGGCATGGCCAACAACATCCCCGTCGTCGAGTCCGACTTTATCTTCTCGGCTATCGGCGAGGAGATGGGCCTTTTGGGCGGTGGCGCCGTTCTTATCCTGTTTATGCTCTTTGCCGTACGTGGCCTGACCACGGCAGCCCGTGCCAAGTCCGACCTTGCCGCCTTTAGCGCCACTGGTCTTACGGCCGCCATCAGCTTCCAGGCGTTCTTGATCGTTGGCGGCGTTACCCGCCTGATCCCGCTGACCGGCGTCACCCTGCCCTTTATGAGCCAGGGTGGCTCCTCGCTGCTGGCAAGCTTTATCATCGTCGCGCTTTTGCTGCGCGCCGGTGACGAGGCAACCGGTCGCGAGGCCGAGCTCACCGGCACCGGCACCATGGCCGCCATCACCGACGACCAGGTCGCCTCGGCGGCCTCCCCGGCTGGCACGCGCTTCGCCACTTCGTCTTCGTATGCCCGCGGCAGCCACTCCGCCGGCTCGCGCATGCGCCGTCGCCTGCTTGACACGCCCGAATCCGGTGTGCTCGGCCGCGTGGCGCTCGCCAATCGACTGACCCGCGCCGTGCTCGCCTTTACGGCACTATTCGCCATCCTTATCGGCAACCTCACCTATGTCCAGGTCATCAAGGCCAAGGACTATCAGGACATGCCGACCAACAACCACACCATCGCCCGCTCCAAGTACATCCAGCGCGGCTCCATCATCACGTCCGACGGCGTGACGCTGGCCGAGTCGCTGCAACAGGAAGACGGCACCTACGCCCGCTCCTACCCCAACGGAAACATGGCCGCTCACGTGGTGGGCTATGTAAGCCAGCAGTACGGCACCGCTGGTGTCGAGAGCGTCATGAACGAAACGCTCACCGGCTCCAAGGATTACTCCAGCTGGGACAACGCCCTCGCGTCGCTCGCGGGCCAAAACCAACCGGGCAACACCGCCAAGCTCACCATCGACTCGCGCATCCAGACGGCTGCCGAGCAGGCACTCAAGGGCTTTAAGGGTGCCGTGGTGGTTATGGATCCGCGCACCGGCGCGGTCCTCGCATGCGCAAGCTCGCCCACCTATGACAACACCAACATCGATGCCCTGATGCAGTCGGGCGGTGGCGAGGACGGCTCCATGTACGACCGCGCCATGGACGCTCTCTATACCCCGGGCTCGACCTTTAAGGTCGTCACACTCTCCGCGGCGCTCGAAACCGGCACCGCCAGCCTTACCAGCACGTACCAGGCGCCCGGCTCCATGGATATCGGCAACGCGCCGGTCACCAATGACGCCAACGAGAGCTACGGTACCATCAGCCTGCAACAGGCCTTTGCCGTGTCGTCCAACGTCGTCTTTGGCCAGGTGGCCAACGAGATCGGCGCCAGCTCGCTCGTCCAGTTTGCCAACGCCTTTGGTTACGGCCAAAAGCTCGGTCAGGACCTGACCACCGCGGCCTCCATCATGGCCGACCCCTCGCTCATGACCGAGTGGGAGACCGCCTGGGCAGGCGCCGGCCAGCCTGTCGGCATGGACCACACGCCAGGTCCGCAGACCACCGTCATGCAAAACTGCGTGATAGCGGCGGCCATCGCCAACAGCGGCGTGGTCATGGACCCGTTCTTCGTGGCCCAGGTGCTCGCCCCCGACGGAACCGTGGTCAAGACCACGCAATCCCGCTCGCTCGGCCAGGCCGTCAGCGCCACCACGGCCGATCAGGTCAAGCAGGCCATGCTCGCGGTTGTCCAGTCCGGCACCGGCACCGATGCCCAGATTCCGGGCGTCAAGGTTGCCGGCAAGACCGGTTCGGCCGAGACCGGCGGCACCAACGTCAACTCTATGTTTGTTGGCTTTGCACCTTATGATTCACCCACGGTCGCCATCTCGGTGGCCTTGGAGGATTACGACAAACACGACGTCGAGGCAGCCAAGATCGCCGGCATCGTCCTGACCGCGGCACTTGCCGCCCAAGGAGCGTGATGCCTGTGATCGAAGCGGATACTTGGGGCGCACCGCGGCCGATGAGCTAGCGGCAAGGCGCCACGCGGTCCCAGCGGCCATAGATTTGGTACTACACACATCGTTGAGCGAATAGTTATGTTAGGAGCAGGAATGGAACAGAGGGTCCTCGGGGGAAGATACCTCCTCAAGGATAAGGTGGGAACAGGCGGCATGGCGACCGTCTTCCGTGCGCAAGATCAGGTCCTCGACCGCACGGTTGCCGTCAAGATCATGCTGCCACAGTATGCCGGCGACGCAACCTTCGCCGCACGCTTTAAGCAGGAGGCACAGGCAGCAGCCGGCCTCTCCTCCC